>CACYKX010000392.1 GCA_902775075.1 uncultured Prevotellaceae bacterium | reverse complement strand
ATAGTCACAATTCTGTTTAATGCTTTCCAAACTCCTTTTGTCAAAGTGACTTATCCAGACATAAAGTAGTTGTTGGGCCTTCTGTATCTTATCAGCGGATCTACTCATCTATATAAGATTTATAGAAGTTAGGAACATTACTTAATCCGTCACTTCCATCTTTTAGTTTGGAAGGAGAAAGGAACCCGTATTTCTCTTTGTAAGCTGTATTAAACTTACTTACGTGAATTTCTTTATCGGATTTTTCGACGCATCCGATATAACTCAAAGCTTTTTCACTCAGTGGTAGAACATCCCCATCAGCAAGCGTGCACAGAATCCTAAGATTCTCTGGGAATGGCATCCCTTGTGGAAGACTTGATGAAATTCCCATTTGAATATCAACAATGGGCTGCATATAATTAGGAAGATATGACAGATTGATATTCTGAAGGACAAGGAAGTGCATTAAATCTGGTTCTTTACCACATTGTTCTACCATTTCCTGAAGGCCTTCTCTCCAAAGATTGTCGAAAGACTTCCATCCGACATTTACGTACTCAATGGCATATACACATCTCTGAGCAGCATGAATGAAAGACATAGCATATGCAATATCAGGAACAAGCAACATTTTGTATTCAGCCAACATTTCTGCCATGGAAGATGCTGTTTGATATGGGAGTTTGTTGGCTTTTAAGGTATCCTCTAAAGCTTTCTGATATGCATTAAACATTATACATTCTGTCCCTGCTTGATCGATTCTTTCAATGTTCAGAGTCTTTGCTGATAACGCCTCAGTACTATCACCATTATTTCCAGCATTAGAGTTTGAAGAGACTCCAACACCTAAGACTTCTTTTATTATAGCAAAATCCGAAACTATATCATTCTTTCTTTCATTTGCTTTCTTAACTAAATCATCAAGAGCGTCAATATTCTGTTTCTTGGAGGCAATAGTCTCGTCAAGAATCTCTATTTCCAGCTTCTTTTCCTCCAATTCAGCAACAGCTTTAGCTTTATCGTCAGAAATCGAGTTTACAGAGGCTTCATGTTCGTTCTTGACCTTCTTCAGTTCTTCATTATAGCGTTTCGGAAATAGCATGTAACTCATCCAGTGTCATGATAAAGTTCGTACTTATCCTCTTTATTCTTTCCAGACGGCTCTTATATACATTAGGGGTAAGGTTTTTCATATCATTGAAGGCTTTGACAAGATATTGTTCAACAACCTCAAATGATTCACCAGCCATGATTTCCGTGTAATGCTTACTTAAAATTTTGGACATAAACCAATTAATGAGCTGGTCATCATTGGTAATGTCAATACATCCATCTTTTTCAGGCATTTGGAATGCAGCGATATACTTCTTGCCAAACGAAGTGTCTATTATATCAAGGCTTGAAATGTTCCAATAAGGAATGAGTCTGTCTTTGCTGTTCGCCTTGACATAATACACCTTATCACCAGAAAGGATATATTTGTCCGATTTAGACTCTATCAAATCATTCTCCTGGAAAATACAGAAATTGTTTTCGCCATCCTCGTTTAGATTAGCTTTTAATAGTTTGAGTTGGATTCCAAATTCATAAACAGTTACAGATTTGTCCCAAATAAATGAATCCAATCCCTCACCATCCTTTGCATTTGGCATAACAGCCAGACACACCAATCTGTTGCGATACGACTCGTACTTTTGAATGAAATTGTGAGCAAAGACTCTTCCTTTTGGTGGGAACAATTCTACAATTTCTTTCGAATTAAGGTGATGAAATACACTTAGACTATCGACATAGCCCACTATGTCAATGTTTGCATTACCATTTGGTAATATATCAACATATCCAACAGGATTACTATTCTCAAAATCAAATGTTTTCATATTGATTCTTTATTTTTGATAAAACCTTAATTGCACTGTTACTCTCATTCTTTTGCATGTTGCTAAAAACATGCATCATTCCCCATCGCTGAAGAACACTACCGTTTAGCGTTTAGCGCAGAATCGCTATCTTGTGGAATAGACGTATAATCAAGACCGACAATTCCTATTTCTTTCTTGAATGAATCCCATAAAGCCCCTTCAACGTCGATGCCCCACTTGTTGTAACTATCCAGCCATTGAGGAGAAAAAGCGTTATCTCGAACGATTTCAAACTCTATTCGCTTATAGTTCGGAAACCTGACACTATGATTACCAGCTTCAAGACGACTTAAATCAAAGGTGTCCTCAGAAGAAGAATCCATAGGTTCACCATCCACCCAGAATCTGCTCTTTTTTGTTACGACTAACAACGGGCCAGCTCCTAACAAATAAGAAGACCTTCCAATCTTCAACCCTCCTTCAAGAGAATAGAAGCGTTTGGTCGTGTACAGGTCGCTTGTACTGTATGAATGCTTAACCCTATAAATCGAAACATTGGCATACTTTTTTAGCAGCAGTTCTGATTTATAGGTTATACGATGTTTACATTGATTTGTGAAAACCAATGCGATACCTTCTTCACCTTCATTATCTTCGTCATCTTCTTCCAGGTAGCGGCATTCTTGCCAATAGTTGTCATAGATATCATCCTTTTTAAACAATATCAAGCCCTTATGCTTAAAAGAAAACAGACTGCTAATCTCTTTATATGTCAATTTAGATACATCAAGTTCGTTTGTCAGTTTTAGATTTGCATTTCGGAACTGGAGTTTTGCTAAATCCTCTGTAAGGTATATAAACTCGTCGGCATCCTTGGCTGTTTGTTTCTTTACTGAAGAACTATATCCCAACTTATATTCACCATCCCAGCGAAGATAGTAATTAAAAATCTGACGTTTATAATCATCTT
>CACYKX010000391.1 GCA_902775075.1 uncultured Prevotellaceae bacterium | reverse complement strand
GTACACTCTACATGCTCAATATGGTAAGTAACACCTTGCATGTAGGAACGTTTGTCAAGAACTTCACGAACGGCCTTGAAGAGCACTTGTTTGTTCGGAATGTCGGCAACATCGTTGTCAACAAACACCTCACCAACCTTCAAAAGATTGGCATGCTTCCTGTCGCTAATAGTGAGAACGTACAGGAGTCTCGATTGGGTAATTGTGTATTTAATGCTCATATCGTGTGGGATATTTAGTTACAAATTATTATTCTTCATCATCTTCATCCACAGTACGGTTGTGACTGTGGAGTAGAGATTGGAACTCTATCTTCTGCCAAGGACTTGAGTTGGGATCTTCTCCGGGTTTTAACGTATAGCCCTCTTTGGGTTTCTTCTTATTCCAGTCTCTAATGAGACAGTGATAACCGATGTGACTTGTGGTAGTTCCATCCTTACAAGCTTTGCAATCGCGTTTGATTTTCTCGCCCCATAGGTTTACTTCGTATTGCTTATCGCAACTGTCGGGTATCACCATTTTGATACCGTCCATCTGCCACAGGTTCCAAGAAATAATACGTGCAATACTAACAACGGAAGATTTCTTCAACTCTTCTTCAGGGAAACGTGCCTTGAAATACTCGATGAAGGTGTAAAGCAATGCTTCACGAGCTAAAAGGAGGTTGTCGCCTTGCCACTCATAACCGTAAGTGTGCATATAGGCTTTACGTGCCCATTCAAGCCATTCCCCAGGCTCTCCAATATTCTCACTAACTACACGAAGCTTGCGGTCGAGCAAACCAATTCGATTCTGAATAGGGATGGCTTCACCAGTTGTTGTGTCATAACGGCTTACCAAATAAGGTGCCTCGCCACAAGTAATCTCCAGTCGGTTTTCGGTGACATACTTTTTCCATGTTTTCTGCTTGTCACCTTCAGGAAACTCAATCTTTCCTTCAGTAGGAATCCACGAATGAATGCCATCCTCATTGACTTCCTCATGGTTGAACACGTCCTTGCGTCCGAACCATGCTTCATCAATCAGATTGTTCTGTGCATTGCAGACCCAAGAAGGAGTGAACACTTCTGCCTTGTCCCTTGTACGATCAATCTGAAGCTGTTTGTCTTTCAGCACACGAGGCATGATGACACGACCATTTTGGCCGATAATCTTTTCCGGCATTATTTGGTCATCATAGCGATAGCCCTCTTTGTCCTCTCCTTCACGCTGTGCCTCATAATCGTTAGTGGCCCAGAAAATGTTGGCAAACTTAGTCTGGTCGTTTTCAAGTTCCCTGACTCTTGCCGACATAGTATGGTCTATCAGCAATTTATTGAGCACGGCTCATAGTCCCAGATGTCTTGCTCTGAGATGTCCACATCGCTGATGTGCTCAAATATTCTATATTTCTCTTTATCTAATGCCATATAATTCGAATTACGGGTGCAAAGCTAAATATGTATTGTGCAGTCTATCTTCACACTCCATAGATTTTTACTATTTCTTTATATTTTTCTATTATTTGATTGCGAAACCACTCTGGAGAAAGCACTTCTACCTGCTGTCCAAACGAGAAAATATTTTGTTCCAACTCACGGTTAATACGTACATCAATAGAGATGATACCCTCGTCCGAATTCACAACCTGTTGGCTGTGGTGAATTGGTTTTGAAACAACGTATGGGAAGCGTTCTTTTGAGAATCTCATTACCACATGCTCAACATCAGGATGCTTACGATCGTGGGTTACACCTACAATATCATCGAAATAAGTCTCATAATCTATCATATCGTTCTCCTCAAATCGCACTTTGGCAATAGAGAACTTTACTATTCGGTCGAGTGCTTTGTTCACGGGACTCATTCCATATTCTCCGTGATCTTCCAGTCCAAACAGAAACCATCGAGAATTATACTGCTTCAAATAGTGAGGATGAATGACCATAGTCTGTTCATCCCCTTTGTATGGACGATAAGTCATCTTCAACGGCTGGTGATTAATTATTGCATCAATAAGATCAGAAAGAAACTCGATACCTTTAAGTTGGTCGTTCTGTTCGAATGAAACTATCTTATCTCGGTTTGCCTTAATGCCAAAACGGAGTTCCAGACTGGAAATC
>CACYKX010000390.1:735-2554 GCA_902775075.1 uncultured Prevotellaceae bacterium | reverse complement strand
TTTTAAAAACCGTAACAGGATTGGCAAACGAAATAGTGCCAGCTATGATAGGTTTAGTACTTGCTGCATACACAGTATTACTCACATTCTTTACTGGAGATTCTTTTAAGAAAGCAACAGAGACTGACAAAGGAAGAAAATTTATCAAGGGAATAAATGCAGGTTTTGCAGCTTGCCTTACTTTACTGGCTGTTAGCGTGATATTCTCAATTATTATTGCTGTATGTATTGAATGGGGATACACATCAGAATTTGCAGAATATATAAACATGGGTGCATTATTTGGGGTGTCATTTCTCTTGTCGTATGCAATTACTAGCATCTTTGGGATAATAATAGATATATATAATAGTGGACAAACGACCGTAATGTGATTTGCCTAATTTTTCTATCACACCAATATCATGCCTAAGTTCAAGATAGCAGGTAGAGGCGAAGCCAAGACTAATACCTGAAAAACACCGAGGGGTTTGGGGGCGAGCAGCCCCCAAGAGAGGAGAAAGGGAGCTGATTTCAATCTGGCAATGCAAAAAACAATAATGGGAGACCGGAATCTCCCAGAGATTAATTAACTTTGCATTGCTTATGTACAAACAACTAACCTCGGAGCAAAGGTACACAATTTCTGTGTTACTACAAAGGAAATGCTCAAAAAAGTCAATCGCGGAAGCGATAGGTGTCCATCCTTCCACTGTCACACGTGAGTTGAAGCGCAACTCAAGCCAGCGTGGGGTGTACAAATGGGACTGGGCACAGAAGAGGGCTGACAAGCGCAGCAGGCGCCAGCCGGGTAACCGTGCCATCAGCAAGGCTGTATGGAGCGAAGTCAGGCAACATCTTGTGGATGACCAGTGGTCTCCGGAGCAGATATCCGGCTATCTGGCAAGAGACGGGATAAGGATATCCCATGAGACCATCTACAAGTGGATCAGGCAGGACAAGCACGACAGGGGGACCCTGTACAAGCATCTCAGGCACAGACTCAAGCACCGCAGCAGGCCAGTGGGGGCAAAACGGGTAAACATCCCCGACAGGGTCAGCATACACGAGCGGCCCGCAGAGGCGGACGGCAGGAGGTTCGGTGACCTGGAAATGGACACCATCGTCGGACCGAACAACCAGCATGCAATAGTCACCGTCATAGAGAGGAATACCAACAGACTGTTCATGGAGAAGCTCAAGTATGGAAAGGACGCGGAGCAGCTTGCCCGTACAGTAATCGCCATGCTCAGCCCTTTCAAAGACAGCATACTGTCCATAACGACAGACAACGGAACGGAGTTCACATGCCATAAGATGATAACAGAGGCTCTCGGTGCACAGGTGTACTTCGCAGACCCGTACTCATCATGGCAGAAGGGAGCCATAGAGAATGCCAACGGACTTATACGTCAATACATCCCAAAGGGCATGCCGTTCTCGGAACTTGATGAAGAGGACATAGGGGAAATAGCAGACAAGATAAATGCAAGACCAAGGAAAAAGCTCGGATTCGAGACGCCAATGGCCTGTTTTGAAGAAAAATTCAAAAAGTGTCACTCAAATATCAAATAAGAACAGTAACTTTGCACACAAAACGGAAAAGAAGATGAAGAAATACAATTACGACAGACTCAAGGATGCCTACCGACAGTTCAGCACAGCTGAGACCGAATATATGAAGGCATGCAATCAAGATGACGAGCAGAACCAATGGGAAAAGGAAGAAATCCTTAACGCCTGCACAGACATCCTCACCGTCACTGTGAAGGAGGTCCTAGAGGATGAAGAGGACTTCATACAATAGAAAGTGCGATTGCACTTGCCAGTTGAATTCGCG
>CACYKX010000390.1:0-701 GCA_902775075.1 uncultured Prevotellaceae bacterium | reverse complement strand
ACGTTAAAACTTCATCATCTGCACCCTTTACAGAATCTGCGTCATCACTTTTCTACCGTTTAACACACAAGTAGTTGATATAAAACAACTTGCAAATACCAGTACTGCACAGGCTTGACATCAGTAACTATTGGCAACAGCGTAACAAACATAGGCGATTATGCTTTCTTTGGCTGCACAGGCTTGACATCGGTAACCATTCCCAACAGCGTAACAAGCATTGGCGAGGCTGCTTTCGCGTATTGCCCAGGCTTGACATCGGTAATATCTTTGATTGAAGAACCGTTTGAGATAAACGAAAATACATTCTACAATTGGGTTAAAGATCACGAAGAGTTTACTACAGCCACCCTATATGTTCCGGCTGGAACAAAGGAGAAGTATGAAGGCATGCCGGCATGGAACAAGTTTGAAAACATTGTCGAAGGCATAGAGAACGCTGTCAAGTCGGTAGAGACTGATGCTAAGGCTGAGGAAACGGAGCGCTACAACGTCGGCGGACAGAGAATCAGCTCGCCGCAGAAAGGTCTGAACATCGTGAAGATGAGCGACGGCACGACAAGAAAAGTTATGTGTAAATAGAAAGTAAAGGGCAGCAAAGTCAAAAGTTGCCAAATAAAGACACATACATCTAACGGCATACGCCCCGAGAGTAGTGACTTTCGGGGCGTATTGTTGTATGGAAACAATTTAAGGCAAAG
>CACYKX010000389.1 GCA_902775075.1 uncultured Prevotellaceae bacterium | reverse complement strand
GAATGCAGAATCCGTAAAGGCAAGACTGAAGAATTTCGCTGTCAGCTCCGGCTGCACGTTCCAGGATGCTCTCGTCTATTACGGACTTGAGCGGACGATTTATCGGCTCTCGATATCACCGTATGCCAGCCATTTTGTTCTGAAAGGCGGCATCTTTCTGTATGCCATCTTCGACAGAAAGTATGAGCGTGCCACGACAGATGTTGACCTGCTGGCCAGACGTATCTCAAACAGCGCTGAGGAAATGAAAGATGTCTTCCGTAATATCTTTGCTCAGGATGCCGATGGCGCTCTTGTTTTCGACCTTGCTTCCATTACAGTGGAAGATATCACCGAATTCAAAGAATATCATGGACTGCATATCTCAGCGGTCGCATATCTTGACCGGACCAGAATTCCAATCGGGATTGATATCGGATTCGGTGATATAAGGACTTCTATGACATTTATGTGCTCTCAGAGAAATATCCTTTCAACTATGAAGAACTGAGCAACGCTGTCATGGAAACATTCACAAACCGGAAAACTCCCATCACAATGGAAACGGCAGCATTCAGCAATGAGTTTCTAAGTGATTCGATGCATCAGACCAGATGGAACTCATTAATAAAAAAGAAAAAGGCTCTTATCCCAGTCTCAATGAATGATGCTATGGGGCGGATCAAGACATTTGTTAAGCCCCTTCTGATCCAGGCAGATGCGCCAGTTACTGAATGGGATCCAAACGAAGGATGCTGGAAATAGAAGTATTTCTGAACTTACTTAGGATGTCTAAGCACTATTTTTTCTATGATGAGTCTGAACATAGTCGAAAAATCAGCTACAAGACTGTAAGTGCGTTGAATTATTACGATAATTTCATAGCTATGATTGTTGGCTGGAATGATAGCAAGGATGATATCCTACAACGATATTTAGTTTTTGAAACCGCCTATACAGACAGAAAAGACCGTAACGGTGAAATCAAGAGTACAATGCTTTCTCAGAAACAGTTTCAATACGGTTTTGCATCTCTTAACAAACAAAACGCTCAATTTGTAAGTGACTTTCTCTCACTTTTTGACGAAACAAATCATGTATACTTTTCGGTTTCCAGCAAAATTGAGTATCTCGTATTGCAACTTTTCCAAGGATATAATAACAACTTGCTAGTTGATGCAGATTTAATGAAATACTCCATTACCAAAGCCCTTGTTATATATCGCCCGCAAGAAATCATCAGGTGCTTATATGAATCTCCGGAACGATTTATTGAAGAATTAAAAACTTTCTTCCAAAACCGTATTGATATTAATAAAAACCATTCGGATTTGAAACAAGCCGAGAGTAAGGCATTCCAAGATATACTGCTCATATTGGAAGATATATCAGATCCTCCAGTGCTTGACTGGGATTATCATATGCCATTTGATGGTTTCACTAAGTATCTTAAAGAAAAGAATATTCATGACTATGTGCTGATTATAGATAAAGAAGGTGACCCCGAAAAAGAAAGCAAAACTCTTAACACCGCCCGCAGTATTGGTCTTGAAAATTCATATGAAGCAGACTCTACAAAATACCCTGGTCTGCGCATATCGGATATGTTGGCAGGAATCATTTCTAAACTGTTGAAGGGATTATGCGATTCTCTACGATACCAATCGGTTGAGGATGGTATAAACAAGAAGGTCCTTGATCCAACGTGGTTTAACTTGAATGAAGTACAGCTTAATCTATACAAAAAACTGTATCGGCTTATCTGTGAATGGCAACCAGCATGGTACAAGTCATATGCAGGCATCTATTCCGATGACTTAGTTGTTTTCAATGCCCTGCTTAATTATATGAATCATTTTGAATCTGCTGAACAAATCCAGTCGAACATCACAATGCAAGGGGAATACTTCAATGCATTTGCATGTGAACAGCTGGCACGATATTTTGAAGTAAGAAAGTGTAAACTCCCTATTGAACCTGTAGCACTTTTCGATCAGGAGTCGTTTATAAATGATAGAGGGGCAAAAGTATTCATTGATTCAAAGAAGCAGCCTTTTTTACAGTTAACTGAAGGTTCTCAGGTTTTTGAGGTATTATCGGTTGGGGTAGATCAAAGATTAACTCCGACAGCAACTATTCTCAAAAACGGAAATCCCGAATGCTTTCAACTGCCCGCCGAATTAAGTGAATGGGTAACTAACATGGTGGGGTTCGCTGCAATGGGTATGAATCTGTTCCCTGCCAAAGTAGTTTTTACTTATTTGAACGGTAAATACTATGCTGATATTCTTTAAAAAACCATAGAGAGACAGAGAGTGTTACATCCCCTCTGCCCCTCTCCTTTTTTTATCTCAAATTATAGCTC
>CACYKX010000388.1:1663-2580 GCA_902775075.1 uncultured Prevotellaceae bacterium | reverse complement strand
GTATGGCTAGACTATGGCAGTAGTATGTCTACAGTAAGGCTAAAGCGAGAGAAGAGCGAGAGTCACTATACCAAAAATGGTATGCAGTATTGAACGAGATACTACTATTCCACCAGTTTCTGCTTGATATAGTCTTGAATATCAGCAGAGGTGACATCATAAATAGGTGACAGTTGCACAAAACCACTGTCTTTTGAAAAGAAGTCCCCATTTGTAATCATTGCCAAAAGGTTCTTCCTTTTTAAGCGGTAACCAGAGTGCTCTAGCGCCATATCTATCATCTCGTCCAAATTAATACCACTCTTCAATATAGAGTATAAGTCATAATAGTCCCTGAACTTTGCTCTACGAAGCATCAACTCCATTTTCATTGCACCGATTGATTTTGCATCAGCAAGTCGCAGATTATTACGGTAATCAATTATCTGCATCTGAGGAATCCGTTTGCGCGGTGCAGCATAAAATGAGACCTTTACTCCACTAACAACAAACTCAACATGGTCAAATCCCAGAATATTCTCTGAATCCAAATGACCGATAGCCTCTAATTCACGTTTAATTGTTGGCCAATCTATTTCAAGTTTATCTTTAGGGCCTTGCTTCCACCTCATGAAATCCAAGTCCTCACTTAGGCGACTACCTATTTGTAAAGACAAAGCGGTTCCTCCTACCAGCACAAATGGTTTGATACAATCAAGCTGAGTTATTGCATCAAAAATCAGAGCCGTTTGTGGTGCTAATCCATTCATTATGCAACAAATCGTTTATTCATCTGACGAGTAGCCATGGCTTTGACGTACGCACCGGGTTTCTTGGCATGGAAGTAGTACCAAGCAAAGAACTTGTTGAGCACATAATACATCTCTCCCTGAGCAACGACATTCTCTATCCAGGCCTTTTTTACTTTTTTATAAGGG
>CACYKX010000388.1:0-1650 GCA_902775075.1 uncultured Prevotellaceae bacterium | reverse complement strand
AGACCAGAAACAATTTTCTTTTTTAAGCTTACGAAACAGCTCTTTTCGGACGTTTTCATTCATCTCTGCCTGCAAAGATAACATGTTTTTCCGAACTGCCCAAATTATTGACAGACTTTTTCTAGCATAAGGTCATCAGAAGTCCACATTCTATTCGCTGTAAAAATCGCCTGCTTCAGGCTTCTAGCCTGCTATCACTCTGCTCCTAGCCTGCTCCTAGGCTGCTCCTAGGTTGCTCCTAAGCTGCTCCATGGAGCAGGCTAGAAGCAGGCTAAAGCGAAGGTAAGGCGATGCTAATAGCTCCGATCACTGCCAATGCAAAATATAAATGGGGCTGACAAACTTTGAGTTGACAGCCCTTTTTATTATTTATTCTACTTTCGCGAACCATGTATGTTACACACTTTTCAGCACTTCCAATCCCTTTGCAGTCAGCAGATATTTCTGACGAGGATGGCGAGGGGATTGAGGATAAAGCAGACGGACATAGCCCTCGCTGATGGCTGGATTGAGATAAAGTTTCAAGAAGTTTTCTCTATCCTTAAGACCAATTGATGTCATTAAATCTTTCACCGTCATCTCTTGCTCACCAATTATCTGTACCAATTTGATAATATTGGGGTTGACAGCATCAAGCTTGTCGGGTACTTGTCGGGTACTTGTCGGGTACTTGTCCTGCACTTGTTCGGTACTTGTTCGGTACTTGTTCGGTTGCCCCCCAGTCAGACATGTTGCAAATATAATAATCTTTAACGGACAGAGACGAGTATTATCGCCTTCAGACATTCTCTATGTCCACATTATTTCGTACCTTTGCAGCGAGAATGACAACACATAAGGATTTACAGTCGCATCAGCAAAAACTACCGCACCCAACTGATGTCCGCATTCTATTCGCTGTAAACGGATACTTCCAAAATACAAAGGCACCATTTCCCCTCCCGGTAAGAAATGGTGCCATTTTTTTCACATTTTCTTGGTTGTTCTGAGAATAATCTTTATCTTTGCAGCATGAACGAGTTGAAAACTATATATCACGGTAGTAATATATGATTGCATGAAAAACGTTTATTTTCCAGATGAGCAAGTCAGGACAGATGATTTGTATTTTGTCTGCTACATGATAGAACGAGTTGCCAGACAACTTAAGCAACCCAACAAATATGTTGCCAACAAAATGGGACATGACGCATTAGCCAAAAAGCTATCGCTAGCCGATGTTCTCCACTCTGAGAACCCCTTGGCTGTGGCCGCAGACTGGATAGACGAATTTCAACTAGAGTCCGGACATTACGACGTATCGCAAGTAGACAAGAATCTCTGTGAAAAGATTCCTACAGAGACGCAGATGGGAAAAGTATACAAGCGCCTTATTCTTGACACCTTACAGAGCGGCGAGGACTATGCTGACGGTATTCTTCGTGTTTACAACAACCCCATTTGTGAAACTATCGATAATTACAACTGCAGCGCCTATTACGAGCCATCGCCCTATATAGCCCGTAGTTATTATGCCGGCAGTTTTTGAAGGAAATCTCTAAATTGACACAAAAAAACAGTACGCCAAAGCCTTTGAAGGCGATGAACGTACTATTTATAAGATTGGCGTCAACTTCTCTTCCGATACCCGTCGTCTGACGGAGTGGAAGA
>CACYKX010000387.1 GCA_902775075.1 uncultured Prevotellaceae bacterium | reverse complement strand
ATTATTTGAAGATGATTGCATTTCATTTGTTTGTTCAAGATTATCAGCATAAAGGGCAAAATCCACCTTGGCTGATGGATGTTCCTTCTCATATTGCTCGCAAAAGTTGTATGCAGAGATAAATCCATTAGCGTACCATCGGCCTGTATGCGACAATTCCATCAATGGCACATTACTTTTCTGTTTGGTCATTGAATCATAGTAAACCTGCAATTTATCTTTGGTTGACGTTGTAATTAACACAACGAGTTTTTTGTCCTGGTAGGCTGAAATGAAATATTGATAGCCATCTATAGCTTGATGGCTAAAGTCCCTAATTTTACCATTCCATAGAGTGTGCAACTTGGGAATAGTGTATTGAAAATACTTTTCTGGCTCTATAATCATATCAGTAGTTTACATTAAGTCAAACTTCGACATGGCACTGGCCTTGGTTTCGTCGGCGACATCAATATAAGGTTTCATGGCCTTATAATCGCTGTGTCCAGTCCATTTCATGATAACAGTTGCAGGTATGCCCAGAAGGATGGCGTTACATATAAAGGTTCGACGGGCCGCATGAGTGCCCATCACTTCATATTTCGGACGGATTTCGTCTATGCGCTCTTGTCCGCAATAATATGTAATATGTACTGGGGCATCTATGCCAGCCAGTTCGCATAACTCTTTCAGATAATCATTCATCTTCTGATTGCTGATAACAGGCAGAACCTTGTCGTCCTTAAACGGCACATCCTTGTATTTGTCAAGAATAGAACGACTGTGCTTGTTGAGCTCAATCTTCAAATGGTCGGTAGTCTTGATTGTAGTTATTTCAATGTGGTCGTCCTTAATATCACTTCGGCGGAGATTGTATACATCCGAATATCTCAGACCTGTAAAGCAGCAAAATGCAAACACATCACGTACTCGTTCAAGGTATTGCTTGCTGTCTGGAATCTGATAGTCACGCAATTGCTCTTGCTCTTTCCGAGTCAAAAAGATAATAGGCTTGTCTGGCTTCTTCAACTTTGGTTTGAATGTTTCGTATGCAGCATTTTGATGGAAACCTTTTTTCATGCTCCATCTCAAAAACCATTTCAGGAAGCCAATTTGTTTTAAAACTGTACTATTCCTCATTTCTAACTTGTTGCCAAGAAAATCCATATAGTCGTTCAGACCTTCCTCTGTGAAATCATCAAAGGATATGTTGGGGTTGAAATCGTGAAGATGGTTCCTTTGAGCCGCGAATTTCTCGAAAGTGGCTTTTGTCCAATTGCTAAGTTTGCCATTCTCCTCGGTAAATTCATCGTATATTTCCCAGAAGGTCTTTTGGTGAATGAGTTCTTCACTTTTTGGATCTTCCACTTTTGTTCTTGATGTATATACATCCTTCAGTTGCTCTGTGGTCGGCATCAACTCCTGCAGTTCGAATTCCTTGAAAATATCTTGAATCAGAGTGTAACTTCGTGTCAATTCAGCATTTATTTCCGATGCAGAAACTTTCAACTTATTGGTGCAACCATTTTTTACTCTTTGTTTAGTGGCATCCCACTTAGCTGCATCAATACGATAGGGAATTCACCCTCATGCGGATAGGTACATTCTCAGTAATTGCCACACCGTTCTTCTTTCTCGCTTCAAGGGCAAAGATGATATTTCTCTTGATATTCATATTGTTATGCTATATTGAAATCACTTTTGATATCCCAACTGTCTTATATGGTCATTCAAAACCCTGAATTGCTCAATTAAGTCATTAAACGGAATGCTTTCTCCATAAATCATGTGTAATCGCATCTGTTCGTAGTCTGAGCGCCATGCGTCTTTTACAGACTCAGGTGGCAGTATCGATATACTGGATGGGAAAAGCGTATCGTAATCAAATCCACGGAGTCCGATAAAAGTTTTGCGATGCTCTATTACTTGACGATACAGTTGTTCATCATTCAATGCACGTTCGGCAATCGGTGTTTGAAGAATCTGTCCGATGTCATACATGTGCCTTGACATTCTTTCAACTCTGATATTATCAGCAGATTTGCTGAATTCTTCATGTAGAAGGAATATCTTCTCCAAGAATGTTCGTTCAGGGAGTACGGCTCTTACATTGAAGGTGTTCCTTTCCCAACGTGAATCGGGGAACACC
>CACYKX010000386.1 GCA_902775075.1 uncultured Prevotellaceae bacterium | reverse complement strand
CCTCGGACTGTATGTCGCCACCCTGTAGTCCCTTGATTTCTACGTAGATTTTAGAATAGTTATCATCGGCCATGGAGAAATCGAGTGGCGCTATACTATCGGGTATCGTCACCCCAATATAGTCTGGATAAATTACAGGAAGTTTATCGACATCTTGTGCATTCTCGGGAACCGTATCACAAGAAACAAGTAATCCCAGACATATACTTAAAAGGAATATATGTAATATTTTCTGAATCTTCATCATCTTCATTTAATAGAAAAACATATCGGGGGTTGTCTTGTAGAACCGTTGCATCGGTCCATATACCGGATGACGACCGACAAGTTGCGGATTGGCGACCATCGGAGAAAGGCTCTCTGCCCATAACCGATAATATAATGTAGACGCTAATAGTCGTATATATTTATCTGCAACCTTACTCTGCCCGGTAACGATACTGGCCTCGACGAGCCACTTAAAAGCATGTGCGCTCTTATTATAATTCGGTATCGACTCCATCGCGTCAAAGGCTGCTCGCTGGGCCATGTTCACGAATCCCGCATCCATATATACGTTGGCTATCACGAAAGGTATGGAACGGAATTGAGGTTGCTGTCCCGTCTTTACGAGAAACTGCAAATATTGTTCTTTGTCTATAGCTTGTACATGGTACATTGCCATCATGGTAACAACCTGAGCAGAAAGTGTTTGCGACGGACGATTAGAGTTTTGTTTAAGGATTCCCTGCCAATCATGATGACACATCATCATGTCGTAACGAATGTCGTCGACTTTCTCGGTATCGCGGGTAACAGGGACAAGGAAAGCAAAAACGATGAGCAAGCCTAAAGATAATACGAACATACGAACATTCGTTGATGAGGGAATCTTGCCGCCGGAGAACAACCGGTTACGGATTAGGGGACTGATCATAACCAGTAAGACAACGACACAGTATATATAAATAGATATCATATTCTGTGAAGGTTCATAGGCGAGTCCTTCGCCCTTACTCATACTATGTGCGGGATAATCAAGCCACAACGGTATAATGGTCAAAAGTAATCCGCATATCAACAACGTCAAGATAACAGACATGATGCGAGAGGATAAGGATTTCTGACGGAATACATAGAGCTGAGCGATCATAGCGAAAGGAATGGTGACCACACCCGTTATCCATAGCATCATCGGAAGGGTAACAAGCAGATAGATTTCTGCATATATTCTTTTGGAAGGAATGAACAATAACAAAAGGTCACCCACAAGGAACGTGATGGGCAGTGCCATCGTATATTCACAGTTTTGCATGAGGAGCATGAGATATAATGAAGGGACCATGGACAAAGCGAAAAGGCTCTGACGACCATCGAATAGGCGTTTCATCACAAGCCATGACAGATATTGTATCAAACCGAACACAAGAGTATAGACGAAAGCCCCGACAGTCAGATTAAAAGCAAACTGACTAACAAACTCGCCCGTATATCTGGCAATTCCACATGGCATGACCAACCGCTCGAGAAAATATTCGCGGTCGAAAAGAAACATCTGCCACTCCTCATGACGGAATAATACGTAAGAGGCCACAAAGCGCCAATAAACAAATACAGACAGCATGAAAACTATTGCCTGCAGTATTGTCCACTTTTGATAGGTCGTTATTTTAGTTTTATTCATGTTATTAGTTTATGTCAACGCATGCAAAGTTAAAGAAAAAATACGAAATAGAGATAAAAAAGAAGAAAAAAAGGAATCGGATAAAATAAACCTCCAACCAAAACGTTATTAGATTGTTAACAATAAGTATTTTACTCCTGAAGAAATGAAACCATCTGAGAAAACGCTGGAGTTGATTCGCAGAATCGCCCGCACATGCAACTTGATGAAAAAATCAGGTAAAGACGGAGTCCTCTGCCTGAACTAATTATCACTCAGAAAAAGATGAATACTATTATCTCTCCTTCTCTCCTTTCAGCTGATTTCCTCGACTTGAAAGGAGAAATTGATATGATCAACCGTAGCGAGGCTGACTGGTTGCACTTGGACGTGATGGATGGCGAATTTGTGCCTAACATCTCGTTCGGATTCCCTGTCCTCGAAGCTGTAGCCAAAGCTTGTAAGAAGAAACTTGATGTACACTATATGGTTGTCCACCCAGAGCGATGGATAGAGAAGACCGCCCAACTTGGTGCTATGATGATGAATGTACATTATGAAGCTTGTACCCATCTTCATCGTACAATCCAACAGATTCATGCTGCCGGTATGAAAGCTGGGGTAACGCTGAATCCTTCCACTCCGGTAAGTGT
>CACYKX010000385.1 GCA_902775075.1 uncultured Prevotellaceae bacterium | reverse complement strand
GCTCTATGAGGACGAGAATACTAACTACAACTACGAGAAAGGACGCTACGCCACCATCCCGATGACATGGAATGAGCACCAGCATACGCTGACCATCGGAGCCCGTAAAGGTACATTCAATGGTATGCTGAAAAACCGTAAGTTCAACATCATCCTTGTCAGTCCGACACATGCGCAAGGCCTTGACATCGACCATACGGTTGCAGGAAAGGTAGTCAAGTATAGTGGCAGCCGCGTTGTGGTGAAGCTATAAAGGGCAGAGGTTAGAATGAAAGGACCTCGATGTTGGACCTGTGTCTGCTTCGACTGTGTCCCTGAAAGCTTACCTGCTGTATATAAATAAATGAGGGAGACGACATTCGTTTGTCGTCTCCCTCCTTATTTTTTGACCTATAGGTCGTACTTGTTCTCGGAACTTTCTTTGTTCACCCTTGACACATTCTGTGTCTACAGGCTGTATTCCTCAGGGGCAAAGAGGGGCTCCTCTGCTTTAGTTTCATTCTCGTTGATGATCGGATGGTGATCATCATCGAAATAGACCGTCTGCCCGTTCATCTCCCGTGAGGCTTCCACGTCCGTGCGGATTTCCTTTGTTTCCTGCTCGTACTGACGGTGAAGGGTCAATGTAAGTACACCCCTTCGGGGGCAACTTTGTAGGGAACTTGGTCGGTTGTCTGCAAGGCTTGTCCATCAGCCTTATCTTTGCCCAACTCACTGACCTTTTCAACTTGTACGAACGCAACGTAACTCAGGTGCAGAAGACCAACCGCAAGGCAATAGAATACGAGCGCAAAGTTTTGAGCCAACATAGGAAGGAGCAAGATGCTATATTCCGAAAGCAGACACAACACATGGCGGATATTGTCAGCAGAGGCAAAGTATTTGGATGTCACAACGGCTTTTCTACATCATTGCACCAATAAGCCTGTTCTCTATTTTCCTTATGGATTTACTTCCACAGGATAGCTTAGTTTAAAGTGCATCCCAATATTCTACATTGTCAGTAGAAAATCGAGGATGCACTTCTATTTTTACCACGTTATCACCTTATCAACAATAGTCTGTTGTTCGCTTGCGGTTCTTCTGAGATAGATACGTGTCGTTTCTATACTCTCGTGTCCCATCAAATCGGCAAGGAGAGAAATGTCATTGAACTTTTCCAAGAAATTCTTTGCGAAGCGATGACGGAAGGAATGTGGATATACCACTTTCTCGTTGAGTCCATACTTCGCTGCATAGTTCTTCAACTGTTGCGCTATGCCTCTGGTAGTGATGCGCTGACCAAAACGGTTCAAGAACAGATACCCAGTCGTTCGTTTCGAGTCTTCAAGCCATTCTGCCGCTTCTACTCGTAGAGCCTTCGGGATATAGATACGGCGTATCTTGCCGCCTTTGGTATAGATGTCATAATACCCTACCTGTACATGCTCTACTTTTATCTGCACAAGCTCACTGACACGTGCCCCAGTTGCTGCGAGGAAACGAACCACGAAGTACCACTCTTTGTTATCTTCCTGCTTCAGTTTCTTTTTCAAGAAGAGGTAATCAGCATTGCTGATGACATTCTCCAAATAGGTACGCTGCTGCACCTTCACAGATTTCAGGCGAAGTTTGGACTTCCCCATAAAGTCGAGGTACTTGTTGATGGCTTGAATACGTAGGTTCACCGTCTTTGGCTTATACGTTTCAATCAAGAAGGTCTTATAGACCAACAGGTTCTTCTTGTTCAGCTCCTTAAATTTAGAGTTGAACTCCTTTACAGCATACAGGTATGCCGTAATTGTGTTCTGCGCCATATTTGCCTGGCGCAAAACTCAAATGTGTTTTCTGTCATATTTATATTGTATTATTGGGCGACATTGCCCTCTATACAATATGTATAACCTATTTCTATGAGTTCCTATTATGAGAAGTTTCTTGCTACGGGGGAGGTAAAGTGCATAGATGCGGAGATACCGTTTGAGATACCACAGGGGTGGGAATGGGAGCGTTGGGGTAATATATCCCAATCTATTCAATATGGATATAATGCTCCGGCATTGGAACATGGTGCAATAAAAATGGTTCGCATTAGCGACATTCAAGAAAATTGCGTTCTTTGGGACAATGTGCCATATTGTCAAATCGAAGAAAACGATATTGATACATACCTGTTGAAAGTAAACGACATTCTCTTTGCACGAACAGGTGGTACTGTTGGAAAATCGTTTTTAGTTGAGGAAGTACCAGAAAGAGCCATTTATGCAGGGTATTTGATAAGAACGAGATACAGTTCTTTACTTAATCCTCGTTACATGAAATTATTTATGGAGAGCCAATTGTATTGGGAGCAACTCAAAAATGGTACAATAGCTACAGCTCAACCAAATTGTAATGGCAAAACACTTGCAAAAATGTTGCTGCCTATACCTCCAACAAAGGAACAAGATAGAATAGTTGGGAAACTAACACAATTGTCTTCATTCTTAAATAATTATACTCTTTGTCAAGAGAGATTGAATCTGTTGAACGAGGAGATAAAGGAACAGTTAAAAAAGTCCATTTTACAGGAAGCAATTCAAGGAAAACTTGTACCGCAAATAGCAGAAGAAGGTACAGCGCAAGAACTGCTTGAACAAATAAAGGCAGAGAAGCAGAAACTCGTTAAAGAAGGCAAGCTAAAGAAGTCAGCCTTGACTACTTCTACTATTTTCCGTGGTGACGATAACAAGTA
>CACYKX010000384.1 GCA_902775075.1 uncultured Prevotellaceae bacterium | reverse complement strand
ACGATACAGTTTTTTATACTGTTCTTCATTCAGACAATATGACCACAGAAAGTTCTCCATTCAATTCTGTCAAGGTAATGGGTGGTAATTCATACTCATATATCTTCCTACAAGTAGCTGCTGGAAAACCTGTTTTGTAATGGCATAGTCCATATGTTCGAGGGGCTCTATGATAACGCCGCTCATTTTAGCGATGGCATCGACCTCAGATTCTCCAGTCAACCTGAATGCGATGAAATAGAGTACGCTCATGTCGTTTAACAACTCGAAGATATAGGAGAATTCAAGTTCCTCCTTATATTTCTTGTCGGTTTCGGCTTGGGTGGCCAATTTCTCATATCGAGCAGTGCTGAGAGACCCAACTTGTTCGTATGGGTTGTTTGCCATCCATCCTTCCAGATAGGGCATAACTTCTCTAAGAGCTGTTTCCCCATAGAATTGAATCACATATTTTGCAGCTTCTTGGAAGTCATCAAATTCAGGCATTTCGTCATTGGCAAATGCCTGATAGACAAAGCGTGTGCTGTATGCGCGATACATCATGTTGAGCACTATCTTATGTGGGTAAACCTGAGAGGGGTATTTGTTTCTCCAGTTACCTAAGTTTCTCAGTGCCTCATTGAGAGCTGGTCTTAATTCTATCATGTTTTTTGCTTGTAAAGTTAATTATTCTTTTGTTTGTTTCCAAAGGATTTCCTAATCTTCTTCCATTGTTGTTGAAAATGAAATCAGAGCACCCTTTATCCGGCTGTTTACAACATTAAATTTCTTCTATTTATATAACGTAAAAATCAGCCAAATATTGCCCCTAACAAGCCGAATATGGCGGCAAGCAGGAGAATGCTATTTATATAACGTAAAAATCAGCCAAATATTGCCCCTAACAAGCCGAATATGGCGGCAAGCAGGAGAATGTTCAAAATATATCCGGCAATGCTGTACAGGCATCCCTTCGCTTCGTCTTTCACGCTGGACTTAGAATCATGGCTACTGTCATCGCTTTGACCATAACCCAAATCTTTCAAGTTTTCCTCCAATCCCTTATATACCATTCCAGCAGGAGAAATAAGAGTGGTTTCGGTGTACTTTATGCTATGATACGTGGACACCTCTGGTAAGTAGTTCATCCATAAGGCAGTTATAACCTTAAACACACGAACAATAGCCTCGTTCTGTGATTGGGTCATTTGCTGGTCATCAGAAACTGTCCCTTTCTGAAGTTCAGCGATTTCTTTTGACTTGTTGATGATCCAATCACCAAACTCAAAATAGTTCATGTTGCGGCAGAAAGGTTGTGAAGCGAATTTGTTCATCTTATTTTCTACTGCCATGATCTGGAAGAAGCCTATCCATCCAGGTACATAAAAAGAGTGATGGAATCCGACAACTGGTGTCTTTTGGGAAAGCTCGTTCATAGCAATGATAATGTCGTTGAGCTTGTCTTTCATTTCCCTTTCTGGGAACATGTCTAAGATGTTGTTGACGTTGTTCATATTTATAATAATTTGCTGTGGTTTCTTGGAAAGTGTGCAGCCTTGCGGACAAGGCCGCACACGACAAATAAACAATATTAATGGATGAAGTGTAACTTCAGGCCATTCTACTTATAACATATCTTGCAGGGACGACGTCCCATTTCTTTTGCTTTCGATAATGTGACAGTAATCACATGTCCTTCCTCAACACATCTTTTAAGTGCTCTGCATGACTTCTTCATGTGATACGCATAGGCACTATTGCCTTTGCTAATATACACATTCTCGCTGTTGCTAATCGAAATTTGAGGTGTCAAGTATAACAATGCTGCGAGCAAAATGGTTTTCATACGACACGGGCTTTTTGCAATGACACTCTGTTAAATGCATTGGCGAACTGTACAATTCTTACTTTTTGAGCACCTTTTATAGCAGCCTCATAGTCACATTCACTGTCAACCATTTTGCTTACGACGACGAATAGTTCAAGGCTCATAAGGAGAACGAAGAATACTAGGTAAAATGCACCGGCCAGTTTTCTTGTCGTGATGATTTCCCACATTGCTTCTAATTCCTCTAGAAAGCCAACGCTTTCTTTGCATTCATGTCTGACGTCTTCTTCTACATTCTGTTTTTTCTCCGTCCACTTTTGCTCTTGTTCACGTAACTTGTCAACGGTTTTGCTGTTGGACTCCAGAAGTGCCTGTTTCGGGTTTGCCACCTGATTGGTAGTTACCGAAGGATTGGTAACGGTCTTTATTTGTCCGTCAGGCATTACCAGCTTAGATGTACTGTTTGTGACTGATTTCTGGATTACGAATGGATTGGCATTGATGTCCGCTTGTAAGGCAGCGTTTATGCGATCTATTGAATCGATTTCGATGTGCAAGGCTGCCAGCTTTTCATCAATGATACGTACCCTTTGATTGGTTAGGTCAGCTACTTGTACTTCGATGGTATTTGCCATCTGTTTATCGATGTCCTTGCCAAACATCGTCTGGTCGAATATAGTCGAGCCGACGATGGCCATGATGAAAGCAATGACAGCTCTGAAAGCCAGCATTGAAAATGTCTTTTCGCTAGTTAAGATGATTTGACGCTCAATCATGATGACAATTGTGATGAAGAACAGTGACACAAATCCACAGGCCCATGTGGGCAGCCCGATGTATCTTTGAGCAAAACAGAATCCTGTAACACCCCAGATGAGGATGAGAATCAGCAACGCAGACGTGTATTTGCTTAACTTGCATTTGCTTGCTTCCGAACATTGTGACAGTACGCTTGAACTCCATCCTGTCAACTTGCAACCGAATTTAATCCACCAGTTCATAATATCTCTTTTTTATTGGTTCGA
>CACYKX010000383.1:807-2817 GCA_902775075.1 uncultured Prevotellaceae bacterium | reverse complement strand
TTGGTAAACCATCCAGCCGTGATCTTGGCTGATGAACCGTCAGGAAGTCTGGACACGAAAAACAAGGCAGAACTGCACCAACTCTTCTTCGACCTGAGAGATAAGTTCGGACAAACCTTTGTCATCGTGACACATGACGAAGAACTTGCGAAGACCACCGACCGCACCATCCACCTGAAGGATGGCCTCATCATCGGGGAGACCACAAAGGATGGAGATCAAGAACATAACTATGACGAGATAAACGAGATATAATATGAAGAAAGTAAAGATAGGCGACTACAACACACTCAAAGTCAAGGAAAAGGCATTACGAGAAGGATTCGGAGAAGTTTTCGGACTCTATCTGGAAGGAGGCGATGAAGGAGACATCCTCATGCCACAGAAATATGTTCCCGAAGGAGTTAAACCAGGCGATGAGATAGAATGCTTTGTATATCTCGATCAGGAGGAGCGACCTATCGCCACCACCGAGCAACCACTCGCAAAGGTAGGCGACTTTGCCTATCTGGAATGCAGTTGGGTCAACGAGTATGGTGCTTTTCTCAACTGGGGCGTACTGAAAGACCTGTTCTGTCCTTTCCGTGAGATGAAGAAAAAGATGGAAATCGACAATAGCTACATCGTACACATCCATATCGATGAAGAGAGCTATCGCATCGTTGCCTCTGCAAAGATAGAACGCTATCTATCAAAGGAACGTCCACAATATAAGCATGGTGATGCCGTTGACCTACTGGTATGGCAGAAGACCGATCTTGGCTTCAAGGTCATCGTCGACAACAAGTTCAGCGGTCTACTCTACAAAGACCAGATATTCCAATACCTCCATACCGGTGACAAAGTGAAGGGATATATCAGCAGAGTCCGTCCGGATGGCAAACTCGATGTTGCCCTGCAACAGACCGGAATGACACAGACCAAAAACTTCTCGGAGGAGCTCCTACAATATCTGAAGGATAACGAGGGTGTATGCGACTTAGGTGACAAGAGCGAAGCCGATGATATCTACGAACGTTTTCACGTAAGTAAGAAAGTGTTTAAACGTGCCGTCGGAGACCTGTACAAGCGACACTTGATTACCGTAAGTCCGATGAGCGTCAAACTCGTCTAATACCTACGGTACACAACAGCCTCAACGATACCTCTTGTGGCAAGATAGAGGATAAAAGCTAACCAAAGTGCATGGTTGCCTAACCAACCGCGACAAGAGAAATAAACGATAAAGAATATTACCGATGCCAAGACTGATGATGACAATAAGGCCTTGGTATCGGTGATACCAACAAACACACCATCCAACATAAATGCTGTTATTCCGGCCAGTGGAATAGCAACAGCCCAACCAAAGAATTCCATAGAAGACTCTACGACAGCGGTGTCACTCGTAAGGAGTGACAGAAATTGTCGGCCACCTATAGCATATAATAAGGTAAAGAATATCGTGATGATAAAACCGATTCTGAGCAGTCGACGCACCACCTCATGAAAAGCTTTTTCATTTCGTGCTCCATAATATTTTCCGGCAAGAGCTTCACCGGCATAAGCAAAGCCATCGCTGAAATAAGAGAATATGGTAAAGAATTCCATAAGCAGCGTATTCACCGCCAATATCATTGCTCCCTGTCGGGAACCGGCTGCCGTAAAGAACAAGAATACAGCCACTAAGAACAAGGTGCGCACAAAGATGTCACGGTTCACGGAGAAGAAACGCGACAGAGCAACTTTCGAGAATATCGCCACGCCACCTTCATCCGTATCTTGATGCAGATACGGTTTCAGACGTCGCCCATAGAATCTCCACAATAGCAAGAGCCCTAAGAGCACCCCACTCCATTGAGCAATCACCGTTCCCAAGGCCACCCCTTGGATATCCAGATGGAGGACAAAGACGAAGCACACACTAGCTATGATATTCACCACATTTTGGATGATAGACACCACCATCGGTATACGAGTATTCTGCATACCGACATACCAACCGGTAAGTCCATAAAGGCTGAGCATAGC
>CACYKX010000383.1:0-785 GCA_902775075.1 uncultured Prevotellaceae bacterium | reverse complement strand
CCAACATACCCACATGAAGTATAGGCCATTGCAAAAGGACGAACAGAGTTCCGATAGCAAAGCCGATAGTTAATGTTCGGATAAGAGTACGCAACACTTCTCCGAGATCTCTGCGTCCATAAGCCTGCGAGGTCATACCGCCCGTCCCCATGCGCAGGAAGCCGAATATCCAGTAGATAACATTAAAGAGCATCGATCCTATTGCAATAGCACCGATATAACGTGCATTACCAATATGTCCGACGATGGCGACATCTACCAATCCCAGAAGAGGTACTGTGATATTGGAAACGATCGAAGGCAATGCCAAGCGCAATATTTGAGAATCTCTCGTATTCATGTGACGCAAAAATAAACCTGTTAAAGTCAAATTGTTCTTATTCTTCCTATTGACTTCGTGGCAAAGGTACATAATTTCTACTTTACTTCTTTAAGGAATAAAGAAAAATGCTGTAATCATAGCGTGATTAGAATAAAAACATTATATTTGCCGTATAAAACAAATACCATGAAACGTATCGCATTATTACTTTCTTTATTGCTGGTCTGCACAAACTTCTATGCACAACAGGTTATTGGCGAATATCAATCTAAAGCGTTTGACAAGGCGTTCAAGATTGGTACGGATGCTAAATATGCGGAATATAAAGGGAAAGATATTAAAGCTAAAAAATATCCATGTAGGGTCTATATGGAGGTGTATTCGCTCGACTATGATAAACGGGCGTTCCTGGAATTCAACAAGAATAGTGCTCGCGAATTTGTGAGAATCCTCAAGGAGGAGG
>CACYKX010000382.1 GCA_902775075.1 uncultured Prevotellaceae bacterium | reverse complement strand
TTAGTAGCAGGTGTCTTTATTGAGTTTCCTGTTTTTGATGCAGGTTTTCTTGCTGCCGACCTTGAATTCTTCTGTGTAGGAGCAACTGGGGCATCAGTCAATATACCCTTGATTTTCAAGTCAGAGATACCGAGACTCTTGCCACGCACCTTTTCAGAAACCCTCATCCAAGGATATATACGAATATATACGTTCCGACCCTGTGGTACTCTCTTAAGCAATTGCTTGGTTACAGTAGTGCATTTGTCCTTCGGAATCTTGATACCCTCGGTCAAAAGTTCTGGTTCAGAGAAATCATCGCTGGTTGAGAGATATACATCATAGCAAGCGTTATTGCCTCCGAAGCCACATATATCCAAGGAAACCTCGCTTATGTTAAAGATCTTACCCTTAGGTACACTTGCCTTGAACTCTATATATCTTGTGGAAACCTCGTCGATATCAATATCAGGCCATACCCCACCCTCGATATTGAAGAGCATCATCTCTCTATGTCCGCGTGGAGAAACAGGAACCCTTGTATTATCCTCAATGAACATCTCAGACATCGTAACCTCTGATGCCTCAAGTGACTTTACACTTGCAGCCTTCGATTTATTGGCAAGCGCCCATGTAGCGTAAGCCTCTTCTCCTGCCTCCTTGTCAATATTCTCAATCTTGATATTCTGGGACTTAGTTGTTGTACCATCTGTTACCGTAAGTTGGCAGACAGCAATTCCACCTTTACTTGTATTGGCACGAACATATACAGGAGCCATAAAGGTGGAGTTGGAATATTTCAAATCAACAGACTCACTCCATTTGGTCTTATCCAACGAGATCTTGAAGTCATTATTTACAGATAACTTCACCTGACCATTCTCAGCTGGCATCTCGAAACCTGAGACAGTAAAGGTCTTGGTGACCTCAGAACCGACGTATGCCAATCCCATGTCACCATTATATGGAGTCACAAAAATACCCTTGCTGATAACAATTTCGTCAGCGAGCTCCTGTAATACCGCTTTTTTCTTCGGATTTGTCTCACTTGATGCCTGTCTCCTTAGCATGAATGCAAATTCGCGGGCAATCAAAGCTGCACCAAGCGCGGTAGTGTGGGTTTTGTCAGATTCAAAGAACAGATGACCAGTACAATAAGAATAACCATATTTGAGATACATTCTTGCTGTCTGCTCCGTAAGATTGATGAAAGGAACATCATCAAATTCGTCTGCCACCTCTTTTGCAGAGGCAACATAGTCATAGGTATGGTCGCCGATACCAACCTTTTCTCCTTCGAGGAAAATCTTATCTTTAATAACAGAGAAGTTGTCTCCCAAGTCATGTCTTCCTGCACGTGTGATTCTCTTTCCATCATCAGAGAAATACTTACGGCTGATAGGACCTACAACAATAGGCTTTACGCCCATTTCCTTTGCTTCCTTAATGAAGTTACGGATATATTCCTTGTACGTTTCAAATGGAGTGGTACCACGATAGTCCACACCATTAACTCGGTTTAATGCTCCCTGACGGGTAAAGTATTCCTTGAGTTCCTCGCCATCAGCTCCGTTATTCTTCTCGTCATTATGTGCAAACTGAATAAACAGGTAATCTCCAGCCTTCATCTCATCCTTTCCGCCCTTTACAAGACTTGGCCACAATGGAGTCTCTACATAGAAGGACTTACTCGAAGCACCTGCCTTGCCTCGATTATTGATTGAAACGTTATCAGTAAAGAACTGTTGGAGCATTTCTCCCCAACCGCGCTTATCGGTGTTTCCCTCAGAACCATATTCTGACATAGTGGAATCACCGATAGTGTGAATTTTCTTCTTGGGTCCTGCAGCAAATGTAACCATAAAGGCGGCAAACGCGCAAGCTATCGTCATTATTTTTTTCTTATCCATATCCTTATTATATATAAATGTTCGTAAGAATCTACAGCACTATTGCTTTTTTAGAATATTAAAGAGAACTGTCTCCCTCTCGTTGCAATTTAATTTCCCCTATCTATCTTATCATTTCATTTTTTA
>CACYKX010000381.1 GCA_902775075.1 uncultured Prevotellaceae bacterium | reverse complement strand
CATCCAGAGAAGGGAGGCAAGGTCATCATGGCGAATGGCGTAGGACTTAACATGAGTCCTACAGCCCAACTTGCCATGCTGGAAGCATACGTCAATCCGAAATTTAAGGTCAAGGCTTACAGTGTTGTCATCAGCCATAGTGATGAAGATAACGAACGCCTTAAAGACCCTAAATTTCGTGAGCTGATGCTTCACGAGTTTGTGAATGAATGTAAAAATAGAGGCATCGATTTAGACAACATTCCCTATATCATTCCTGAGCATACCAACACTGATAATGACCATTATCACATGCTCATGTTGATAAACGACTTCAAAGGTGAACGCATCAATACCCAGTACCTCGGCAAACGAATGGCCAAGGCTGCAGTCGATGTTTCTAAGAAATATGGACTGCACTATCCTGAGGGGTGGGATAGACGCGAAGAGAGAAAGCTGAAGCACCAGGCATCAGGTGCCACTACCGAAGAGGAAGGTAGGAAGAGGAAGCCTCGCACAAGAACCGCCAACACTACTAAGCCAGTTGTTCCATCTGTCAAGGTTGGTCTGAGTGAAGAGGAACAGAAAAAGTTGAACGACCGCATCCGGAGGCAGAGGGCCATCCAGGAAGCACAAAAGAGAAAAGAAGATGAAGCAAAACGACAAGCCGAAAGGGACGCCAAGGAAAGAACTAAAGTTCAGAAACAGGAAGCCGAAAGAGGAAAAAAGAACGGCCAGG
The DNA here is from genome assembly GCA_902775075.1 of uncultured Prevotellaceae bacterium. Next base: position 1,307 of record CACYKX010000381.1, on the reverse strand, counting down.
GTAACGATAAGCCTGAAGCCGAGCGAGAAAACAAGCCTCGCTTCAAGCGCTAAGGACTATCACATGACGTTGGGTGATCTGATATATTATATAGTTACAGACCGCCCCGTCAAAGTGCTGGTTCCAGAACATACAGAGGCATTGAGGCTTATCGCCACGATGTCTAACAACATCAACCAGCTGGCACATGATGCCAATGCTGCAATACTGTTTGGACAGAATATACCAGAGACAACGATTAATGCCTTAAACGATGTCCTGGCACGACTGGAGGATATATTAATTAAAGAATCAGGCTATGGGGAAATACAGTGAGAATCCAATAGACAATATCCAAGGCTATCTCAACAATATTGAGATGGTGCTGGCGAGGATGGAAGCACAGCAGAAAGAACATGCTGCAGCTCCATCACAGTCTGCTGATAACTCAGAGCTGGAGTCCATGAAGGATGAACTGTCATCCATCAGGACGGCCATCGATGAAATCCGAAAGGATAATGGTCTTGTCTCTGCCTCCATGAAGACCGTTGCCGAAGCCATCGGAACAGTACCGACGGAAGAGGAAAGGAAGAGGCAGCATCAGGAAGATCTGCAGTATGTCATTGACAATACAAGGAAACATGTGACTGTTGACCTGGATTCTTCGACCAAGGCGCAGCTCAACAACATATCAGGTGGCATCAGTAACTTTGAGAATGCTGTTAAGAATGCCGGAGAATCTGTCGGAAAACAGATAGACCAAAAGGCAAACAAGTTGTCAGAGCCTTTAGATAGAATAGCCAGCGACTTTGAAAAGAGAATCGGGAGAGTCGTGGAAAAGAAAGCGGAACAGGCATCAAACGATATTACGTCATCTATGGTCGAAAACTGGTTCTGGCGGACAATTGCCCTGGTAAGCCTGATTGCGTTTTGCTTAACTTGGTTGTTCCCTAAAATTAGAGAAATCGACTTCCCTAATGGTGCAGAAGGTTTCTTCTATACTGTTGTCGGAATTATTATTATAATCTTCATTCTTTACGGTATTTACCGATTGGGAAAGATGAATGGACATAGTTATTATTAGAATCTATTTTAGTAGGGATTAAAAGCTGTGAGGTATGATGACGAATAAAGAAAAGTTTGATTACATCATTGACCAGATGGTCGTGATGGGCGAGACAGGTCATATGAAGACGCTGCCTTATCTGAACGTGAACAACTTCGCAAGAGAGATCATCGAGGATGAAGGTATCACTCCTGGAGAGTTGACAGACCGCATCAAACAAGGCTTGCTCGATGCTGGTATCAAAGATAAGTTCGACGAGAAA
>CACYKX010000380.1 GCA_902775075.1 uncultured Prevotellaceae bacterium | reverse complement strand
CAGAAAGCCTCGTAGAGTGGGATAGAGTGCTCGTGAGAGCCTGCCTTGAACCAACTCGGGCGATTTCCCTTCTTATAGCTGGCGTATAGTGTGAACTGACTGACCACCAAGCAATTGCCGCCAACATCGAGAATCGAACGGTTCATGACGTCGTTCTCATCGCCAAATACCCTCAGGTTAGCGATTTTCTTTACCAGCCAATCCACATCTTCCATCGTATCTTCATCGCAGATGCCTAATAGAATCAGGAATCCTTGGGCGATTTCTGACTTTTTGAAGCCCTCGATGGTGACGCTGGCATGACTGACTCGTTGTATGACTGCTCTCATTGCTTATTGATTTGTTTGCAAAGATACATACTATTTTTGAAACTACCAAATTCCCAGGTCACAATTTACCCTTTTTGAGGAAAATGTTTTACTCTCGTTTTTGCTTTATAATGCCCAGAAACAGATGATATTAATGGAAAATATTGCTACCATTAAATGCAGAAATTGCTACCATTAATGCTAGCAATATTTATCCTTAATGGCTGTAAAATGCCTATTTTCTTCTTTCTTTGAAATAATTGTACACTATTTCTGCTTTTGCTTTGCCAATCAGGTTAGCGAGTGTTTCAAGGTCTGCCTCACGGATCTTCTTAACCGATTTGAGGCCATTTAGAAGCTCGTCACGCGTTTTTGGACCTATGCCCTTGATATCATCCAACTCAGAGTGCAAAGCACGCTTAGAACGCTTGTTTCTGTGAAATTCGATGGCGAAGCGATGCACCTCATCCTGGATATGCGTCAGCACGTGGAAAAGCTCAGAATCTGTTTTCAGGGCCACATGAATGGGTGGGAAACCATAAAGCAGTTCGTTGGTGCGATGACGATCGTCTTTGGCGAGTCCGGCAATAGGAATATCAAGGTTCAATTCATCTTGAATCACCTCGCGGATTACCTCCATCTGCCCCTTTCCGCCATCAGCAATAATCAGGTCGGGTAGGGGTTGTTCTTCATCTACGAGACGTGTATAACGACGATGCACCACTTCCTTCATCGAAGCATAGTCATCAGGACCCTCTACCGTCTTGATATTGAAGTGTTTATAGTCTTTTTTGCTGGGTTTCATAGCCTTGAAAACCACACAAGAGGCTACCGCATCCGTACCAGAGATGTTAGAGTTGTCGAAACACTCGATATGATAGGGTAGTTTGGGTAGGTGTAATTTATCTTGCAACTCCTTCATCAGGCGCGTCTGCTTCTGCTCGGGGTTCAGTTTCTCGGCTTGTTTCAGTCGGTCTAACTTATACTGCTTTCCGTTCATAATCGACAGGTCTAACAGTTTTTTCTTATCCCCTCTTTGAGGGATCGTGTAGGTGACGTTTTCAAGTTCCACATCCACCTCTTCTGGTACGATGATCTCTTTGGCATCGCTCTTGAATCGCTGTCGCAGTTCGATGATGCCTAACTGCAGCAATTCTTCGTCAGTCTCGTTCAGTTTCTTCTTGTATTCTATCGTGAAACTCTGATTGATACTGCCGTTGGAAACGTGGATATAGTTGATAAATGCCAGTTTCTCATCGCTGGTGATAGAGAATACATCCACGTTATTGATGGTGTGACTCACTACCTCGCTACGCGTCACGAAACTGTCTAGCATGATGTATTTACGCTTCACTTCTTCCGCCTCTTCAAAGCGGAGTTCTTCGCTTAGTTTTAGCATTTCTTCCTTGAGGTCGCGTAGCACCTGACGGGTGTTGCCTTTCAGGATTTCTCGAGCCTGTTGAATGTTCTTCTGATAGTCTTCTGCACTCTGTTTCCCAACACAGGGCCCCATACATTTCTTGATGTGATAATCCAGGCACACTTTATATTTCCCGGAGGTAACGCCTTCTTTTGTCAGAGAGGTATTACATGTGCGAGGATGATAGAGTTCCTTGATCAGATGAAGTACCCCAGTCATGCTACCCACATGGGAGTAAGGGCCATAATAAGTACCCCATTTCTTGTTGATCGTACGGGTTTTGAAGATGCGAGGGAAGGGCTCGTTGGTGATACAGATG
>CACYKX010000379.1 GCA_902775075.1 uncultured Prevotellaceae bacterium | reverse complement strand
CCAAGGCAAGTTCAAGGAGCGTTTCGATGACATCAAGGCTGTCCTTGGCTTGACCGATGTGGAATGCCGCAAGATCTTTACCATCAATCGACTGGAGAACAAGGAAGGCCGTGCATTCTTCCGCGAGGTGTTTATCCGCCGTGGTCTTGCCAGCGATGTCTTCGGTGTTGAAGAACCGAGGGAGTGCTATATGACCTATACGACGGAACGAGCGGAGAAAGAGGCTTTGAAACTCTATAAGAAAGAGCTGAAATGCTCTCATCAGAAAGCCATAGAAGTCTATGTCCGTGACTGGAACAAGTCCGGCATCAGCAAGTCATTGGCTTTCGCCCAGAAAGTCAATCAGACAGGTCACGTATTAAACCTAAAATAGAAGATTATGATTACAAGAAACAAGCACATCGATCTATGTACCCCCATAGAAAAGATGGAATTTGGACACGGGTCAAACATGCGTATTCTGTCTGCCTTACGTGTTTTCGAGATTGAAACAGTCCTCGACTTGTGTAAAATGAGTCGAACAGATTTCCTTCGTCTGAGAAATTTTGGACACAAGACACTTCGAACTATTGAGATTACACTAGCAGAGTATGGTCTGGATCTTGAAATGGATGACAAAAGTATCGAGGAATATCAAAGATACCCATCCTTTGTGTTGACAGATTCTGAGTGGGAAGAACGCAGATATGAAATTGCAAAAGAGATTTATATAAACAAGTTTTCAGACTATTCCAAAGATAGTGCTGAGCTGGCTTTGATGGCAGCTGATGATTTCATAGGTGTACTTAGAAAACATTACCAAAACAAAGATTGATAATTATGAAGAAGTCGCTGTTCATATTGTTCGTGTTACTGACCTTGGCATTCCCAGTGAGTGTCAAGGCTCAGTACTATAGTATCAATGTGGACTACGGTACGATGGAGGCCATGTCTGAGGCTTTCACTACCGAGGCGGCTATGGAGGCTCTTCATAATGAGAACCTTCAAAAAATCTATGACAGTTACAAGGCTGCCGAGGTTGCCAGTGCCGGTATCTTTTCATCTAAGTACCTTGACAGGAGAGCACTCACGAATCTTAATTTGTGGGATGACCGTCAGGAAAACTACTATTACAACCGTATCTATAAGATTGTCTCACGTCGTATCATTCCAAAGATGATCGTCTGTGCCCAGCTGATGATAGAAGACCCCTCGACGGCTATCTATTGGGGCAGTTACCTTCTGAAGACCTGTGATGATGTCAAATCTCTCTGTCAGCAGTTTGAGAATATTGTCACCAATAGCACGCTTAGCTTTAATGATATTGCCTTTCTGGAGATAGCTGAAGAACTGAAAGCAGTTTTCAACTTGGCCAAATTAGGCGGCATAGACTGGAAGGAACTGTTCGAGCACCTGGGAGATGATATTGAGGGGGCGTTTTCGGAAGAGAACCTGAAGGCTGACCTTGACAATCTCATCAGCAAAGGTGTTGGCCTTGCCAATGCCGGATATAACAATGGCGTGAATCAATTGCTCCAAGGAACCAGCTTCGGTGGGACGTTCATGGAGAAGGTGGGCAGTGTGCTCACCCTTGCCGATAATGTCAGGAATATGTATGAGGAGTACAAGGACTTTTCTGCCACACAAGTCCTGACCGCAGTGATAGGGCAGGAGAATATCGGCAACTTGTTCAACCTGAGTGACTATAATCTCACTCGATGGATAGATGACTGGGCTTCAGCTGCACAGGGCAGTTACTATACCCAACGTGTATATATTTATCGTAAGGATGCAGGGAGCGAGACACTTTGTAACTATAATCCTCCTACGGATGATAACAGTATCATCAATGGTGGCGAATGGTACAGAATCAGTACCCAAGACCCCAATTTCTATCCAAGTTCCGCTCAGTATGAGGCAGCTTTGCAGAATTCTGAGGGTTATGCAGGATGGAGTCGTGAGAGGGTACGCCAATTGAATGCCAGTGGTGACGGTTTTACCTATTCCATCTATTATTCACCTCTTGCCTACATACTGAGCAAGTCTAAAAGCGGTCAGTATGCCAAGGCTTAT
>CACYKX010000378.1 GCA_902775075.1 uncultured Prevotellaceae bacterium | reverse complement strand
GCTTATCACCGGCTCCAATGCGTCCATCGCATACGGCAACACCATCAATTCAAACTTTCCCATACATCTTATAGTTTTAGATTCACGCTGCGAATATACAACTTTTCCGTGACTAAACCATTATTACCACATTAAAAATAAGAAAAAAAACAAAAAACATCTTGATCTTTACATCATCGATTTTCTTCTTATGAACATATAATTAATGTTTAAAATATACTGGCATCAACGTTTTAAATGCTTTCTTGTTATCGTTCTTACCATGGAATAAATTGTTTTTTTTGTTTTTTTTCATTTTATTTGTTAGATTTGTTTCGATTTTGCTCGATTTCTCGCCCTTGGGCGACTCCTATTTCCAGAATCGTCTACGATTCTCCTTTCTGTGCTTTCCGTGCTTTCTGTGTGCCCCTCCCGCTCACGCTTTAGCGCGAGCCAATTAATGACCAATTAATGTTCCAATTATATGGCCGCTCGACCTTTGGTCGCTTGGCTAGTCCAAGAATTATATGTTCATAAAAATATTTGTTCGATTTTGTTCAGATTTGTAGAATTTCTGCCTCGTATGAGGCACTCAAATATTTCTGGACCTTCAGGTCCCTATAATTTTCTAAATCGATTTTCTTGAAATTTTGAGCCTTTAGGCGACCATAACTTACTCACGCTTTAGCGCGAGCCAATTAATGAGAAATTAATGTTCCAATTATATGGCAATTACATGTTCAAAAAAGATTTTGCTTAATTTGTTATGATTTTGCTCGATTTCTTCGACGAGCGAAGCGAGTAGAACTCGATTACTCGCCGTCAGGCGACCCCATATCCCAAGAATCTGTGATTCGCCATGTTCACATTTCCGTTCTTCTGCTCAATGTAACCTTGTTATTTAGGCTTTCCAAGCCGTTGTTTTTTCTTTCAGATGTTTGTAATAACGCAGTTACGTGATAAGTGGTATGGGCATGGCGTAAGAACCCGTTCTTAAAGACACTCCCACACCACTTAGCACACAGGCTCTGACAAGAGCTACAAACATTTGAAAGGGTTATTTCTGTTTTTTTCGATCCTTTCCGTTCTCTCTATGTGAATTATTTCGCGATTCTGGCAGTACCCCTGTCATCCTTTGGCAGGATAATACCCGCCAGTCTTATCAGAGTCTCGATGTTCTATCAGACTTGCTTTTGCTAATAATGCAATATGCCTATCAACTGTAGGAATACTCTTCCCAGTCAATTCCGAAATTCGCTTTCTTTGTATTCCAGGGTTAGCTTTAATAGTAAGATATGTCTCGTTTACACTATCATTTAGACTATCATTTAGACTATCATTTCGCCTATCATTTACACTATCATTTACACTATCATCACCATTCGTAGCCCTACGGAAAACTATTCTCACAAAACCGCCATTCACCTCGTACTCAGGCTCTGGCACGCCCTGTGCTTTGCAGGCATCCACCATACGGCTCACACCCGATCCCCAGCTCTCCAAGAACGACGACCTGTACAGCACCTCTGCTATCAGCGGGTTATATGGGTACGATGCATGCGAACTCTTAATCGTAGCTGGTGTCAGGTCAAGCGGCAACCGCCCTGGGTTCTCTATCTCCACGCGATCGTCATACACTGCGATACTTGGTGTCAGATTGTATTTCTCCAGTTGTCTGTGGCAAAACGCATTCGTCAAAGCTTCACGCAAAGCCTCAGCCGGGATCTCCAGTTGCTCTTCCTTTTTGAATCCCACAATCTTTGCGCTCTGCGATAGGTGCTTAAACAAGAAAGCCATGCCTGCATCCAGCAAATCAAAGAAATTGCCGCTAGCCTTTCCGCTATCCACAAACTCATTCTTGTTCGTACCGCGAAACCGAGCCAGTCGAAGCCCCATCTGGGTGTATCCGCCCAGACTCTTGCCAAACAGCGCCAACGCACCGTTCATCACCTTTCCGTCACGCATCAGGTTCCACTTACCCAGAATCGATTCCAAGCTGTCACCCCCAGCCGTTGCAGGCATACGTCCACGCTCCACGCCCAGACGCACAGCCCCACGAATCCGTTCCTCATCCAAATCAGCCAGCGTCACGCCATCAGCCACCTGTCTTTCCCAGGCAAACTTCTCCGGCTTTGCAGCTCGCAGTCGCTCCTCATATATCTCCTGAGACATCACCTGCGTAGTGCTCTCATACTTGTAATAAGGGCATCCACGATACGTGTAAGGCATCTGCCCCCACTTCCATCCATCAAAGTGTATGGCTATCAGCTGGTCGCCATCCCTGCCCGAAACATCGATATATTCAGGTTTCGCCTCCACCGCAGGATAGAGTCCTGTCAGTGCCTGCGCTATTTCCCTTTGCGTATTATCCGTCACCTGCTGTCCAAGCATCTTCAGCGACGTCGGTGCCACACCGAATATCAGCCAGCCGCCATCCGTGTTCAAGAAAGCACAGGCAGAATGCATACCATCCTGCAGTTCGCCCGTAGTCTTCTTCAACTCCAGGCAGCGATGCTCATCCTTCTTTACAAGCTCTTGTATCTCTTCAAATGTCATAATCACTATTTAGTGGCGTCAAAGTTACAACATTTTTCGTAAAACTCAACCTTTTCACCAAGAAATCTGCACTTTTTCTTTATTTTGTGCATTTCCAACTCTTTCCCCGCTCCGTCTAGCTAAATCGGAGCATGTTCAGTCAATTCGGACAGTCAAATCAGTCAGCTGAATGAGGCGATTTTGACTTGAAACCGACATATAGCCAAGAAAAGCCAGCCCTCGGCTGACTCCTCTCATTCTATTCATGTTGATTCTTACTACTTCCTACTTCTTCTTGAGCATCCTAGTTGCTCACGCATAAGCTATTCGTACACTTTTAATCGGTTTCAAGAAAGAGGCTGAGTCGATATACAACCCCTCAAGGATAGGCTTCAGATCGATATACTCCTCCTCGGGCTCAGCATTATGGCTGTACTTGGCCAGCACTACCAGATAGCCATCATCCCACTTAACGACATCCACATACCTTTCCAGGCTATATGGAGCCCGGAAACGGATGTTGTAGCCGCCATAGCTAAAGGCGGTAAAGCCATCTGCACTACTGAGGATAGCCTCATCCTTTGTATTTGAACTCTTGCAATTGTTCATTTAAACCCAATTTTTCTTCGGTGCAAATATACGATTAAACGAGCAAAAAAGCAAATATTTTGTAT
>CACYKX010000377.1 GCA_902775075.1 uncultured Prevotellaceae bacterium | reverse complement strand
TAAGACCACCATTGCCACCTTATTATATAATATGTTCAGGAAGTTAGGCCACAAATGCGGACTGCTCTCTACCGTCTGTAACTACATCGAGGGTGAGCCAATCCCAGCAGACCATACAACACCTGATCCCATTGAACTGAATCATCTGCTTGCCCAGATGGTGGAAGCTGGTTGCGAATATGCCTTTATGGAATGTAGCAGCCATGCCATCGCACAGAAACGTATTGGTGGCCTGAGATTCACTGGCGGAATCTTTACCAACCTTACTCGCGACCATCTGGACTACCACGGAACCTTTGAAAACTATCGTAATGCGAAGAAAGCCTTCTTTGACGGTTTGGACAAGGATGCATTTGCCATCACGAATGCCGATGACAAGAATGGTGCTGTTATGGTGCAGAACTGTAAGGCACAAATCAAGACCTATTCTACACGGACGATGGCTGACTTCAAAGCAAAGATTATCGAATGTCATTTCGAAGGCATGTACCTTGACATAAACGGTAGAGAAGTCGGAGTGCAATTCATTGGCAAATTTAATGTAAGCAATCTCTTGGCTGTCTATGGGGCTGCAGTTATGTTGGGTAAGAAACCAGAGGATATCCTGGTTGTCCTAAGCACCTTAAAGAGCGTTAACGGACGTCTGGAGCCCATCCACTCACCAGAAGGGTATACTGCCATCGTTGACTATGCACATACACCTGACGCCTTAGAGAACGTACTCAATGCTATCCATGAGGTATTGGATGGTAAAGGCAAAGTTATCACTGTCTGTGGCGCTGGCGGAAACCGTGACAAGGGGAAACGTCCACTCATGGCTCAGGAAGCTGTTAAACAAAGTGACAAGGTTATTATTACCAGTGATAATCCTCGTTTTGAAGAACCCCAAGATATCATCAACGACATGTTAGCAGGTCTCGATAATAAACAGATGAAGAAAGTCATCAGTATCGTGGATCGTCGTGAGGCTATTCGTACTGCCTGTATGATGGCAGAGAAAGGTGACGTTATTTTGATTGCCGGTAAAGGACATGAAGACTATCAGGAGATTCAGGGTGTGAAACACCATTTCGATGATAAGGAAGTTGTTCGTGATATCTTTAATGCTTAAAACTTAATAAATTATGCTATACTATCTGTTTAGATTCCTCGACCAGTACGATATTCCAGGCTCACATATGTGGTCCTACATCTCGTTCCGAGCTCTTTTAACTCTCATTCTTTCGCTGCTAATCTCTGCATGGTTTGGCGAGCGCTTTATTAAATGGATGAAGCGTAAAAAGATATTTGAAACGGAGCGTGATCCCAGCATAGATCCATTTGGCGTAGAAAAGAAAGGTGTACCAACGATGGGCGGCGTTGTTATCATCGTTAGTATTTTAGTACCCGTTATTCTATTAGGTCGCGTCCGAAATATATACCTGATTCTGATGGTAGCCACTACATTATGGCTCGGATTCCTCGGATTCCTCGACGACTACATCAAGATATTCCGTCGTAATAAAGATGGTCTAAAAGGCAAATACAAGATTATTGGTCAGGTGAGTATCGGATTTATCGTGGGACTCACACTATGGCTTAGCCCTGATGTAGTTGTACGTGAGAATATGGATGTTAAAATGCAGAACCAAGAAATTGTGATTAAGCATAAGAGTGAGGCTGTAAAGTCACTCCAGACTACCATACCGTTCATTAAGAACCACAATCTGAATTACTCCAGTGTTATGAGCTTTTGCGGTAAGTATAAGGTCGCTGCTGGATGGATGATCTTCGTCTTCATGACTATTTTTGTAGTAACAGCAGTTTCAAACGGTGCAAACCTTAATGATGGAATGGACGGAATGTGCGCAGGAAACTCAGCAATCGTCGGTGTGGCTTTAGGTATATTAGCCTATGTGTCTTCACACATTGGCTATGCCTCCTACTTCGATATCATGTACATACCCCACTCAGAGGAACTGGTAGTTTTCCTATGCGCATTTATAGGAGCTATGATCGGTTTCCTTTGGTATAATGCCTTCCCTGCACAAGTCTTTATGGGTGATACTGGTTCATTGACCATTGGAGGTATTATTGGCGTTTGTGCCGTTATCATTCACAAAGAGTTGTTGTTACCCATCCT
>CACYKX010000376.1 GCA_902775075.1 uncultured Prevotellaceae bacterium | reverse complement strand
ATCAACTTCTCATTGTCATCGATGTATGGTCTTACATCTTCTGGTGTCTGAAATATACTATATGGGCTTAGCATATTACTTTATTTTTGCTAATATATCACCGAACTTGGCATAGTTTACAACAACGCCATCGTCGAGGTCGAAAGCGATAGCTTGTTCTGCTATAACCTGGAGACGTTCATGATACTCGCGGCACTCGTCAAGAACCTTTTGGAGATTCTGAAGTTTACGGTTCTCTGCTGTAGAGAGTGAGGAAGCTCGATTTTCGAGGTCGGCTATTTGGTTCTGAAGATATTCAATGTAAGGCAGCAGATAGTTACTGCGAACTCGTTCTGCTGTGTAGGCATCCATGCGGTGCATATAGGCAAGACACTTGAAAGCTCCCTTCTTTGACGAGAAAAGCCAGTAGATAGGACGATTCTGGTACATCTTCTTGTGATCTTTCCAGAAATCCTTTAGCAGATACTGTTCGATGGTTTGTCCAAGCTGCTGCTCAATATAATTCAGGTTCTCTGTCAACTTATCTTCACCAAAAGTAATGCGTATAAAGTCTGCTATACGGCTAACAAGATTATCTTCAAATGGAGAACTCTGGGGTAAGATAGGAATCAGACCATCATCATCAATATAAACCTGAGTGCCACCATACCAGTATTCTTGCAGTTCCTGAACTGTAGGCTGTGGATGGGCAATGGTACATCAGTATGCCATTCTATTTTGTTGTTTACTATGCTTATCTCACCTTGTTGTAGAATGGTGATTTCATCCATTGGAACTTCAGGGGTCAGTTCGTTCTGAAGCCCATAAATCTCAATGAACTGGCGGTTCAGCTCTTCTTCGTTCTCGTGGAGATGTTGGAAACGTTCAGCCCATTGAGTCTCGAACTCCTCCACAAATTCTCTCAGACAGAAAGAGGAATCCAAGTTACCTTGTGCAACTTTTTCGTTACGAAGAGATACAAGTGGATTTGCCTCGAAGTCCCAGGAGGATTCGTGGGAATCCCAGTCTTTCCTCGTAATACAAATACATTCATCAACAATGGCAACAATCTCTTTTTCATTGTTTACTACATAGGGAACAGCTCTTATGTCATCCACATTAATATTTAATGTTGGCGATAGTAATTTCAAGAAGGTATCAAAAATTACACCATTCATTAAGCCAATTGCATATTTCATTGTTCTCTCGTCTGCAAAAGCACAATGAGCTCCTGAACCAAAAATAGCTCCTTCATCTGACCACCTTAACGAAAGTTTACCACTCGTTAAGGCACTCCAAGTTAAGCTGGGCTTAAAATAAAATTGAGTATTTTGGATTGTTCTTGAAGATGATTTATAGAGTTCAATAGCAAAAGCCTTAATCTCTTCTCCATCATTTTCATAATTAATAACCCATTCGTTATTACCATACCATTTCCTAAATGCGCCTCCTTTATTCATAGGAAACCATTTCTTTGCTCTATCATTCCTAATAATAAGACTACCTTTATTGATATCAATTTCTGACCATAATTTAAGAAAACGTTTGTTATCAGAAGTAGCTAATCCGTGTCGAGGTATTACAGTATCTCCAATTCTTGCCCCTTGGAAAAGTTCCATTTCTCTTTTACTAATCCAATAAGCACATATTGTGTAAGGTACGTTTTTAAAAGATTCCTGTTCAACTTTTGGAAAATATATCTTGCTTGTATGGTTTGTTTGAGCATCAAAAAACATAGACTCTTTATCTGCGCAATTTTTTCCATCAATAAGACGATAATAGGTTCCAGCATTGGTATTACTCTGTATATTTGTAACTACAAAAGCTGCATTCTGTACCACTTCTCCTGAGAGCTCATCAAATGTACGAGCACCGAGGTGTAATAGAGAATCTATATGATTGTTGTTGAGCATTGAACGACGTAACTTCTCGAATGATGACAGGAACATCCAAGAATGCATATTAATCATACCATATTTACCTTTTGCACCTAAACATTCTATTGCCAAAAGCATAAATGTTGAGAAAAGATCTGCTTTACCTTCCTCATAATTCTTCTTTACATAGTTGGATAGAACCTCATTCATATTACCACCTCCCATATATGGTGGGTTCATCACAAGAGCTGCATATTTATCCGTCAAAGTCAGAATCAATTCCATAGCCGGAATTATTTCCTCTACTTCTTCTGGTAAAAATTGCTGACTATTCCAATAATCTAATGCTTGCCGGATAGCTAATAATGTGGAATCTGTCACATCGAACTTCATGATAGAACCAAGAGAATCGGCATCTTGCATCAACTCGAAAGCATCTGTAAGCTCTGACAATTGTTGACGTGAAGGCGTCTCACGGAAGAATTGCTGAAGACGGTTTGGCACTTCCTCCTGTGGAATAGGAGTTGGCATCGATAATACATGAGGCAAGACATGGGCATCTGCAAAAGACGCATCTTTCTGACAAGCTTTGAGCATCAATGCAAACATGGCCAGTTGCTTTGCACGAGTATCAAGATCAACGCCTCGGAGATTCTTCATAAAGATGTTTTCGATTGCTTCACGACGGCTATAACCCTCGTAGATATAAAGGTCATAGAGAATGTCGAAGCACTCGTTGAGTATATGACCAGATCCACAGGCAAGGTCACCAACGAGGAGGTCTGTCAACTCCTTGAATTTGTAGATGCTTTCCTTAGGAGTAGGCTCTGATGGCTCAACAAGATACTTCCATTTCGGTTTGAATTCCGAAGCAGCAGTAGAATGGTTGTCAAGATAGATACGTCCAACTGTGTTCTGCACCATATACTTCACTATCCAATTGGGTGTGAATATCTGTGTTGCAGCA
>CACYKX010000375.1 GCA_902775075.1 uncultured Prevotellaceae bacterium | reverse complement strand
GGAGGTCTTGCACAGAACACTAAGGGCTGTAATGCATTTGCCGGCACAAAGGCTGGTGATGGCACAACTCTCAACCTGTTCATCACCCCACGCACAGACGAGGCATTCAAGATTCATGTAATGCTTGATGGTCCTTACGCTAATTCTGCATGGAATGGTAAGGAAATTGCAGTTATCAATGTTGATGGCAAGCAGAGAGACAAGGCTCTCAAGCTCACAGCGGCAGTACCAGCAGTTGAAGGTCTTCAGGGCAAACACGCTATCTACTTCGTTGTAGAGGGTCCAGAGGTTAAGGCTCCTGCTCCACGTCCTTACCAGCGTCCAAACAACAACCGTCCATTCGGTCTCTTCGACATGAGAGGTATGGGCTTCTCTAAGCCAGGGCTTGATTGTAATATTCCTGTAGTTCCTACTGTTGACATCTATGCTGATGGTGTAAAACTTGCAATTCCAGCAAAGCCTATCTACACAACTCAGACTAATGCCTATATGGAGTGCAACCGCTATCAGGTTTATGGAAAACTGACTGATACCTCAAAGCTTGAGGTCAAGGCTTCTGATCCTTCAGTACAGGTAAAGATAGGTAAGATCAATGACGGTCGTGCAACTATCACCTGTACCTACAAAGGTGTAAACAAGATTTTCCTCATTAACTAAAAGAAATAATGCGTATTTTAAAGACCATTATATTATCTGTTTTTCTTGGTATTGGATTGGCAGCTTTTGCTGATCCAGTACTAAGAATAAACTTTATCACCCCTTCTATTGTACGTGTTCAGTGGAGTAATGACGGTTCATTACAAGAAAACAACACAGGGGCATGCGTTTATACTAACCAGAGTGTAAAAGTAGAAAAGACGGAAAATGGCGACGAAATCATTTTCCAAAGTTCAGAACTAACCATAAAATATTCAAAGACAAATAACGGAATCATTTTTGAGGATAAGGATAAAAATATAATCCTCAATCAAATACCAAATTCGCTAAAGGCAGAACCTTCTGTACAAGAGAAGATTATCTATGATGAGAAATCTGCTCATGTAGAGGAAACAGCTAACGGCAAAGTGACGGTGAAGGATATCATCCGTCGAGACACCATAGGCAGGAGCACTCGCTACTATGTGTCATTCTCTTCTCAAAACGAGAAGGCTCTCTATGGCCTCGGCTCTCACATGGAGGACTATCTCAACCTTGTGGGTAAGACACTCTATCTTACTCAGCACAACCTAAAGGCAATGCTGCCTATGCTATGCTCAACCAATGGCTATGGACTTCTCTTCGATGCTGGCTGTGCCATGAAGTTCAAGAATGATGGTAGCATCACCACTATGCAACTTGAGGGCGCAAAGACACTCGACTATTACTTCATCAAGGGTGCTCGTCTTGATGATGTAGTGGCAGGCTATCGCTATCTTACAGGCGAAGTATCACTAATGCCTCGTTATTTATTTGGATATACTCAGTCAAAGGAACGCTATGTCTCTTCTGACGATATTATAAACACATTGAAGGAGTACCGCCGTCGTCATGTGCCTATCGACATGATAGTACAGGACTGGAACTACTGGCCAGAGGGCTGGGGTTATATGAAGATGAACCCTAAGTACTATCCTTCTCCAAAGGCTCTTGCCGACTCTGTTCACTCTCTCAATGCGAAACTTATGGTCAGCATCTGGCCTAACCCTCAGTGGTGCCCAGAGGCTGAAGACTTTAAGAAACGCGGTATGATGCTTGAGCACGATGTATATGATGTGTTCAATCCAGAAGCTCGTAAACACTACTGGTCTTATGCCAAGAATGAGTTCTATTCTCAGGGCTTTGATGCTTGGTGGTGTGACTCAAGTGAGCCTCTCGATGGTGACTGGAACCGCATTCCATCGCATTCTCTCTACGATGAGAAGAAGCCTTATGGATGGGATGATCAGGAATATCGCTGGCAGTTGAATAAGGATGTGCTAAGCGAGGCTCTTGGAGTTGAGCGTAGTAGTCTATATTCGCTTTATCACTCTATGGGTATCTACGAGAATCAGCGTGCAGAGGTTGGCAATACAAAGCGTGTGGTAAACCTCACTCGCTCTACATACGCTGGTCAGCAGAGATACGGCACGGTTGGATGGAATGGTGATACCCACG
>CACYKX010000374.1 GCA_902775075.1 uncultured Prevotellaceae bacterium | reverse complement strand
CGTGGTCAAGGCTACGAAGGACGGGCTCACCGCTTCTATCACCATTACCAATACAGGTAAGAGAGCAGGCAAGGAGGTTGTGCAACTTTATGTCAGCGCACCTGCCGGTGGACTGGAAAAGCCGGCACGCGAACTGAAAGCCTTTGCCAAGACGCGCGAACTGCAACCAGGCCAGAGTGAGACCGTCACCATGAAGCTATCACTCTACGACCTGGCATCATATAACGAAGCCACCCAATCATGGGAGACAGCTGCAGGAAAATACGTCATCGGATTTGGCTCTAACGTAGAGGATATTCGCGCTACATCCCCCTACTCCCTTTCAAAGCCACACACCGTAAAATGTCATGATGACATGAAACCAAACATGCAGTTATAAACTGCCTCACAATAACAAGAATGGTGTAGCCCTGCAGGTTACACCATTCTTATTATTATATCACTCGTTCCGCTGGTTAATCAGGTTCACCACCACCTTCACCATCACGTCCTTCTCTTCTGTCTTACTCTCTGCAATCATCAGCGTCAGAGCCACAAGGGTATTATCAGCCAGTCGCTTTGAGCCGTCCTCACGATACAGAATACCATTGTTATTCAGGAACCAAAGGAACAGCGTGGCAGCAATGCGTTTGTTGCCGTCGCTAAACGAATGGTTCTTCGTCACCAGATACAGCAGCATAGCAGCCTTCTCCTCCACACTAGGATAGAGCTCATCGCCACCAAACGTCTGATAAATCTGTCCGATGCTGCTTTTGAACGACTCATCCTTCTCATTGCCAAAGAGTGAAGAGCCACCAAATTTCTCACGAAGTGTCTGAATAGCCTCCATAGCATTCTCATAAGTAGCATGGAATACCTCTTCCTTTGTTGTATCACTAATACCCAATCGCTGATAATCATAGTTATCCAACGTGTCAAGAGCGTAGGTGTAGTCCACAACTACGTCAAATAGTTCTTTCTGATCCTGTTTCATAACATTCTTTTCGTTTTGCAAAAGTAATACTTTTCTATTAATATAGTATGCAAAAAAACGAAAATGTTACGTCTCAAATAATAGTTTTTTTACTTCATCCAGCAAATAACTATCTGACTCTATTCGTTCGAATCCATTATCACTTTTAAGAAGTCGCCAGGACTAATAACCTTAGGCGTCTGAGGGTAATGTTTGAAGTTGCCTGTAACCAAAAAAGAATCATCAACACTCAATGATACTTCATAAAACACACGATCGTCCTCGTCGGGCATAGATTCTTGGAAAGCCGTTCTTGATGTCTCGATTCCATGTTCCTTGATAAACGAAATCAACGCATCAGCAACACCAGGCCCAAGTTTGAACTTCGCACGATGAAGCACCTCCTGATATTCTTCAATGATACCGCTTTCATACAAAGGCGTAAACTCACCATTAAGCAACAGCCTCACAACCTTAGCCGTTGCCGACAGCGAATTGTGAGTGATAAGGGCCGATACCAGCACGTTGGTATCAATAACTGCGTATATCATGCTTTTTTGCCCTTCCTCTTACGTATATCCGCCCTTGCTGCACGAATCTCCGCGTTGATTTCATCTAGCGAGAGTTCTGGCTCTTGACTTAACTCCGCAGCAATCCTTTGCTGCATAAACAAGTCCAATGCATTTGGTGAACCCTTGATAGTAAAGGGAATGCTACGACTTCTTATCACCGCCTTCACAAAGATATTGAAAGCAGTATTAGCACTCATACCAAACTGTTCGCAGAGTGCGTCGAACTGCATTTTCATTTCAGAGTCCATTCTGACAGTTACTGCTGATTGTGCCATATCCGTTCTCTTTTATTATATAATATGCTAGCATTATGCCATCATTTCGACGGCAAATATACAACAAATCATTCAACAATCCAAATTTTCCATCAAAAATCCACTCAATGTCGCATATTATTGCTACTTTTGCACCCCATAAACAAAAATACAACACGAAATGCCCAAATTCAAACATATCCGAGAGAAAGCGTTCTTTGCGTCACACCCTCTTTACGACGCAATGAAAACAATCTGCAATCCTACTGGCGAAAACTGTGGAGCAACTGCCAATTATAACGGGGAGGTATTCCAACTAGATAGAACCATAGATACTTACTATGATGAAAACGGTAAGCCTGAGCGTGAAGTAATGGTGACG
>CACYKX010000373.1:494-4583 GCA_902775075.1 uncultured Prevotellaceae bacterium | reverse complement strand
AGATATCCGTCGACAGCACGTTCATACCGGTCAGAGGACTTTAATTTAGAGATACTCACCGGTCCGAAGATCTCATCAGGGGTTGAGAAACGCGACATGAGATATTCGAAAGATCTGGCATCAGAGAAAGCAACCTTCAGGCGACGAGCCACCATAGACTTGGCGACACCCGGAGGTCCCAACAATATAATGCTTTCGCCTGCCAAAGCGGCCAACAGAGAAAGTGCTATCTCGTTATTCTTCTCATAGATACTCTTATTCATCTCTGTGAGGAGATTCTGGATTCTGGTTTTCATCATAGGCGCAAAGATACAAAATAATATCGACACAAAGTTTCTGAATAAGCAGTTTTTTCGTATCTTTGCGCAACAATAGATTTCAAGACAAACAGAAAAATGATTAGTAAAGACAGTATAGAATCAGCTTACTGCTTCTTCCACCAAAAATGGAATATTTATGCCAAGTCATCCATAGACTGGCAGAAAGATGATATAGAATATGCCATCGACCAATATACCATAGAGATGAACCAAGAACTCTATCGTCTACTTGCGCACGGCAACGAGCATTTCCTTCGCAACCATCAGACCTTCGCACAGGATATCGCCAGCGCTGTCGATGAACTGGAGAAGATGCTGTAAGCACAGACCAATACAAAGAGAAAGGCCGAGAATCTAAAAAGAATCCCGACCTTTTCTTATACTGAAAAGCTATAATCGCCTACTTTACATTACCCACCTTGATGAGGTATTCTGCAATCTGAACGGCATTAAGGGCAGCACCCTTACGAATCTGATCACCGGTGAGCCATAAAGTATTGCTATTGTCGTCGGCAAGATCCTTGCGCACACGACCCACGAAGACATCATCCTTACCAGCACTCTCCAGAGGCATTGGATAGATATAATTCTGAGGGTCATCAACAAGGGTGACACCCGGAGCCTTCCCGAGCGCATCACGAATCTCTTCTACAGAAAGTGGTTTCTCGGTTTCGAACCATACACTCTCAGAATGTGAGCGAAGTGAAGAAACGCGAACACAGGTAGCACTGGTACGAACATCACTGTGCATAATCTTGCGAGTCTCGTTGAACATCTTCATCTCCTCTTTGGTATAGTCATTTTCCGTCATCTTATCAATCTGAGGAATGACATTGTAAGCCAACTGATGAGGGAACTTCTCGATAGTTTTCACCTCACCTAGTTCTACCATCTCTTTATACTGCTGCTGCAATTCGGCCATTGCTACGGCACCGGCACCAGAAGCACTCTGATAAGAAGAGATATGGATTTTCTTAATATGACTGAGTTTCTCAATAGGATTGAGCACTACAACCATCATGATTGTGGTACAGTTAGGGTTGGCAATGATACCCCTTGGACGATTCAATGCATCCTCCGGATTGATCTCCGGAACCACCAAAGGAACATCAGCATCCATACGGAACTGACTACTATTATCAATCATTACAGCACCATACTTAGTGATTGTCTCGGCAAACTCTGCCGAAGTACCGCCACCAGCTGATGTAAATGCTATATCGATATCCTTGAAATCATCATTATGCTGCAAAAGTTTTACCTCATACTCCTTTCCCTTGAAGGTATATTTTCGGCCAGCACTACGCTTAGAGCCAAACAATACCAAGTCGTCCATCGGGAAGTTTCTCTCTGCAAGGATACGTAGGAACTCCTGTCCTACAGCTCCACTTGCTCCAACAATTGCTACTTTCATAATCTTTATTTTTAGTTGTTTGAAGTATATCGGTTGCAAAAATAAACAAATTAAATGAATAAAAGCAATACTTTGTCAGTTTTTTGTATGAATCTCTATCAAATTGCATATTTAACCATAATATTCTTATGTAACACAAGTCATATCTTCGCGCGCACACATAAAAAACTTAAGAGGAAAAGCGATACTGATAAAAAAAAAGAGTATCTTTGCAAACAAAAGACAATAAATGATCAACATATCACAATATTTTCCAATCACCGACCCGACACTCATCTTCTTTGTCGTGATGCTCATCATCCTTTTCTCACCTATCATCATGGGTAAGTTGAGGATTCCGCATCTTATCGGTATGGTATTGGCAGGAATATTGGTGGGAAAATATGGTCTCAACATTCTGGAGAGAGACAATTCCTTTGAACTCTTCGGAAAAGTATGCTTGTTTTCGGACTACTCACATTCTTGATTCCCTTTGCCCTCACCTACTGGATGGGGACATCCCTTCTCGGCTACCTTCCTACTGCCGCCCTGCTACTGGGATGTATCATGGCCTCGAACACCTTAGTAAGCTACCCCATCGTGACAAGATACGGACTGCAAAACAAGTTATGTGTATCCCTCAGCGTGGGTTCCAGCATGCTTTCCCTCTTGCTATCATTGGTAACACTGGCCTCCATCGTGGCATCTTTCAAGAATGAAGACGGCATCGTCTTTTGGCTCATCTTCGTATTGAAGTTTGCTGTATATTGTGCGGCCATGATCATATTGATACCGAGATTTACGCGCCGCTTTCTGCGCAAATATAGCGATGCCGTGATGCAATTCATCTTCGTGATGGCCATGCTCTTCATGAGTGCGTCACTATCCCAGTTGGCCGGAGTGGAAGGCATCTTCGGAGCTTTCTTTGCAGGACTCATCCTAAACCGATTCATTCCACACGTTTCTCCACTCATGAATCGACTGGAGTTCATCGGTAGCGCACTCTTCATTCCTTATTTTCTGATTGGTGTCGGTATGCTCATCAACGTACGACTATTGTTCACGGGCAGTCATATCCTTTGGGTCATGTTCTGTATCGTCGTATTCGGCACCTTAGGCAAATGGCTAGCATCCTATATAGCCTGCATCGGTTTCCGCATGCCCCTATCTTCCGGTCACATGATATTCGGTCTCACCTCGGCCCATGCCGCCGGAGCCATCGCCATCGTAATGGTAGGAATGAAACTGCCCGTCGGCAACGGAAAATATCTCGTAGACAACGACATGCTCAACGGGGTTGTGGGAATGATCCTAGTGACCTGTATTCTCTCGTCACTCGTCACCGACTGGTCATCGCGCCAGATCATCCTCCACGACAAAACTCTTCCAGGAGAAGATGATAAGAAATCGGACGATGAGAAGATTCTCGTACCTGTACGATATGAGGAATATGCCGACAACCTGATCAGTCTGGCGATATTGATGAGAAACCAGAAACTGAACAGGGGACTTGTTGCTCTCAATGTCGTATATGACGACAAGGATATGAGATACAACCAACAGCAAGGGCGCCAACTGCTGGAGCAATGCGTGAAACACGCAGCGTCGGCCGATGTGAAGATGCAGACACAGGTGAGAATCGCTGCCAACATCGCCAATGGCATCAAGCATGCTTTCAAGGAATTCCAGGCGAGTGAGATCATCATCGGAATGCACATGCACAAGGAAGTTTCGAGAAGGTTCTGGGGAGAATTCCATCAGAGTCTGTTCAACGGACTAAGCAGACAGATCATCATGGCCCGCCTCAACCAACCTTTGAATACGATTCGCAGGATACAGGTGGCTGTACCATCAAGGGCAGAATTCGAACCAGGATTCTACCGATGGATAGAACGACTGGTAAGACTGGCAAGAAACCTTGATTGCAGAATTCTATTTCATGGAAGAAGGGATACGCTGGCTCTCATCAATGAATTTGTTCAGAACCAATATGCAGAGACTAGAGCGGAATATCGCGAGATGGAACACTGGAACGAGATGCCTAAACTGGCAAGTAGTATTGCCGAAGATCATCTCTTCGTTGTCATAACAGCGCGCAAAGGCACCGTGTCGTATAAGTCTGCCTTGGAACGACTACCGGATGAACTCACCAGATATTTCTCCGGGAAGAATCTCATCATACTTTTCCCTGACCAATATGGAAAGGCCAACGACACCATGAGCTTCGCTGAGTCACAACATCAGGAGCAGCAAAGTGCTTATGAGCTGTTGATTGCTTGGCTGAGGAAACGATTCAATATAAACAGAATACATTAATACTATAGATATGATAGACATTAAGGGTATAACCAAAAGTTTTGGAAAATTGGAAGTGCT
>CACYKX010000373.1:0-455 GCA_902775075.1 uncultured Prevotellaceae bacterium | reverse complement strand
TCGGTCCTTCGGGTGCCGGCAAAACTACTTTACTGCAGATCATCGGTACACTAGACAAGCCTGACTCCGGCGACATCACCATCGATGGCATCGACGTAAACCAACTGTCTACCAAGAAGCTGAGCGACTTCCGCAACCAACATCTTGGTTTCGTATTTCAATTTCACCAACTTCTACCAGAGTTCACGGCTTTGGAAAACATCATGATTCCAGCCTTCATCAGCGGACAAAGCAGAAGTGAGGCAAAGAGTCGTGCCGAAGAACTGCTCGACTTCATGAATCTATCAGAGAGAGCCAACCACAAACCTGCGGAACTCTCGGGTGGTGAAAAGCAGCGCGTCGCCGTGGCCCGTGCTTTGGTAAACCATCCAGCCGTGATCTTGGCTGATGAACCGTCAGGAAGTCTGGACACGAAAAACAAGGCAGAACTGCACCAACTCTTCTTCGACCTGAGA
>CACYKX010000372.1:808-3008 GCA_902775075.1 uncultured Prevotellaceae bacterium | reverse complement strand
CCGTCCAAATGCCAATGAATATCATAATGCCATGCAAAGGTACAAAAAAAAATATAATATATGTTATTATTCCTCTGATTTTTTAATGGCAGTATGCAAAAAAAAAATTGCATTTCAAAACTTCAGTTCATTTCCCTATTTGTTGTAAAAACAAAAATTTCCGATAGTGCAAAAGCCCCCCCAGTAAATTACATCCAAGTCCATTGCAGGAACAATACATCCTCACTTCCTGATTGAATGTGGATAGAACAAGAAACTCACGAAGTGAAAAATGGGAAGTAAAAAAAGAAACCTCTGTGTCTTTGCCTCTCTGCGTTTGAAATGAAAATGAAGGTTCTTATATATACGCAAAGAAGGAAGCCGAATGACTTCCTTCTTTGGTGTGATCCGCTTGGGGTTCGAACCCAAGACCCCCACATTAAAAGTGTGATGCTCTACCGACTGAGCTAGCGGATCTCCGTTTTCAGCACTCATTTTCAGAATGCGGGTGCAAAGGTACAAAATAAAATTGAAAATTAAAAATTGATAATTGATATTTGAATATCTATTAACAAAAATTAACTTACTCTATACCTCCTGTTCTGTTTTCTGTTTGTTAGCAAGCTCATCAGCTTCTACTTCTGCCTGGTTCTGTGGTTCGGCGGCTGTGAGCTGTTCTTCCTTGGTGACATAGCGTTGCCAGTATGCCATGATGAGGGTGGTGAGCGGAAGGGCTACAATGAGTCCGATGAATCCGAGGAGTGCGCCCCATACGGAGAGCGAGAGAAGGAGTATGGCTGGGTTGAGTCCCATCTGCTTGCCCATTATCTTTGGCGTTACCACCATATCTATGATGACCTGCACTACGGCGAAGACGAGGAGGGCGAGGCCGAAGACTACCCAGAAACTCTGTCCGGTGTCGAGGGCTTTGAGTCCTGCGAGGAATGCCGTTGGGATGAGTGCGAAGGTGTGGAGATATGGCACGAGGTCGAGGATGCCGATGAGGATGCCGAGACCTATTGCCATTGGGAAGCCGATGATGGTGAAGCCGATGCAGAAGAGTATGCCCATGGTGAGGGCTACGAGGCATTGTCCGCGCACGTATGCGTTGAGGGCATTAGCTGCATCCTGTGCCAGTTCCTGCCAGAAATGGTGGGTGGACTTTGGGAAGATGCGTATCCAGTTCTTTGACAGATACTCGTAGTCGAGCAAGATGAAGAACATATAGAGGAGTACGATACATGATGCTGCTATGCTCACGACTACGCTCCATGTTT
Source organism: uncultured Prevotellaceae bacterium (assembly GCA_902775075.1). The sequence goes on along the minus strand of CACYKX010000372.1, from coordinate 1,752 downwards.
GTCCGATGAAGCTGAATACCTTAGGCATGGTGTCCTTGAGTGTCTGGGAGAAATCATCGCTCTTGAGGTATTTCTCGATTTCGGCAGAGTGATTGTTTATCCATGCTGTTACTGCCTCCGGTATGTTATCTACATGTGCTGCCCGATGCAGATAGGTGGTGGCAAGTCGGGTGAAGGTGGAGAACTGCTCTATCATCGGCGGGATGATGAGGTAGATAACTCCTGAGAGCACAGCTATGACCGCCAACATTGCGAGGATGATGCTTATGGCTCTTACCTTGACATGTAGCCGTTTCTCGATGAAGATTACGACTGGATACATGAGGTATGCCAGTACCCATGCGATGAAGAATGGCAGGAGTACTGCGCTCAAATAGTTGAGCACGAAGAGTGACAGGATGACGATTCCGCCAATGACTATCCAACGGATGAATCTGTCGAAGGTGATTTTCTTTTCTAACACGGGTTTAAAATTAACAATTAATAATTAACAATTAATATGCCTTTCGCGAATAAATGTAACTAACCCCTTGCCCCTTTACGGGGAAAGGGTGCCCGAAGGGCAGGAAAGGGGCTGTTATTCAAACAGCTTTGAGACATACCCCTTGACACGCGCCTGTTCCTTGCGGTAACATTCGCGACAGAGGGGCTCGTATTCCATTTTCTCACCTAAAAGGACCTGACCGTCAACATCGACCTTGCGGTGGCTGACGTATGCGTTTCGACCACAGCGAATGCAGATGGCATGTACCTTGAGGACATCGTCGGCTATGGAGAGAAGTTGGGGCATAGCGCCGAAGGGCTTGCATTGATAGTCCATGTCGAGACCTGCAACGATGACGCGAACGCCACGTGAGGCAAGGGTATCGCATACGCTGACTATGCCTTCGTCGAAGAACTGAGCCTCGTCGATACCTACCACATCCACATCTCCAGCCTTCTCA
>CACYKX010000372.1:0-766 GCA_902775075.1 uncultured Prevotellaceae bacterium | reverse complement strand
GGGCGTCGACTGGATGTGCTTCTGGTCGTGGCTCACCACGTCGTCTTCGGAATATCGTGTGTCCATTGCCGGCTTGAAAATGATGAGGCGCTGTCGGGCGAATCGCGCACGCTTCATTCTACGGATTAGTTCCTCGGTCTTGCCAGAGAACATAGATCCACACACCACTTCAATTCTTCCGGGTTGGTGTGACTCCCCTGTTAGGTCCTGTGTCATATTGGCTACAAAAGTAATTAATACTTTTAAAAAAAGCAAAGAATTGGGATTATTTTTTGCAGATTGAGGAAAAAACACTATCTTTGTGTTTGAAAATATACACGAATATATATTGGTGCTTGTTTATGGGTATATTATACTTGGTGCCCACGCCTGTGGGAAATATGGAAGATATGACGTTTCGTGCTATCCGTCTCCTGAAGGAAGCGGATGTGATTCTCTGTGAGGATACCCGCACTTCGGGCATTCTGCTGAAGCATTTCGAGATTGAGGGCAAGAAACTCATGGCGCACCATAAGTTCAACGAGCATGGTGCATCGGCTGGTGTCGTGGAAAGGCTGAAGGCAGGTCAGACTATATGTCTCATCACGGATGCTGGTACTCCGGGTATCAGCGACCCGGGTTTCTTCCTCGTAAGAGAGGCTGCTGCTGCCGGAATCACGGTGCAGACTTTGCCTGGTGCTACGGCTTTCACCCCTGCTCTGGTTTCAAGCGGATTGCCTTGCGACAGGTTCTGCTTCGAGGGCTTCCTTCCTCAGAAGAAAGGGCG
>CACYKX010000371.1 GCA_902775075.1 uncultured Prevotellaceae bacterium | reverse complement strand
CGGATTCAGAATGGAGGAAACCCTCAAGAATCGCATTATAACACTGCATCAGTCTTCGGATGAAGGACTGGGTGTATTGGTTGCTATGGTATTCTGTATGTAAGATCAGTTTTGTATTGCTGCGCAAGATCTCAAAAGCCAATTCCTCTCCTGTGGCATTCTCCATCAGGGGCTGATAGGTGAACAGATCATTGCCACTTGACATCAAATCGCCTTGGTAAGCAAACAGGATATGGCTGTTGATCGCATTGTTCATGGCCTTGACTTCCGCAAAAGAGAATAGACTGTTACTCATACTGCCCATTAACTGTTGCTTGGTGGTCTGGAGCAACTCTCTGACAGTCGTATTCTGATCCCATTTTGTATAGACTGGCAATGTCTTAACGAGCATGGCTACAGTCCGTTGGGTTTTCAAATTCTGTCGCCCTGAAAAGATCGTTGCAAATAGCGACTCCTGAGCATGTGTGTTTACACCTAGCAGATAACCGAATACTGTTGTCGTCAGTACGTTGGGAGTGACTCCAAAATACTCGGCTGCATCTTGCAATTGATTGTAGTCAACAGAAAGTTCAAGATACTCTTGTCCATAGGTGATATGTGAATCCTGTTTTTCTGGCATAGGAAGAGAAGAAACCTTTATGGTTTCAAATTGCTCCTTGTACCACTTCTGGGCAGAAGTGTATGCATCAGTCTTACGTAGTGACCCTTCTTCTAAAGCAACTTCAAAACCAGTGAATTCTTCTTTTTTGACGGGTAGTTGCTCGTAAGCATCCTTTAAGTCTTGAAGGAAAATGTTGAAAGACATTCCATCAAATATGATATGGTGGAAATCAATGAACAAATAGAGTACTTCTGGGGTCTTCAGAATACGGAAGCGGAAGAGGCGGTCGTTGAGCAAATCGAAAGGACGAATCAGTTCAGGCTTCAGCTTTTCGAATGCCTGTTGAGTCAAAGTTTCCACGCTTTGATGGTAAATTTCCTCTTCATTTCTCAATTGTCGTGGATTCCCTTGGCTATCGACAAACAATCGAGTCTTGATGTAGGGATGGGCTTCCACTACTGTCTCGCATGCCCTAGAAAGCTGGTCTTCATCAACGGCCGGATTCATTCGGAACAACATACCGTTGTTGTAAACCACTTCACCCTGACGTGACATACACTCCACGTAAATGCCTAATTGGGTCTGACTAAGGGGATAGTCCTTCTGCGGAGCGTAGCTGACCTGTTCTGTATGTGCGCAGGCATTGGCAATTTTCTTTGGCGTGCGATTCGTATAGATCATTTGGGAAGAAAGCGTCAGTTCCGGACATAGCGTCTGCACTTCCATCACCCTGATACTGTCGCCACCAAGTTCAAAGAAATCATCATCAATACCAACATGGTCTAAGGATAGTGCCTTTTCAAAGGCTTCACAAAGTTGACACTCAACTGTATTTGTTGGTTCTGCGTATGGCGGCCGAACGATACCTTTTGTCTTACCGGAAGGCGCAAGCAGTGCTTTACGGTCAGTCTTCCCACTTGGAAGGAGAGGAAAACTATCCATCTTCACATAATAGGCAGGAACCATATAAGCTGGCAGCTTGGAGTGCAAATACTCACGGATCGTTTCTTCCGAAATGTTGTCGTTAGCGATGTAATAGGCACACAAAAATTGTCTGTCTTTAGTTGAAAAGCCTTTGACGATAGCATTCTTGACACCGTTAACCTGTTTTATAATCGTTTCAACTTCACCTGGTTCAACACGTTGGCCGTTGATTTTTACCATTAAGTCTTTACGCTCAACATATACAAGATTCCCGTCTGGTAATTCGCGGACGATGTCCCCTGTATGAAGCCATCCGTACTTGTAAAGTTTCTCTGTGCTTATTGGGTCCTTATAGTAGCCTACAGTCAGATTTCCTTTCAGACAGAATTCGCCTTCTTCGCCCTGTGGCACTTCGTTACCATCCTCGTCCATGATACAGTATTTTACGTGATATCCAGGCTTTCCGATTGGCGTAATATCATATGGCTTATCTACTACGAAAGATGCACCTGCACCGCAGGTCTCCGTCTGACCGTAATGGTTTATCAGTTTGAAATCCTTGAAATAGATGTTAGATAGACGTTCGGCAGCAGACATCACCAGTTTGAGGTCGGAAGACTTACTTTGGAAGTTGGCTAGTACAGATGGTGTCAGGAATGTAAACTCTATGTGGTGTAATGCCAGATAGTTTTCCAATAGATGGATGTCCTTGACAATTTCTGGTTCAA
>CACYKX010000370.1 GCA_902775075.1 uncultured Prevotellaceae bacterium | reverse complement strand
CCTGTTACCCTATATGAATTTCTGTTCCATCCTTGAATGTTACGCTGATATCTTCCTTGCTGTATATGGTCATGAAGTCCACAATCGTTCCCCACAAGCCTTCATCAAACTCCGTTACTGATGCGTCTTGGGCGGCCAATGCTTTGACAAATGCCCCAAGCCGCTCTGCCTTAGCATGCCGGTCCTTGATGGATTTTTCTGTCCTGTCATAAAACGCCTGGGGCTGCTCCTTTATTACTTCGCTGTGTAAAGAAAACAGATTTTTCAGTAAATGAGAATCTCTTTTGATAAGCATTCTAAAATATCAGCAGGATTTAATCGCTTCTGCCTCGAAATTAGCTTTTAGTCGTCAAGTTATACCTGTAATGTAGATTTCCCCCCCACATATAGAATCGAGGAACAACCAATGAGCAAATATAATGTAAATCAATATTCTGTAAATACCCTATTGGGCTTCATCGAAGGAGGCAACATCGCCATTCCTGAAATCCAACGTCCTTTTGTCTGGAAGGCCAGCAAAGTGCGTGACCTGATAGATTCTCTATACAACGGCTACCCCACCGGTTACATCATAATCTGGCAAAACGGAAACGTGAAGCTTAAGGATGGCTCCAGTTCCGTAGGAAAGAAAATCCTCATCGATGGACAGCAACGTATCACAGCACTCATGGCAGCCATAGCCGGACAGAACATACTAACTGAAAATTACGAAGAAAAACCCATCCGCATTGCCTTCAACCCCATTGCAGGTGAGGATGAAGAACGGTTTGCCGTACAGACCCCCGTCCACATGAAGAGTCCCATGTGGATTGCAGATATTTCCGAAGTATTCAAGCCAGAATTTGACAGCTATGGCTTTATTGAAGAATTCACGGCGAAGAACCCCTCCGTCTCGAAAAGTGAAGTCAATAAAGCAATCCTGAAACTACTCGGTATACAGAATTGCCAAATCGGAGCCATTGAGCTTATACCACAACTGGATATTAGTGAAGTAACAGAAATCTTCGTGCGCATCAATTCCCAGGGGAAGCGGCTCAATGAAGCTGATTTCGCCATGTCTAAAATTGCTGCTGACGAAGGCTATGGTGGTAACCTACTCCGCAAAGCCATCGATTATTTCTGCCACCTCGCCGTAGAACCAGCATTCTACAGCAAACTGAAAACCGTGGATGCTGAGTTCATGCAGTCTCCCTACGGTGCCAAGATGAAATGGCTTAAGGACGATTACGATGACATCTACGACCCGGAATATAATGATATGCTGCGTGTTTCCTTCATGCACCAGTTCAATCGTGGCAAACTGGGTGACTTGGTGAGTCTTCTCTCCGGCAGGGATTTCAAGGACCGCTCCTTTAAGGAGGAAATCGCAGAGAACAGCTTTAAGAAGCTGGCGAACGGCATACTGAATTTCATGAGCGAATACAACTTCAAGCAATTTGTACTAGCCATCAAGTCTGCCGGTTTCATCTCTTCCAAGCTAATAAACTCAATGATGACACTAGATTTTGCATATACCCTTTTCCTCATCCTGCAGAACGGTGACGAGGTGGCAAAGACCGAAATCAAGCGATACATTCAGAAATGGTTCGTACTCTCAGTCCTGACCGGGCGCTATATTTCCTCTCCAGAATCTCAGATGGACAGGGACTTGCGCGGTATCAAGGACAAGGGCTTTTTAATATTCTTCAAGGAAAATGAAGAATCTATGCTCTCTGATACCTTCTGGAACGTACGCCTCGTGCAGAGTATGGAGACTTCCTCCATCAGCAGCCCTTATTTCAATACTTACTTAGCAGCGCAAGTTTTCTTCGGTGATCATTCCTTGTTGTCCACCACCTCCAAAGTGGAGCACCTTATTACTGTAGCCGGGGATGTTCATCACATCTTCCCCAAGGAGTATCTGAAGCAAAACGGTTATAACGACAAATCACTTTATAACCAAGTGGCGAACTATACATATCTCGATACCACGGTCAACATTGCCGTGGGCAAAAAGGCCCCAAGCGATTATTTCAATCAAGCACTGTCACAATGTGGTACTGACAAGCTCACCTGCGGTACAATTGCAGAGGAATCCGTTTTCTGGGAAAATCTGGATGCCAACTGTATCCCCCATAGAATTACCACAATGACCTCATCTGATTACCCTGAATTTTTGAAGGAACGCCGTGTGTTAATGGCCAAGAAGATACGTGATTATTATGAGAAACTGTGAGTTACCATAAACAGGCTCAGACATACCTGCTCGTCCCCAGCATACCCCATTAATACAAAAAGGCCTCGA
>CACYKX010000369.1 GCA_902775075.1 uncultured Prevotellaceae bacterium | reverse complement strand
GTGCCCGAAAGGGTGACTCGCCAACCGAGCTTATAAGATAACTTAGCCACGGTGGTCAGTACGATGCGGAAGCAACATTTATAAACTTCAAAAACAAAAGTTATGCAACAGCACATTTATTACACCAAGTATGCCCTGCAATTTGCAGACATGCAGATTCCCGAGTTAGTAACAGTTTTCAATCATCAGGTCGGCAATACCGGCTGGACTGGTATGCGATCCTATCACGACCAAGCACTCATCGACGAGTTCCAGCGACGAGGCATAGATGTGTCAGCCGTCTATGACGGTAAGGTCATCAGCTTTGCCAATCCTGTCAGGTACGATATTATCGACAACCTGCTGGCCATCGTTGGCTGAGATTCTCTCTCAATATTAGAACTCCACCCTTGCCGTCTGCTCTTGGCCAGAGTGGAGTATATTCATTTTCCGTATCTTTCTTTGAGTTCTTTATCCAACTCCTTTGCCTTCGTAGCAAAGCGTTTCCAAGTAGATTTAAGAATGTCTGGGTCATTCCATGCCCTTTCAAAGTGGTGTAGCGGAGCCTGTATCATAGTCGGGCCCCACACCAGCATTCCGGCTTCGTGATTTCTGCTACCACTTGCGCGCTTGCCGATGGCAGCAGCAGTTATGTTCGCTGAGCCGATGTATGCACACTCATCGTCAAAGACGAATATCTTCATGTGATTACGCTCATTGCAACGTAACTCGAAAAGTGGATTTTCCAAAAGTTGAGGGCAGTTTTCCTTTGTGTACAGGTAGAAGCCGAAAGGTTTCATACACACCACCTGAACCTGAACGCCACGCTCTACAAGGGACAGGAAAAAGTCGCATAAGCGTAGCGTTTCATCGCCGCCATCAGACTCAACGATGACGTTGAAGTTCTTGAGATTTGCCGTTGCTATCTTCAGGCTGCGCTTCACCTCTGTCATCCGTTTGAATACCTCCGAGTAATGCTCTTCATCTGCCACATAAGAAATATCGTCCTTCGTTTGGGGCTCCTCTGCTATAGAGTCTGCCCCTTCTTCATTAATAAGCCCCAAAGTAGCCAAGTCTTGTGGGGAAATACGCCATCCGCTTTTGGGGGCTTTACGGGCTGGAAGCGTACCGCTGTGAATAAGGTCGTAAATCTCCTGCGTTGAAAGACCGGTTAGACGGACCGCATCTTTGGTACTTATGTATTTATTGATGGGCATTTATACTGATGACACTAATTTATCTTTATGCTGCCAACAACAATGCGACTAGAATGCCTAACCCATCTGCAGCAATTTTTCCGTTCCAAAAACCATCTGTCAACTTGTGTTCTATGATATATTCACGCAATTTCGTGCGCCACACTTTGCTCTGAAGCATTATCCACAGAGGTTCATCGAAATAGGCAAACTCAACATTGTCTTTTAACCATGCCTTTGATGGAGTGTGACTTTTACCGAGTTGTTCTCCTTGATAGTTTAAATGCCAGAATCCATCAGTTTCTAAATGCCAGAAAGGTTTCTCAATTCCAGTCGTTCCATCAAACTGAGAGTTCTTAGTGAATTGCATCATCAGTTTCTTATATCGTTCTTCAATCCAATCATTGAGGACAAACTGGTTATTCATAAACACATTCGCATCAATGCCATCAATGATTGCTACCATCAGTACCGGCTTAGCGACAATGGTTTCACCATTAATTCTTTTTTGGCGAACACCCTCTATGCCCTTGCTATAATATCTATAGCATTGCTCATAGTCAAAGAAACGTATTTCCCTATTCATAACTCTCCTTTCTGTCTAAGCTTTTCTCTGACAGAATCCTCATCTTATCCAAATAGCTTTGCAAGTTGGTCTATTGTCATACCAGCTTGAAAATATCCAATCAAATCTTTCTCTTCTTTGAACGTCCAACGATGTGACTTTCTTTGAGTCGGTGCTGACGTTATAGGAACGACCTCATCTACGACATCTTCTTTTGTTTCATCCTTTTGATTATATGCTTCTTCAGGGACCACGTATGGCTTTGGCTCAACCTTTGGTATCTCTGTACCTAATTCATCATAGTTGCGTGAAAATATTTCCTGTTTCACCTTTTCCAAGTCATTGAATGAGTTTTCACCATTCTCCATCAACTTCATAATATGATAGAAGCCGCCATTGGCATACTCATTAATCAGATTGATGGCATCTTGTGGATTTTTCATAATATCCAAAGAGCCTGCTTTTGCTATTGCAAGACAGATTAATGCTTGAGCATCTTTTTCTCCACCGTTGTTGAACATAGTGTTCAAACTAAAAGGCTTATCTGCAATTGGT
>CACYKX010000368.1 GCA_902775075.1 uncultured Prevotellaceae bacterium | reverse complement strand
AACGGCTGTGTATTCTACAGGAAAATTGTCCTCAGCTGCGAGGTCAAGAATGATTTCCTGAACCTTGGCAGGAAACACATCCAAGGGTAATCCCGTGTCGGAAACATGTGCGACTTCCGCTCGTACTGCATTGATCGTGGCCAATGCAATACTGTTCATAAACTTTGTTTGTTCACCCATGACATTCCTCCTTATTTTTTTTATTATTGTCACCATCTGCTATAGCGGAAGAGAATATTTCCATAACCTCTTTCTTGGAATAGAGGTTGCGTCGCCCCATCTTGTGTTTCTTGATAACACCCTCGTTCTCCTTTCGCCAGAGAGTCGTGTAGGTGATGTGCAGCATGTCGCACACCTCTTCACGGGTTAACCACTCGCCTTCTTCTTCGGAAGGCTTTTCATTCAGTCCGCGCTTGGTGCAGACTTCTTCTACAATCTCAGTGACAACCTGCCTGAGGTCGTCCATCTGCAACATGATAAAGTTACCTGTCATATTATGTGATTTTTTGTTTTCATGCTGCAAAGGTATTGAAATGCCATAGGGTGTTGCCTTGGTAAAAATCAGCACGATTTCTACCAAGTCATAGTTAACAAATAAAGGGGTTTATTTAACAGTTCAACACTGAAGAAACGAAAAAAGGATGCCCAAAATGAGCATCCTTGCGAGTTTAGTTGATATTGGGATTGATTGCCGATAGTAGGCGAAGTTTTATGCCAGTCGCATACTTTCGCCCTCGTCTTATCTGAGCATCAGAAACATCAAGATTTCCACTATTATCTTCTGAAACAATGGCGTTATAAACAGCCTCGGCCCAGTTAAAGCCTTCGCGAATGTGGTAGTCGGGAAACTTCTCTCTCATGGCAGCATGGAAGGTACGGTAATTGTATTCTTCATTTGTGAGGCAACCTTTTACCAATGCCGCAAAGATATAAGGTAAGATGATGTCTGCATCATCAACTTGTTTCCACTCGGAAAGCACCTTCTGAATCTCACCAATAAGAATAGTAGCATCCTCTGAAGGCAGCATTTCCTCCAAGATAACATATGTACTCTTCCTCCCTCTGCGCCCTTGCACTTCGAGCAAGGCTGCGTCTATAACCTGCTTGACCTCTCCTTTCTTCAGCTTTTGGGTAACTTCCTTCCACTGTGCCTTTGAATAATGAGCCTTGTCGATACTTGCACCAATGAGGGCTTCCACGCATCTCCTTCCGATAACCTTTTCCCAATAGGTGCTTTCAGGCTTCAGGAAAGTCTGGGATATAAGGTCGGCTGCGTGAAGGAATCCGTTATCGAAGATGATCCAATAGTACAAGCTGAACAGGTAGGGATTCTTGTAAAGCAGTCGCTCACGGATAGCTTCATTGTTGAGAGAAGAATCAAGCATTTCAGACAAACGTCCCTTCAATGGGTTGTCATCGTTTCCCATCAGACTCTGCTGGTAATGCTTATTGCCAGGGAACAGAGAAGCCACGATTTTCATCATACCCTTCACACCTTTGGTTGAAAACATCTCCATCAGGAAGAAGAAGTTGGTCTGGATGAAAGTCATGTCACCATCATAGGCTTTCTGGAACGTAGCCGTAAACTCCTTATATTCTTCTGGATGGTCATAGTGCCAACGCCGAAGGGAAAGAATGTTCAGTTCGTCAGCCGTTATCTTGGACTCCTCCTGTTTGCTGTTCTGCTCGTAAAATCGTTTGTAGTCTTCTACGGCATCTAAGATTTCCTGTGCGTCAGGCTTCTCTGCTTTATCCGCAAGAGCATCAGCCAAACGGTCTGCACCATTATCAAATTGAAGATAGCAACATAAGCAATATGCAGACACATCACCAGACTCTACTGCCTTTGTATATAACTTATCTATATCAAATCCATTCTCTGTTGATATAGCAGCAAAATTAGCAATGACAGATTGCAACGATTCTGCATTGCCGTCACCAAGGTCTAATATAGTCTGATGGTACGGCTTCAGCAACTGCTCTTCCAAGTCTTGCTTAAATTTGGAATAGACATCTTTATTTGCTTCCTTCCAATCTAATAGTGCCTTCTTATCCATTAAAAAGATCGTCAATGGTTATTTGAGAGAGGAATGTGTCAGAGTATTCATTACGACGTACTGGAGCAGCACTGACGAGAGTAGGATGGAATGTCTTCGATGGCATCATATTTTCTAATACCTCTATGCGATGAGCTATTTTCTCTGAATACGCCTTTGTAACAATATACTCAGACTTGCAGAATTTCATCTCACAGACATTTACCACATCATCTGCACGATCGATAATCAAGTCTATCTGTACACCCTCCTGTCCATCATC
>CACYKX010000367.1 GCA_902775075.1 uncultured Prevotellaceae bacterium | reverse complement strand
TCGGAATCACCGTATCCGTCATCATGACGTTCAGCATACGTTGAGAACTGTCCCGCCAATCGGGCTCCTCATCCATCGCCTGCGTCCGCAGATCATGACTCATCCGACGCCGAGGTGAAGCCTTTGCCTCCTCTTCTATCGCATTGAACAACCTATTATCCAGTATTTTCATCATTTATTTCCTCACTAATTCATACACCTTATAGATATAACGCAGACTCAACAAAAACACATTCGAGTATATACCATTAGCCTTTAGGGCTCTTAGATGATCTTTCATAATCTGAGTCCTACTTGAAAGTCCAGCAGTAGATGCGCCCCCCGTTCGCATGGTCACAAAGTCTTTGGGGATGTACTTAGTTTTAATGTTTCCTACATAGATGATACGCAAGAGGTTCTCAAAATCCGCCGCCACCTTATACGACGTATCAAAAGCGCCATATTTTTCATAGACGTCACTCTTACAATAGAAAGACGGGTGGGCAGGCATCAGCCCAAAACGCATAAAGGAGCGTCGGAATACAGCCGAGGAATAATAACGGACACGCTTTGATAGATCATCCTCGTTCACGAAATGGATATCACCATACGTTGCATCAACATCATTGTTCTCGAAGGTATCAGCAATCACCTGGAGGGCATCGTCAGACGTATAGAAATCATCGGAGTTCAGAATACCTATCACATCTCCCGTTGCCATCTGAATTCCCTTATTCATCGCATCATAGATTCCTTGGTCAGGTTCTGAAACGACCTTTAACCTATCACCATACTTAGGTGCATAAGCCTTAATCAAATCAAGTGTTCCATCCTTGGAATCACCATCAATGATAATATGTTCATAGTCAGTATATGTCTGACTTAAGACACTCTCAAGCGTATTATGGAGTGTCCTTTTGCTATTATATGTTGCTGTTAAGATCGATATTTTCATAAAAGATTCATTCCATAGCTGTCTGATGCGGATGATACTGAGAATTCACGAGACTTCTTTCTGGCTGATGATAATTAAAATCAATATAGCCCAGATCAAATAACAAATAGGCCACATCGTCGATACAGACTGGCAATTCCGAAGCTTGTCTGATAGCATGGTACATTTCCGGTCGATGATGAATAAAAGTATCACTACACCAGATCATAAAGGGAATCTGTCGTACATTATACGCAGATTCTTCATCAGACAGTTCTCCAATATTACGTCCGTATCGGTGTCCCTTACCATCAAAGATATTTTCCCCATGGTCGGAGAAATAAATGACGACAGCATCATCATTTCGGAATTCATCCAATATCATACGCATCACATAGTCATTATACCTTGTCGCATTATCATATTCAACCATCCTTTGTTTCTCGGAATCGTCTAAATCATTCCTTTGGATATCACCTACCGTGAAATAGGCAAAATCTAAAGGATAGCGCCTCATCGCCTGAAAATGCTGTCCTTTAAGATGAATCAAATTCAAAGACGCCCCGTTTTTGAGGAATTGGGATTTATAGGTTGAGATAAAGTCACCATCAAACTCTTCCAAGGTTTCATTTCTCAGGTCAAAACAATGATCATTGATATATTTGGGAGAAAAGAAATAGCTACATCCATAATCGGCTTCTCCACCCCGTGAGCGCGTATATTGATTGTCAAAATAAGCCACTTTGAAGGAAGCCTTTCTAAATACAGCAGGGAAAAGTACGTACTGAGCAGAATCTGCCCCTCCCAGATCACAGCTTTTCAGTGAAAAAATATATCTCATGGCACCACTCGTATAACAAACAGGTGTCTTCGCCTGAGTAAATAGTACCAGATTCTTTTCTTTGGAAAGCAGAGGATTAGTTGGAAGAGCATATCCATACAAGGAAGAACGATGCTTATTGAAAGACTCTCCAATAACAAGTACAATGGTAGGAGACTGATGTTTACAAGAATCCGAATAAATCTCTATCTTATCTATCATTGACACGAATTGGTCAACATCGTCATGTGAGTTCCTGACGAATTGAATGGCATCACAGATCCCTACAATTGGATTCTTACCCATGGTTGTCGGAATGGACAGATACGGTAGAGCGAGTCCTATTATAAGCACCGGTAAGGAAAGGGCACGATACAACTTTGACTGGATAAGACACTTGATATGGATCTTTTTAATGACATGTATGAGTAGGCAATAGACACCAATAATACACAAGAACGTACAAAGAGTCTTCCAATTCAATAGATAGGCAGCAATAAACTCACGGGTCTCTGCCCAATCTGTTTGCATCAATAAAGTGATGATGTTCGCATCTACGCGAGAACCAAATCTAAGATAAACAGCAGTTTC
>CACYKX010000366.1 GCA_902775075.1 uncultured Prevotellaceae bacterium | reverse complement strand
GAAGGGAATAAGGGATATACCCTTCTTTTTCTATAGATGTGTTACTGTCTTTGGTTAGGCAGCGGCATCTGCCCGCCACGGACAATCCCCCTTGGGCCCCTTTACATCAGGCCTGTCTATCACAAGTCCGACGAAGGTATCAAGGTGCACCAGAATCTCTCCGTGCTGCCTTACTGGCTTGTATCCGTGACCAGGAAGTGCATGGGCCACCGTTTATTACAGATATCAAGAAACTTCATCAAATATCTCCTTTATGAAGAAGGTGAACTTTATAATAGTGCTCTTGTTGATGATGTATTTGCCCTTAAAGTAGGCCACTAATCATAAATCCAAGTCTTTTTAAGTTTTCTCAAAAAAAAGTTTCAAAATTCGTGCAGTCTTTTAGTCATAATCTGCTCCTTTTAATAAAAAGGAAAATTATATCTATGAAAGTAGATGTTGATATAGACGCATGTAAGCAGGGAGAGCGTGAGGCTCTCGGCAATTTATATAAGGCATATTCAGGCAAGTTAATGCGAATATGCCGGCACTATGTGAAAGATGAAAGTACGGCCGAAGATATTCTGCACGATGCGTTCATCATTATTTTCACCTCTATCAAGTCGCTGAAAGACAATTCTAAATTGGAGGGATGGATGATAACCATTGTAAGAAACCTTGCTTTAAGGTTTCTGCAAAGTGCAGAGAAGGATGACATTCCTCTGTATAGTCTGTGTATAGAACCTTTGAACGAAGAAGACGAGGAAGAAAAGAATATAGGACTTGAGCTGTTGTTGTCGGCAATAGAATCGCTACCAGAGGGGTATAGGGAGATATTTAAGCTCTCGGTTCTGGATGGCCTTTCCCATAAGGAAATAGGAAAACTGCTTGGTATCAATCCTCACAGTTCATCTTCACAATTGGTCCGAGCAAAGAAAATGTTGCGTACCATACTGATTAATTATTGGATGCTCTTCTTGCTTCCAATTCTGATTCCTGTCTATATCTATTTCGTTACGAAGCACAAATCTGTCAGTACCTCTGATAACAAGCCTACAGCAGTAACCACTCATCAGGAGCAGTCTAAACGGGCTCAAAGAAAAAGAGCCTATAGAAAGAATACGCAACCAACATACTTGATCTCATCAAGCATCAATGATAAGGATGGACATACTTTGGCTGAAACAACTGTCCCTACTGAAAAGAAGTCGTCACAGGTAATAACAGATAGTGTGGAATTCGGACATGAGACAGTAGTATTCCACATGGATTCTATACAGAAACAACTGACTATAAAGGGTATCGGTACCAAAGAATCCGTACTCCATATTCCACAAATTCCAGAAGAAAAAATGATGGCATTGAATGAAAGTATGTCGCCTGGTGTCAGCAATAAGGAGAAATACCCATGGACATTTAACTTCGGCTATTCATCTAATGCCGGAGCAAATGGAACCATGTCCAATTTGAACTACCTATCAGTAATAGATTATGCTAACGGTGGGACTGCGGCCAAATTATATACATGGGATGATTATGTAAATTATTTAGCCAGGAACAATGCGCTGATGGATTCCGTTGAGAGGGCAAAAATGTCATGGATAGCACTGAATAATACAACAGAAGGCAACGCTTCCTTAGGTGAGAAGGCGCATCACTACCGCCCCAGAACCTTTAGCTTGTCGCTCAACAAGCAGTTAAGTTCCCATTGGACTTTTGGCACAGGATTGACTTATACAAGGTTGAAGTCTGATTTTGAGAGTGAGTTTCATGGTGCGACTTTATTGAAAACCCAGAAGGTCGATTATGTGGGCATACCATTGCGATTGACCTATCATATATGGGGCAAGGGGCGTTTCAATGCCTATACAACTGGAGGAGTGACATTCGAGAAGCCTGTCCATAGTTCACTATATAAAAAGTATATCATAACGTCCGACTCTTCTTACACGTTAAAGGGTGACATCAAGCCACGTTATCAGTGGTCTGTGAACTTAGGTATCGGTGTGCAGTATAGGCTATTCAAGCCTTTTAGTCTGTATTTAGAGCCTAATATGTTCTATTACTTCGGAAATGGTAGTAGCCTTGAAACTTACCGCACAGAACATCCGTTCATCATAACGGTACCATTTGGATTACGGCTTACTTGGTAAATGAAACGAACAGATAAGAAAAAGTCATAAATATTGTGCAGTCTTTTCGTAGTTTTCTACTCTTAACAATAAAAGACAAAACTCGAAAGAAAGAATGTACTAAAGAAACCTCCATTTCAGACACTATACACCAAGCACAGTCACCAGCTCTTCGATGTACTTGAGCATGGTGGCAGTGCTCCATTTTCCACCTTCC
>CACYKX010000365.1 GCA_902775075.1 uncultured Prevotellaceae bacterium | reverse complement strand
CAGGTGTATTTCATCGATAATGATGATTATTTTGGCAAGAGACTGATGGAGAAGGACGAGCAGGGAGAAGACTATACGGATAACGGTGAGCGTGCCATTTTTTTTGCCCGTGGTGTGCTGGAGACAGTTAAGAAACTTCGTTGGATACCAGATATCATCCATTGTCAAGGTTGGATGAGTGCTACCATCCCCTTCTACGTGAAGACAGCTTATCACGATGAGCCGTCTTTTGCTGAAACAAAGGTGGTGACTTCACTCTTTTCACAGCATCTCGACAAGGATTTCGGAAGTGATTTCAAACAATGTCTGGAGTTCCGTGAGGGACGTGCAGCGTTGTTGAAGGACTATCCTGATAGCTTTGATTTTAACGAACTGTCAAAAATGGCCATAGAATACAGCGATGGTGTTGTGGTGGCAGACAAAGATGTGAATAAGGGCCTTGTGGACTTTGCAGAGGGAAAGAACATTCCTGTGCTTGACTATCAAGAGGATTTTGCCGATGCCTATGAGGCATTTTACGGGCAACTCTTTCCCGAGGAGGCCGAATGAAATAATAAAAATAGATACCCACTGAAGAATATATGAAAATAAGATTGTTGACAGCGATTGCATTCACAGCAATGGCGATATTCTCTTGTACAGAAGATACGAATAATATCGGAGGTTCGCTTACACAGAATACGGATAACTTGAAGATAAGTACGGGTATTTACTCGGCGACCACTAGGTCGATTCTTGCAGACTCTGTGTATGCTCGTAATTTCGATTGTTACTTCGGCATGGTGAAAGATCCCGAGACCGACACTTACGTTAAGAACGAGTATATGGCACAGTTTAATATGCTCGAAGATTTGATCATGCCTGAGGAAATTGAGATTGAGAGTAAGATTGGCAATGAGATCGTAGCAGATTCCTGTGAGATCTGGTTTTACTTTGACAAAGCCAACTGCTATGGTGACACCCTAACCCCAATGAAGATGCGTGTAATGGAGTTAAACAGGGCGATGGACTCTGAGGCTACCTATTACAGTAACTATGATCCTGAGAAGGAAGGTTACATTAGGGAGGGTGGTCTGCAGAAAGACTTGGTGTTCACATTAGCCAATCTCACCTACTCTGATAGCGCCCGTAACGTAAAAAACTATGTAGACATTGGGCGTGTGACTATTAATGACCCGTACAAGGACAAAAATGGTAAGATATACTCGAATTACGGTTCCTATATCCTACAAAACTACTATAACCATCCCGAGTATTTCAAGAACTCTTATACGTTTGTCCAAAATCTTTGTCCTGGTTTCTATTTTAAGCATACAGACGGACTAGGTGTGATGGCCAAGATGTCACGTATCGAATTGAAGACCTACTTCAGATACACGAGATCAGAGAAGACTATTTATGCTGTGCTGACGCTTGCATCTACTTCAGAAGTATTACAGACTGTAAAGGTAACGAATGATAAGGAAGGACTGGAACGACTGGTGAGTGACAACAGCTGCACCTATCTGAAAGCACCTGCAGGTATCTTCACAGAGGTTACGTTGCCTGTAGATGAGATTATGGCAGATAATTCCCTCGACGACTATCTGCTCTCTGTCAGTATGAGCTTCGAACGTCTGAATAGTCTGAATCCGAACGACAAATATAACTTTGCCGCTCCTTCGACCATCCTCTTACTGCCGAAGGATAGTCTGTACACTTTCTTTGAGAAAGAGAAGACATACGACTACAAACGTTTTTATGTGGCAACACTCGCGAAGAACAATTACGCCTTTACAAACTTAGGCGACTTGATTTCGACTATGTATGTTGATAAGATCATGGGGATACTTGATGATCCTGATTGGGTAAATAAACACCCGGACTGGAATAAGGTCGTGTTGGTGCCCATCACGCAACCAAAGACAATAACTGTCACCACGAACAGTGGCAGTACTACGACTTCGACCACTCCTATCAGTAATCAGATAGGACTATCGAGTACGCAGTTGGTCGGTGGCAAGAATGCTCCTATAGAGATTAAAGTCATCTTCGCGAAATTCCTGTAGAGACAAATAATATGGCTGACGGATTTCTAGAGAAACATCATGAAGCGTATGAGGCCCGCAAGGAAGCGTGGCTCAGAAAGAAGAAACATTTACCCAAAATAACCAAAAGAATAGAGCGCCCAGATGATGAGGCGCTCTAATTCTTTTTTATCCGATGATTTTGAACTTGGCGAATTTCAGCAGCAGTTGTTTGGTTCCTGCGTTCTTAAACTCCACAGTTGCCTTGGTGTTCTCACCAGTACCCTCAATCCGGGTCACAATGCCAATACCAAAACGCTGATGCTCGATTTTGGCG
>CACYKX010000364.1 GCA_902775075.1 uncultured Prevotellaceae bacterium | reverse complement strand
CGATACGAGGCGACACAACGAACAATATCAGCAATAGCAGTAGCTTCTTCATATTCGTCAGTCTTTAAATTCCCAAAATCCAGTACCAGTCTCAGGGTCAAACTTCCTTCCGATAGCACCCCCAATAGTAGGACGCAGCTCTATTTCGGCAGTATAAAGGACGGTTGTAGCCTTCAGGTGTCCTCCTGCCATCCCATGCTGGCCATCCTGGTACCCTCCCACGATATTATCAACATCGCGGGTCCCTCCCTTGAATGAGAATAGGGCATGAGTATGGTGGAATAGTTGACCATTATCGTCTCTAACCACGTTTCCATTAAGGGATACGAGTTCAAGCATCCCTTCCAACCGCTCTGTTTCAAAACTGCCAGTCTCAGGAATGAACACCTGTAGTTCTGCACTCTGACAGCCACCGATACCAGAGAAAACCGCAGATGGAATATTCTCCTTTTCGCAGATTTTGAGGAGGTTGCTGACTATCTCGTCGCCTCGATCCATACGGACATAATATGTTTCGCCTATCTTTTTATAGTCCATCTTACTTTACGATTTCTTCAATGGCCTTACGCTTCTTTTCTTTTGGTTCGTCAGCAGGATAGCCAACAGGAATCAGGACAGCAGCTTCTTCATTTTCTCCTAGACCAAAGGACTTCTTGCACAGTTCGGCATCAAAGTTACAAACCCAGCATGTACCAAGTCCTTGTTCTGTTGCAGCAAGACAAAGATGCTCAACTGCAATTGCTATGTCAATGTCGCCGTGATGCTTTCCGTCAGAGCGCACCCATTCTTCATCGTGCAATATAGACGCAATGACAACAACAGGGGCAATAGCAAACCATTCACGATTGTAGCACTGGCAGAGTTTTTTTCTGTCCTCCTCGCTGCTGATGATACGAAACTTCCACGGCTGCTTGTTTACAGCGGATGGAGCCAGACGGACACACTCCATGATATAGTCCAGTTTCTCCTGTTCAACACTTGTAGGCTGATAACTCCTACAGCTATATCTCTCTTTGACTAAATCCAAGAATCCCATATTATTCAAGTTTTGACATAAACCGTTCTTTATCAACTATGAATCTCAGGTGTGTTCCTTCACCAAGCAGCGTATCACCAGAGTAAGCAGACACCTTAAACTCAATCTTCTTACCCTCAACCTTGGTCACTTCGGCTGTAGCAGATACCATATCCCCAATCTTTGAAGGTCTGAGGTGTGAGGATTCAATATGACCACCAACAGTTGTGCAACCTTCAGGAAGTTCATCAGCAACGGCAAGCATGGCAGCGTTCTCCATCAAGGCAATCATTGCAGGGGTAGCAAGGACAGGCATATCTCCAGACCCCATCTGAATAGCGGTCAAGGCTTCACTTACTGTCAGTTCACTTGTATGTTTCAGTCCTGTTTCCAACATATCACTCAATGATTGTCATTCTCATTTCAATGTCATCTACTGGCCTGTCAGCGCGTCCAGTTGCAGTACCTTGTATCATTTCAACTACATCAAGACCTTCCTCGACCTCACCGAACACAGTATATTGGCCGTCAAGATGGGGAGTGCCACCAACTGTTGAGTATATCTTCAACTGGTCATCGGTTAAACCTGATTTCCCCACCTTGCTCTCAGCTTCCGCAGCCAGTTTGTCTTGCAATTCCTGTAGCCCGGCACGATTCCTGTCACGGCGCATCTGCATGATTTCCGCACGATATTCTGCTGCAAGTTCATTGAAAGCAGCCTGAACCTTCTGCATCCTTAACTGTTTGGAGAACTGGCCAAGCTGTCCCTCATTATACACCTGTCCCCAGACGATATAGAACTGTGAACCACTGCTTCTGCGCTCTGGATTCACTTCGTCACCTTGTCTTGCAGCAGCCAAAGCACCTCGTTTGTGGAAGATACCGTCCTTAATCTCTGCTTCAAGTGTATAACCGGGATCTCCCACACCAAGCATCTTTCCAGCAGGTGCGCCCTTTGAATCAGGATCACCGCCCTGAATCATAAAGTCCTTAATCACTCGATGGAAGAGCGTACCATCATAATAGCCCTCCTTTGCCAGTTTGATGAAGTTGTCACGATGGATGGGAGTCTCGTCATATAGGCGAACTACAATGTCGCCAAGCATTGTTTGAATCTTTACTTTCATCTTTCTATCTCGATTTTGGTGACAAAATTACACAAAAATAGGGAAAAACACCCAATTCCGTAGTGAAGATGTGTTATTTTGGCAATTTTCTAGTGAAAATTGAGTAATTTTGTAGCCGATTTGAAAATTGAAACAATATGATAGACCAGATTATTGACTTCAACAGGACTTTCGTAGAGCAGAAAGGCTACGAGAAGTATATCACAGATAAGT
>CACYKX010000363.1 GCA_902775075.1 uncultured Prevotellaceae bacterium | reverse complement strand
GAGTTGCCATATCAGTACAATGTGCAGAATATGTTCTACATGAAGGATAAAGAGAAGGCACTTCATTGGCGTAAATGGGAGCGTATTGCTCAGGCTAAGCAACATCCTGTAGTCTTGCATTTCTGCTCATCTGTGAAACCGTGGCAAATGGAATGCCGGCATCCCCACCGTCAGTTGTTCCTTGATTATCTACATCGCTCGCCATGGAAGGGACAGCCTCTCGGCAGTTGCCTCGATGGGCGTTCCCTGAAGTACAAGATATTCTATTACCTTGTCCATAAACATATCCTGCCGGGGTATATAGAAGAATACGCATAGGTCCTCAGCCATCAGCCAGCGACATCTTGTCTGATACGACGGGCCGAGGTTCCTCAAAGATCCCCCCATATGGTTCTAAATTAAAATCTCGATGAGAATAAGATCAATAACATTACAGAATACAAGATTGTTTGGGCAAGAATCTCGGTATTCGGTGCTTAGCGAAAAACATATTTCTATATGAACGAAGTTTTGGATATAAAATCTTTTGGTCCCTTGCAGGAGGCACATATAGAGTTCAATCGCATTACAGTGTTTATAGGAGAGCAAGGAGTAGGCAAAAGTTCTATTGCCAAGATTTATTCACTGTTTTGCTGGTTGGAGAAGGCCTTGTCGCGTCATCAGTACAGTCTATCTTATCTTCAACAGTATTCTCGGTTTAGGAAGAATTTTTGCTCATACAACAATTTGACAGCTTTGTTCCATGAGGATACTTACATCCATTATGTTGGATTGGTATATGATTTCGAATATCGGGATGGGCACCTTTCGATTAAT
The DNA here is from genome assembly GCA_902775075.1 of uncultured Prevotellaceae bacterium. The sequence continues at coordinate 1,549 of CACYKX010000363.1, read as the reverse complement.
CCTTTGAAGAGTGGTCATATAGGGAACGCCAAGGTTATGTATATACCGGCAGAGCGTACAATCTTAGGTTGTGTAGACCATACTTCTAAGCTGAAGGGAATACCTGCTCCTTTGATGACCTTTGCAGAAGAATTCGATATGGCGAAGGCAGCGTTGAGGACCTATCGTCTTCCATTTGACGATGTAAAGTTGACGTATGACAAACTGAACGACATACCTTGGATTCAAGGTAATTCTTTTAAGGTGAGGCTGTCTGAAGCCTCAAGCGGTTATCAGTCAGCGTCCTCTCTGTTGATGGTTTCTAAATACCTCTCATCATTTGTCTTGGACAGTAAGCAGAAATCGTCATTGGAGATGGGCGATCAGAAAAAGATGCAGAAGGAGGTGGAGAATATCATGAACAGCCATTACAGCGATACTGTTAAGGAAGCCATGTTACATCAACTGTCTAACCAATTTGCCTATACTCATTTTGTAAACGTTGTAGAAGAAATGGAATTGAACTTGTTTCCAACTTCTCAAGAAAAGGTGCTCTACGAATTGTTGGCAGATACAAATAGTGGCGAAGACAATCGTTTGGTGCTGACCACTCATAGTCCATACGTTATTAATTATTTGACTTTAGCCGTTAAAGCCAAGCAAGTATATGACAAGGTTGCAAATGCCGATGTGGAATGGGTAGGCACAGGAAATGAAAAACAATCCATTTCGGCAATCGTACCCAAAGAGAGCTTTGTGAATCCAACCTCACTTGCGATCTATCAGATAGCGGAAGGCAGGGCTTTAAAACTGGATGCTTATGAAGGCCTGCCTACAGATGCAAACACCTTAAATGAGCAACTCATGGCAACAAACGACCATTTTGATGGTCTGCTTGATATCGAAGAGGAGGTTCGTCATGAAGAATGTTGATTTTTTTAAGGATGAGAAAAGCATAGCGGAAAAGTGTTTTGGCATTTGTGACGATCGCGATGAGCGTACCAAGACTCCTGCGTATGTAAACACAAATATCTCAGAAAAGGAAAAGTGGGGCGCGGTGGTTAACAACAAAACTAATGTAGCCATTAACTTTATTGCAGTAGACAACAAGATAGAAATAAGGCGCGCTAACGGTGAAACAGAAAACCGGTGCGATGCCATGCTCCATAATCCAAAGAATATCATCTTCATAGAATTGAAGAATCAGCGTGCCAGCTGGATTGAGCATGCCGTTCAGGAACAGCTGCAAACTACAATAGATATCTTCAAACAGAATCATGATATAATGCAGTTTGAGTGCCGTAGAGCTTATGTCTGTAATGTGCGCTATCCTTATTTTGCGTACAGTCATAAACAAATGGCCCAGCAGTTCTATCAAAAGAACAAAGTCCGTTTGTATATACAGCGGGAAATAGACATCAGCAAGTAGAACCGCTTGGGAGGCAATGCAAAAGTAAACGTCTTTTTTTCTGCCTTGACACCGGCACATAAAAATATTACCTTTGCGGCATCAACTTTAAAACAGAAAAGTTATGCCGAAAGAAAAAGTCAATTATCAGGAAGTCTACGA
>CACYKX010000362.1 GCA_902775075.1 uncultured Prevotellaceae bacterium | reverse complement strand
CGTGATGACACCACTTACCGATGACACCACAGAAATCACAGACTCTGTATGGGCCAAATACCTCAGAGAGGTTGCCGCCGTTGCAAAAGTCATGCAGAAAGGTAGCTACCACATGATTCTTGGCAATGACAGCATTAAAATGAAAGCCAACCGACGTAACCGCGTGTTAAGTTATACTACTACTGATGAAGAAGGTAACCGTCTTACAAAGAAATTGCCTTATATCATCACTCCAAACGGTATAACATTATACGAGACCTTCAACTTTAAAGGCGAAAAGGTGAATGGCTTCCGCTATGCATCTGATACAGAAACCTACAAACAGGAAGGTACAGGTAACATTACACTGGAGAAATTCACGCCAACACTCTGCGAACAATTAGTTGACGGTATCTGGTATCTTACAACAGAAGAGTTAGGCTCTTTTGCTAAGCCACGCTGGAATCAGTTCCGCAATGGTCTTCTCTCTTTTGGTAAAGCCTATAACCAGGAACTGGTCATCAGATATGCCGTTTTCGGAACGATGCGTAACCGCTTCGGTTTAACCGTAGGTCCTGTTGACAAAGCAAGTCCCTATTCTGTCTTTGTATCAGAATGTTATTTCGACTATAAGGAGAAGAGTAACGATGAGATTGAGGTATGGTTCAATGGTGAATTCGACGAACTTGGAAACGCCGAGGTATTCTATCCAAATAAGGACGGTGCGCGAATGCAATATGCCGTACAGACTTTTGGTGAAAGCAAAACAAACAGCCGTACTTTCAAGATTGAAACCGACAACATCAAGGAGCCAACGTATCTGAAACTCATAGATCAAAAAACATCAGGTAATTACATGAAACTAATGGCAGAACCTGTCTACTTCCCATTCGGTGACGGTCCTGAACAGCAATAACTAACTAGATAATCAACTCTTTATTATTTACATTAAATTATTTAATTATGAAAAAGTTTTTACTCTTAACACTTGCCGCAGCCACTGTTACTGTAGTAATGGCTCAGCAGAAAGCAAACTTACCGAAGTCACCGGTAGAGAACCTAGTGAAGAAAAATACCAATAAGGCATTCAACACAAAGGTTGTGAATCTTGACAACACAATTACCCTGAAGCAGCTCAAGGCTGATTTCGCAAAGGCACAGACATCAAAGAGAGCTGCAGACGACAACGGCGAGCAAGGTATTTCAGAGCAAGTATATGTCATCAACGACTTTATGGGTGTCACTCAGAAGAACATGTTCTCTGAGATCAAATACTATGTTGCTGACAAAAAAGCCTATCTGTCTCTGTATGGCTTGGATTATATGGAAGGAACTGTTGAGACAGCAAGCAATAAGTACAGTTCAATGGGTGCCGACTCTATCACCTTCAATCTCGGCACAGTAGGTTTTGAGAGCAAGAATGGCAAGTTTGTTTACGGCGCTGCAACTGTTGCAATGACCGAAACAGCCATCACAGCTACAAGAAACGACATGACGACCATCGGTGCATATTACTTTGCAGAGAATAAGGAATTGTACATCCCTGCTTTGTCAATGAATCATTTCATCGCTATTTTCAATGAGAACGGCGAAAACCCCACCGCACCCGTTGCTGGTACACTGATTGCTAATCCTGACATTCAGCCTGCATCAAACATCAACAAATATGTCTCTAAGGCTACATGGACAGCCAAACAAATGAACTATAATTCACAAACAAACCAAGTGGAAACAAAAGACCTTGCTGGTGGCGATGCCCATGTATACCTTGCTTACGATGGCTATTATGTAAGCGGCATCTATCCTGCAAGTTTAGGATTGGATGATGCTTGGGTGTTCATGGAGAAATCTGAAGATGGAACTCAAGTTACAATCAGTGCTGATCAGGTACTTGGTACAGTAGAATTCTATGTAGACGAAGCTAGAACGACTACTGATGAGGTAATATTCACTCCTGTAAGTCTCTTAACTGACTACAGCAATTGGGCTGATGATGAAGCTTCTGTGCTGTTTATTGAGGATGATGCGAAAACAGAGACTACCACCATTTCCAGCGACGGAATGACATCTGTAAGCCTCTATGGTTGGAGCAAGACAAAAGATCTTGCAGGTACTTGGTTCCACATGACCGACTTGGCCATCACCATCACTTACGAACTTGACGGTATCAATGAGGTTAAGACTACACGCAGCAATTCTGACGTAACTTACAACATGGCTGGTCAGCGCATTAGCAAAGACTATAAGGGCCTTGTTATCCGCAACGGTAAGAAGTTCATCAAGAAGTAATTTCATTAACATATTTATATAAAAGGGGAAATCTCGTCAGGGATTTCCCTTTTTTCTTGGCATATTGGATTTTTATTCGTAATTTTGCAGTCCAAAGGTAAAAAGACTAATGAAAAGACTTACTCTGATAATGACTGCAATGCTGTTTGCAGCAGCGCGACTAATGGCAATCCCTGCCAATCCAAAATCCGTTGACACACCACAACCCGATGGCACCATCATCACCCTGCTGATGCATGGCGATGAGTTCCGTCATTTCATGACAACATCCGATGGCTTCACCGTAGTGAAAGGCGAAGACGGTTTCTACCGCTATGCCGACAAAGGTGCAGATGGTCAACTGAAAGCCACAAACACCATTGCAAGAAATATCGCTGAGCGTGATGAAACTCATCTCTCCTTTCTGGCAAATCGCAAAAAGATGATTTCTCCGGAGATGACCTCATACCAGAAAGAGATGAAGGCCCGTGCTCTGCAGATGCAAAGAG
>CACYKX010000361.1 GCA_902775075.1 uncultured Prevotellaceae bacterium | reverse complement strand
GGTTATACTGTATTTCTCGTATTACTGATATTATCGCACAAGCTGGTGCTGCTCTTCTTCGGCATTGTCAGCATGAGCATGTGGTTCCTGGATGGCATGACGTAGTTCCTGTGCCTCATTGAACATTCCGTGCTGCTTGGCAATACGCTCCAGCTCATCGAGGATGTCTTTGCTAAATTCCTCTTCGGGAACATAGGAGAGCCGACCGTCTTTATTGAGCCAACATCCATCATTGCCGAATGAATACTTTGGCATGACACGACGCACCGTATTTTCCCACTTGGCAGCAGTGCCTGGAACGACGATGACTCCTGTATCGGTAAAGAGGTCAACACCGATAGTGACAGGTTCTTTCTGACCTTGGTGATTTTCCTCATAGAGCGTTACAAGACCGCCCTTCCAGAAGCTATTGAGGTCATCGCCACTCAACTCATATTCGGTGGCAACAGCATTGAGGTTACGACCGATGACTTGTGTAGGCGTATAGATTACACCGTTGGTGTCTCGGTCAAGCTGTACGAAAGCTTGGATGCGCTGCATCTCCTCTACCCCTTCATCAGTAATGGTCTTATCGTCAACCTCAGCAACGATGACCTTACCACTAAGGAGGGCTTGACATTCATCATCACTGAAGGCATCGAGATTGATGGTCTTCAACTTGGGTGAGAACATGACATCAAGGCCCTCTTCCGTCTCGATAAGGCAGAACTTGGCATAGGCATGTGTCACTCCAAAAGGTTGTTCAACACATATTGGCAGCAAGGGCGATTTGCCACCGCGTTCAAGGGTCTCATGCACAAATTCGGGGAGGTCATAAATCATCTCCTCCGTAAGTCCGAACTCAGCAAGAATGTTAAGGGGATAATCCTCTCTGTGAAATCTTCTTTCTTCCATGATCTTATGCATTTTGAAAATTTGCTGACGCAAAATTACTGGATAAGAAAGGATGGAATGACTTTACTCTGCTCAAAATAGTGATATTTGGCATCTCTTTATATTATTGGTTCTAACGAGGTGGCTGATTAGTACCAATAATTGAAAAATCGCTCAAAATATTGAGTTTCTTTCTTTGACCTTTATTTTAAGGAACTATTAGCATCTAACTTTGCACCATGGAAACCAAAAAATCGATTATATCAGTTATGGCCTTGCTTTGTTCAACCATCGTGTTAGGACAAAGCATCAATGAGTCATTCCATACCATCAGAGAGCATTACCGCCCGATTGTGAACTACACAAAGGACAAGGGGCAAGAACTAGCCTTTGACAGCGTCGCTATCAAGGACTCAATGACAGTGGATTCTGCCCAAGTGATGAATACAGACTATTCTGATTTGTCTATAGAACAACTGGAGGAACTGATTATTCTCTACGAGAATTACTTACACAAGAAGAGGGAAAGCAGCACTTTAATAAGACATAATAACCAACAGGTACTCAGTTACTATACTGGAGATAGCCAAGAATTGACTTTAGCCAACTTGATAGATGTCATTGAGGAGGTCGGTTTGAGCAACCAGCTCTTTGTGTTGGCTCAGGCAGTCCTGGAAACAGGACACTTCACCAGCCCAGTTTGCAAGAACTATCACAACCTGTTTGGATTATATGACAGCAAACACAAGGACTACTATCGCTTTGCCAGATGGGAAGACAGTGTTATCGGCTACCAGAAATTCATCCAATACCGCTATAAAGGAGGGAACTATCTCCAATTCCTAAAACGCATAGGGTACGCAGAAGACCCAAGATACACAACCACTGTGGCAAAGATAGCCACCCAGCTTTACAAGAGATTATTCACACAATAGTATTATCAAGATATTGAGCAACAAAACTGCACTTTGAACAACAAAACACCATACATTATGCAAGTTTAACGCTCAATATTTTGATATGTCATCAAAAATTAGTAACTTTACATGCTGAAAGAGACACTTATCTTGATTGGACTGTGCTGCCTCTCATCGACGGCAAGAATACACGCACAGCAAGAAGCATCTCCATTCCATACGGTTGGAGAGACACAGAAGAGAAACGTCAGGACGATGGTGGAGGTTCTAACTGACACCACCGTTCAAGACTCGTTAGAAGAAGACATGGATATGCAAGCAGACAGTGCCGTAGCAGAAGTACCCCTGATGGTGGCATTACCCCTGAAGGACATCCACATAAACTCTCCTTTTGGAATGAGGCGTGATCCGATGAACCGCAGGAAAGGGAGGATGCACTACGGGCTGGATTTAAGGGCGAAGTATGAAGATGTCTATTCGATGCTGCCTGGCACCGTGACAGATGCAGGTTCATCAACGGCTGGTGGAAACTACATCACCATCGACTATGGCATATGCACATGCTCGTTCCTCCACCTGTCGAAGATAGACGT
>CACYKX010000360.1 GCA_902775075.1 uncultured Prevotellaceae bacterium | reverse complement strand
AATATCATTGAGAACGACCAGGAGATACATATACGTGTTAAGCGATATAAGTGGTTACCTAAGTTTATCAATGATTGGCGTGAAGGCAAAATCGTGAAGGACTACATCTGCTCACGCATAAATGAAGAGTATGTAAACGCATGGTATAAGATCTTACCAGGAAGAAGTTTGGCTGGTGAACGTTCACGCTCACTATTCATAACACTGACGGGCGGTATGGAAATTACATATAAGATGACGGAATGCTCCCATAAGAATGGTTACGAGCTTTTGACATTTTCAAGAACTGATTTTTTATGATAGATCCACTTAAGAAACCGACAGACTCCAGATGGCGTAATTCATGGCGCAGGTATGCAGAGTTCTTGAGAGAGAACGGCCGTAGACCAGTACATGAACGCTATAAGGAAAGAAGTCTATATGTTTGGTACAGTAATAACAGGTCTAAATTAGATAACGGACTACTGTACAAGGAACTTGTGGCTTCTTTCTTAAAACTCACCGATGAAGGCGATACCTATCGGTTTTATGTCTTCAATCGAGAGACGAATATACAAAGGTTGGCTTTCTTAGGAAGTGAAAACAGCATTTCCGAGAACGAGGTCAATGGTAAAGGAAAGGTGAGCTTCTTTGACGCCTGCATGATGTATGTAGATTTCAGCAACCGGTTGGAGCGTCCTCCGTTGATGGAGATAAAGGAGGAAATGGAAATTGCCAAATGGTTCTTTAAGGCTAATGACGACTTCTCTAATAACAAACTCACCGATCAAGAGAAACACGCTTTTGACCAGCTCCTTCAGAGTACAAAACAGTACAGGAACGAGAATGTCATCAATCACGTGTCAAGACTTACGGAGGACGTCCCTAATCAGAAAGGTAGAAATGAAGTTCTGTACGCTGATAACGGAACGGAAGTTCATGTGGGAGCTTGGGAGCGAAGATGGTTTGAGATGTGTGACAGGTATTCGAAATACCTTGACGACAACAAAAAAGTACCAACGGATAAAAGCGACTTACAACGGTATCAATGGCTATTAAGACAAAGAAAGCTGTTGACTGCAGGAAGTTTGAAAGAAAGCAGAAAAGCCGAGTTTGATAAACTGCTCTTGAAGATAGATGAGATCAGGAGGAACTATCCCCAAAAACCGAATGTGGGTGGTCGTAAAAGAAAGAAAACTACAGGAGATGATATCGAATCATCAAGCTTATCAAAATCCAAGCATAATCATGTAAAACAAGATGACCTGTGGAACCAGAAGTGGCAGGCGTACAAGGATTTCATGGTGAAGAACAAGCGTCGCCCGTCAAAACATCGTGCCGAGGACTTAGTGCTGTTCGACTGGTTCAAGCACAGCAGGAGACTGCTCAAGCGGGGCCTGATGAAGGCAGAGCGTATTGCCAAGTTCAAACAGCTGCTTAGTAAGGCAAATAACTTGCCACGCTTCAACCAGTTCAATTATGTTGACACTTCCCTAAAGTCATAATGGCACGTTATTGGCGGTAAGCTCAAAAGTCCCAGATACAATGATAGCGACAAGGCACATGATGGCGGTTTGGATTGATTGATAAGGATTATATTGATAAAAGGAAGAATGTATGAAGTACGACAAGTTGACGATAATAGGACTACCGAAGAAGTTCAAGGTGTATTATGCATTGGATTATCTCTATTCTGGCTGTCAGTTGCCGGACAATCCCGATGACATCATCTATGATGAGTGGCCGGCAGATGGCGACGAGGGTGAGGATGCGATGATGGCGTATGAATACAACAAGTCGGCTACCGGAGTATATTTAGCTTACAATGAGGCCGTGCATGCACTGTCATTCGAGTTGTCGCCCTGGGCATCTGATGCTGATGTGAGCCTATACGTGAATCTTGTCAATGCTGTGCTGAAGAAGCATCCGCGTACCAAGCTCTATGCGCAATATGATATTCTCAAGGGACTGACGGAAGAGGACGAAAAGAAGATGATTGCCGACCGCCAAAGCTATGTGAAGCACCTGTTGAAGACCAAGGAAGGCTTCACAATGGAAGGCCTTTTCCATGACTTCACCTTGAAGGTCGCCCATCTCCGACCTGCCCTAACCCTCGAAATACAGGCAAGAGAGCTTCGACAGATGTTTGCAGATATGCAGTGGGAGAAAGAGTAGCTCACGCGTGAGGATTAATTTTCTCGCAAAGGCACGGAGGACTCAAAGAAATTCCTATGGAATGCAGGACTTGGCGGACTTGGCGGCTTAGCGAGAGATGGTTCACGCAAGAGATTTTTGTTCTCGCAAAGGCGCAAAGGACGCAAATGATTCCTACGGAATGCAGGACTTGGCGGTCTTAGCGGCTTGGCGAGAAATGGTTCACTCAGTTTTTTTATTCTCGCAAAGGCGCAAAG
>CACYKX010000359.1 GCA_902775075.1 uncultured Prevotellaceae bacterium | reverse complement strand
TAATTGGACACTACAAATTTAACGCTTTTCCCTTTGATAGCCAAAGGGATAGCGTTAAATTCCTCACACTTTTTATTATCATCGTGAAATATTCAGGTTTAATCATTCTTTTGCAAGATGGGTACCGCGTCATCAACTATGACATAGTTTGGCTTCCAATCGACGGCTATGCAAGTCTGCATCTTATAAACAATACTAAGGAATGGTGTAAAGTTTCGGTAAAGAAGTCAGTTCATCAACATGAGCTGCTGTTATCTGCTTGGTATACATTGTTGTAATCTATTCCAGCACGTTTGGCTTGTGGCATCTGCTGGTTTCTTGCAATGTTATACAGTCTTCCATCTTTGCGGAAGTGTGCTCCAGTTTGCTTGAAATGAAACGGAACATTGGTCTTGATGCATTGCTCTCGGATGTTTAGCACCCAATCATAGTCACAGATACGGGCATCACGTCCTGACTCGCCACCAACTGTTACTTGTTCAATGCAAGAGCCAAGTGCATCATGAAAGTCGATGGCTTCCAACAAAGGTTCACAGATAATCTCCTTATGACAGATGGGTAATTCTCGAAAGATTGGCAGACGTTCATCTGCGCGTCGTTGATTTTCAATTGTGCAACAGATGGTAACATTCTCGTAGCCGTCACCCCAATCCGCTGGCAGACATGGTGAGATACGCTCTGGTCGCTTCGTAACCATATAGAAGTGCAGGTCACTCCGACGACGAATCATCAACCAAGCTTCTTCACGCCACGCATCTGCTTCTTCAATGAAGAAATCTGAGGTGAAGCACGTCCACATGAGCGTACCCGAAGGAACTTTCCAGTTACCCTGTCGGTCTCTTCGTATGGGAAGATTGAACGTAGAGGTCTTGGTAACGACATTAGAATCCTTGTCAAACTCCGCATCGCGCCTGAACACGTAGCAATGCTGACAGCCCTCGCTCTTCTTATGGCATCCATGCCATAGGTTCCATAACATACTCTCGCTCAGCTCACTCATCAACAACTTCTATATAGAAACTAAAAGGACGGAAACCGTCATTACAACTAATCATGGCGCTCATCGGGTTCTTCATCCAACCATCAAAGAAATTGCCTTCACCTTTAGCAAGCTTTTCCACAAACTCGCGCATGGAGTCCCAAGCTGACGGACACATGCCTTCAGGACACCTGCCATCAACAGAAATCCATTGCTGACCCTCCACCACATCGCAGGGATGTTCCATGGGGTTCTCATACTTCGCCATCAAATCCTCATAGACCGTCTGGCGTATGGCTGTAATGCGTACCTTGTTCATATCAATCACGACTTAGAAGTCCTGAAGTCTTTTCATTCTGTATTTCTTTGAGAGCCTTCCTTCCGTATTCCGTCATCAATCCACGACGCTCAAGATCGTAGCAACGCAGGCGGTTGAGGTCTGTCCAATGACTGCCCTTCCTGCGAGGCGACAACCGTTGGGCCAGTCGTCCGTCAGGGAGTTTCTTCAACGTGGAGTCGATCCACCCGAAGCAGAGGGCTTCCTCAACGATCTCAAGATAAGGAAGCGTGTCGGGCTTTGCCGTCTTCGACCTGTTGCAGGCTACCCAACAACATTTTTCTGAAAGATGGTTTACCTCAAACCATTCCCTCAGTTCTCTGCGGTCGTTGAAGGTCAGCAGGTTCTCTATTTCCATGTACTATCGTGCGATTATGCTATTCCTAACAGCTCTATTTCAAAAATCAGCGTAGAACCACCAGGAATACCGGGCTGGGAGAACTTACCATAGCCCATCTCGGCAGGGATGTAGACTTCCCACTTGTCTCCGATATGCATCTGCTGAATGGCAATGATCCAACCCTCTATCAAGTCGCAGAGTCTGCAAGCCAATGGCACACCGTCACGACTGCTATCAAACTGCTTTCCGTTGATAGTCTTGCCCGTATAGTGGGCGGTAATGACGTTACGAACGGTTGGTTTAGGACTTGACGGATCTCCCTCACTCAACACTTTGTAGAAGATTCCTTTAGGGAGCGCCTTTACACCGTCCTCTTTCGACTTGGCCTCAAGCCAGTCTTTATTCTCTTGTATGTATGTTCGTTTGTTCATATTTTTTCAAACCGATATGTTGGATTTTATAAGCCTAAAACAGACTGTATCATTTGTTCATAGTCAGTTCTTATTAAAAAGACCTTTTCTCCTGCAGTCTTAATACCATCGATGTACCTCCTATTGTCAGCCTTCAGACTCGCGATGGTGCAATCGGCGTCATCTTGCCGAGCCTCGATATCAGAACGATGTTCTCTTATTTCATCGAAGTGAGTGTCAATGAATTCATCTGAGAAGGCGAGACAAATAAAGCGGATGGAACCCAAATAAAGTTCATCGAAGCTTCCCCTCCAATTGAAAGGGATATAGCCAC
>CACYKX010000358.1 GCA_902775075.1 uncultured Prevotellaceae bacterium | reverse complement strand
CAACCCTCGAAGACAATCGAATCTATGGGTTAGGAAGTAATGATGCTGGTGCCAGTTTAGTATCACTCCTTCAGACATACCGGTATTTATCGACAACCTCTCAAAAATACAACCTTATTTTTTTAGCATCATGCGAAGAAGAGGTGTCGGGTAAGAACGGTATCGAGAGTGTGCTATCCCAGCTTCCTCCAATTACCATGGCGTTGGTCGGTGAGCCCACCGACATGCAACCAGCCATTGCAGAGAAAGGCTTAATGGTTTTGGATGTAATTGCACACGGAAAGGCAGGACATGCTGCTCGGAACGAAGGCGTGAATGCGATTTACCAAGCCATCGATGACCTTTGCTGGTTTCGTGACTATCGATTTGAGAAGGTATCATCCCTATTAGGGGCCGTCAAGATGACTGTTACCGTTATGCAAGCAGGTACTCAACATAATGTCATCCCCGATCAATGCACCTTCCTCGTTGACGTACGGAGCAACGAATGTTATTCAAACGAAGAGCTCTATCAAGAGATTTGCAAACATGTCAAGAGTGAAGTGAAAGCACATTCCTTCCGCCTGAACTCTTCTCACATTGATTTACAGAATCCGTTTGTTCAGCGAGCCATAGAGTGTGGAAAAGTGCCATTCGGTTCACCGACCTTATCCGATCAAGCCTTGATGAATTTCCCATCACTTAAGATGGGACCGGGTAGTTCCTCACGTTCTCACTCAGCCGACGAGTATATCTATATCGATGAAATAGACGAGGCAATCAAGACTTATACCCAACTATTGGACGGACTTGAGATATAGCCATCCCATACATGATAGATTTTCTTTATTTTTTATTTGATTCATATCAAAAAAATGTAACTTTGACTTGATTTTACTCAAGAAGGAACAAAAGATCAAATAACCATGAAGAATAAAGAAAAATATATTTCCGCACTATTATGTACGATAGCTCTTCTTTTTTTAATCTATCACTTAGACAAGACGCAACGTTTCTTGTTTTTCTACAGAGAACAACAACAAATGTTCTTGTATGATTTAGAATCCCTTTGCGACCGATACGTTACGCTCAGCGGATTCTCCTTGTTTTTCACCCATTTCATCGGGCAATTCTTTTCAATACCACTCATCGGACCAATCGCCACAGCCCTCATTGGTACGGCAACATCCTACCTGCTTTGGCTCGTAATCAAGCGGATCCATAATGCATTATACCTGCTGCCAATATGCTTTCTTCCCTTATTGTTCCAGGTCCACTCATTATTCGATTTCAATTATGAATACCTTGGATTCTTCTCTTTCTTTCTAACAGCAGTATTCTTATATCTATATGCTCGCTTTGCGCATGCAATGAAAGTACTACCTCGCATCGCCTTTGCAAGTGTTTTGTCGCTGGGATTATATTTTTTGGCCGGTTCTGTAGGGCTACTACTCGCATGTGCCATCTTGGTTTACGATGTGATACAAAAGGAAGAAAGGAGTTATCTTCAGGTCATTCCTGTGGCACTCGTACTTTTACTCGGTTTTTATTTCATCATTCAAGGTGAGATACAAAGCAGCCGCTATGCCTACCTGAATGATTTCAACTATGAGCCCACCATGCAACCAGGTCTGGCTATTCAATACTCATGGTTTGCTATTATAGGTCTATTTTGTGTTGCCCTTCTCTCACGATTTATTCCAAAGATAAAGAAGCAAATCGAATTAGGGCTTACGATGGGATGTTTCATTTTGGTCGCAGCATACTATATCCAAGACGCCAATAGAAGCCGTCGAAACGTTATTTATCCGATTATAGAGCTGCAAAATTATATTGTAAATGAGGAATGGGATAAGATTTTGAACAGCAAATATCTCAACATCAACAACTACCTCATCACCAACTATGCGAACTTAGCGTTATCGCATAAAGGAATGCTCTTGTCACATCTATTCGATTTGCCACAGAATGGAGCCAATTCCCTCATGCTTCAAGGTAATTTTGCAGAGACGACACCCGAGATCTGGTCCATCTCAACCCATATCCTCTATCAAATGGGAAATATAGCTTCAGCGCGTAACATTGCGTTCGACTCATTTGTAGCCGACCGCTATGGCAATCCCTCCATCACAAAGATGATGGCGAAGACGAATATTATTTTTGGCGACTATCCAATCGCAGAGAAATATATTAAAATTCTGGAGAAAACGTGGAGGTACAAGTCATGGGCCAAGACCTATCGCAAATTCCTTTATCGTGATGATCTGGTTGAAGCAGACCCTGAATTGTCCCAGAAACGGAAAGACCTACCTCCTGAAGGTACATACCCATTCGTACGAGGAGTGTATGTCGATTTGTTGAATATTCTGGATGGCGATACACCTGATCGAAACACCATCGAATATGCCATTGCTCTAAGTCAGTTTATGGACAAATATCATGGAACGAAAGTACTGGAAGAAGTTCCTGTCCTACTTCAAGAAGCCTTGGTTGAGAATAATGAGTTCAACCTCGATTATTGTCGCGAACATGGCGTAACAGAGGAAACGATAAACCGATATAAGCAATTCAATCAAAAGCTCAGAGACACACAGGTGAATGGTTTGAATCCGGAAGCCGCACTGAGACGCGAATTTGGACGGACATATTGGTATTATTCATTGTGTAATTTTTAAGATTGGAATATGAAAGCATTTATACCTTATATAGCTTACCTTCTCATCAGTATCTCACTAGTCGCTTGCAGCCATGACATCCAAATTACAGGCACGCTCGACGAAGATCCCACGATTTTCCCCGACTATAAAGAGGTAACCATCCCAGTGAACATTGCTCCCCTCAACTTTGTTGTTCAAGAAGCTAAGGGGCAATCCTTACAACTGGTCATCGAGGGACAGCAGCAAAAAATAAATGTTACAGGAGATGATGGATGTTTCCAGATTCCACAAAAAGCTTGGAAGAAACTATTGGAAGCAGAACAAGGACATGACATCAAGCTGACCGTCTGCAAGAAAGTAAATGGAGAGTGGAAAAGTATGAAACCATTCTCTATTTCGATCGTTCCCGATAAAGTAGATAAGTATATTGCCTATCGGTTGGTCGCACCCGGTTATATTTTCTGGGAGAAAATGGGTATTTACCAACGTAACCTCGAGAACTTCGATCAAACTCCGATTTTTGAGAATAAGATTACAACCTACAATTGTGTGAACTGTCATTCCTTCCCTAATAGAAATCCTGAAAAGATGGTCTTTCACATGCGGGCAAGACATGCAGGTATGGTTTATCTAGACCACGATAAGATAGAGAAGTTGAACACCAAGACTGATCAAACCATTACACCACTGGTCTATCCTTATTGGCATCCTTCCGAGAAATATGCAGCATTCTCAACCAATCAGACACGTCTGGCTGTCTTTACTCATAATGTGAACTATATGGAGGTCTATGATTTTGAGTCAGACATTGAGTTATATAACTTCGAGAAACATGAGATTTTCTCCAGCCCACTGCTTTCCTCAAAGAAAGCATTCGAGACCTTCCCGACGTTCTCACCTGATGGGAAGAGTTTGTATTTTTGTTCGGCCGACTCTGTCGCCCCTATGCCTGGCAGCTATCTAGACACACATTATAGTCTATGCAGAATAGATTTTGATGCAGAAACTGAGACCTTCGGGGACAAGGTGGATACGTTATACAATGCAAGGGAAACAAAGATGAGTGTTTCCTTCCCACGTATCTCCCCAGATGGGAAATACTTAGTATTTACCCTTCACAAATATGGCAATTTCTCTATTTGGCAGAAAGATGCCGACTTATATATGTTGAATCTAGCTGATAACAACATTTACCCATTGAAAGAAATCAATACGGATCAGTCGGAGAGTTACCACTCATGGAGTGATAATAATCGGTGGATGGTTTTCAGCAGTCGAAGAATAGATGGTTTATACACCCGACCTTTCTTTACCTACATCGATGAGAATGGAAAAGCGCATAAACCGTTCATGCTGCCACAGAAGAATCCGCAGCAATTTTACGATAATCTGCTATACTCCTATAACATTCCGGAGTTCATTAAAGACAAGGTAACCTTCGACCGGCACGCCATTGCCAAACATATGCGTGAGTCGGATGGAATTGATGTGACATACAAGAAATAGCTATCTGCCCAGCCAAAGTTCGGGATTCAACTTTGCTGTTTCCTTGCGCAACTGGAAGTGTAACACCGTGTTGCCATTGGTATCGGTCGCAATGGCACCAATCACATCGCGTGTGTTTACCTTACTACCTTTCTGCACGTTCACCGTACTCAGATTACAATAAACGGAGATGTACGCACCGTGACGGATCAGTACATTGTTTAAGCCATTGTATTTGAAGATGACAGACACCTCACCATCGAAGATAGCACGTGCCTGTGCACCAGCCTTTCCCTTGATGTCGATACCTTTATTATCCAGTTTCACATATTTCAATCCATCGAC
>CACYKX010000357.1 GCA_902775075.1 uncultured Prevotellaceae bacterium | reverse complement strand
AAACCTGAACAACCTCGGCAAGGCTCGTTTCGATGAAATCAACGATGTAGAAGGTGTGGGCACCTCTACCGCCTGCAAAGTGCTTGCAGCCGTAGAACTCGGCAAACGCAGGCAGAATGCAATGGCAGCACTCAAGCCCGATATGGGAACCGCCACACGTATCTATAACTATATGCTACCGAAGATGATGGACTTGGAAACGGAACATTTCTACATCCTACTGATGAACAATAACTACAGACTCATAAAGGCTGAGTGCATCAGCATGGGAGGACTGACAGAGGTAAGTGTTGACGTGCGCATCATTATGCGTGAAGCAGTCCTTAATAATGCCACAATCATGGCTATATGCCACAACCACCCATCAGGAAGCCTTCATCCCAGCAAGTACGATGACATGCTGACCCAAAGCGTGAAGAAGGCCGCTGAAATCATGCGCATCCACTTTACTGACCATGTAATTGTAACGGACGGTGGCTATTATTCCTACATGGAACAAGGAAGAATCTAATCCCTCACTGGTAAAGCCAGGCGATTTTGCATCACCTGGCTTCCTTTTCTTTGGTAATGCACCAAGAAAAGAGAAGCTAAAAGAAAATGCAGAAGTGAATACCCTACAAATCCTTGTGGTATATAATACAGATACAAATACCATGAATGCCTATTGGTCTTTTTTCACTTCATATTCTATTGGTCTTTTTTCACTTCATATTCTATCGGTCATTTATCGGACATTTATCGGACATTTATCGGACATTCATTCAGAATAACGGTCTGTGCATCCTAGCCGATATACTGCATCACAGGTCATGCCTGTATAGCCGATGGCACAGGCTCATCTTTGGTCTCTGCCTCCTTGCAATCTTTCATGGCTTTCCATAAGTCCTTGGTTGTTTCTGTTGGTTCACTCCTCGCTACCCTCTTCCTGTGTGTCTCAGTTAAATCGGTGTTGCAGTTATCATCCCTTTAGGTCGGCTCATGCTTCTGCTGTTAGGCTTAGGCTTTCTTGTCAACATTAGGAGCATGGTTGGTGATCCATCACGCTCGTTCTCTGGCTTACTTGACAGTCGTGGTATGCCCATCTCTTTTTAGTTCCTATACCGGCACTGTGCTGATGCGCTCTGTAAACTCTACTTTTTCATTTCCATTTTAATCTTGGCGTTATACTCATTTATTCTCCGCGAAGTTACGAAGCGGGAGCCTGTTTAATTTCCGGCTCTTCCGTGGACTGCCTACCGGCCTTGGACAATGATTTTTCCATGAATCTTCCTTTTTCTTTACCGACAGGTCTTTGCCTTTGGGCAATAAACAAAACGTGTATTCACAGATAAATCCATGTCGCACCACTTTTCCGCGTCGTTTTGTTGCCTCGAATAAATTGAATATAAACCAATTAAAATTTTAGAAAAATGAAAAAGATTAATGAGTTTTCAATCAGCGCATTCGTCGCTACAGTACCTGAAGTTAAGGAATTTGAGAAGAGCAGCATCGCTCGCTTCTGTCTCTCAGTAAGCCACACCGAGAACAAGGGTGATGAGAAGGTCACCAAGACTGCATTGCTCCCTGTTGAGAAGTGGGTGTCAAACAGCAAGAAGGATGAGCTGAACGACCTGAAGGGTAAGTACGTCACCTGCAACGGATTCTTCAAGCCCGACACATGGGAAGAGGATGGCAAGAAGCGCAGCCGTATCATCTTCGCTGTCACTAACATGGAAATCCAGACTATGAAAGATAACGAGGAGGCAGTCGAATAAGTCCTTCCAAGCTGTGCTATCGGGCTATACGGGCAATTTTTCTTTTCAAGTTTTACCTTCAATATTTCGGTTATGACACAGTACATCATCCAGAATGACAACGAGGAATATATGGCTGTTTTCAGTAAAAAACGTATTACTTGGACTAAAGTCCCAGAGTGCGCAAAGACCTTTGATTCTCGCGATGCGGCAAATACCATGTTACGGAAGATAAGCTTCTTCCATAATGTGTCTTGCTGGTTAGCAAGGGTGGTTCGTGACTGAAATCACGGTTTAGGTTCATAGTATAACTGTGAACCTATTATTATGGCACTATTGGCACCCTAAAAATATGTATTTATAATACAATCCGCCCATTACGTTTGGTTATTTGGCAAGTTTTCGTTTGGTCATTTGGCAAAATTTTGATGCGACAGTTGGCCGACTTTTGATGCGACAGTTGGCCGATGAAAGAACCTCATTGTTTCCCTTCTGCCAGCGTAAGGTACGGCTGTCACTGTGCCTTACTGTTCCGCTTGCCGACAGTCCTCACATGGGACGGATGCCGGATGCCTGGATCTGGTCATACACGTCAGGAGTGCGGGTGTCCTGTTCAGACACGCACACTTCTGACAAGTATTCCCCTTGCTGCTCAGACCATATCCTGCTCTCG
>CACYKX010000356.1 GCA_902775075.1 uncultured Prevotellaceae bacterium | reverse complement strand
GGTAAACGAAAGGTCTTCACCACTTACAGTTCTGAATGGCGTAAAGCGAGGAACCAGCAACCGTTGGAATGTCTGGTCTCGCATCTGAGCCTTGGCATCAGCGGCATATCGGATTGGGCCACACTGCATAAAGATAATCGGCTGGTGGCCATCTTTGCGAATAGGTGTTGCCGTCAAGCCATAGACATATCGGGCATTGACGGCTTTCAAAATTTGCTCGAAGTTCACTGCTGATACATGATGGCACTCATCGGCAATGACCAAGCCATAATCTTTGACAAAATTCTTTACTTCATTATCTGCTATACACGATTGCATCAGGGCAATGTCGATAATACCATGAAGCTTGTTGCCTGTTGAGGAAAGGGTGCCAATAGGCGAGAGTGGTTTCTTTCGTTTGCGCTTTCCCTCTTCAACTTCGGGAATATCATCTATTACAAGGAACTGCTCCAACCTCTGAACCCATTGTTCGAGTAAAGCTTTCGTATGGACAAGTATTAGCGTATTAACACCAAGTTTTGCAATGAGTCCAATAGCAGTCACTGTCTTACCAAAAGCTGTTGTTGCTGAAAGTACGCCAGTATTGTTTGCGGACAAAGCATTGACTGCTTCTTGCTGATTTTCGCGTAGTTCTCCATTGAAATGCACAGAGATTATTCTGCCATGATTCGTTTTGTCATTAAAAAGATAATCCACTTCCTTTTCTTTGAGCAATGCCGTGACAGCATCCTCACATCCACGAGGCAGGGCGAGATACTCATCTGTCAAATCTGCACAGGAAATGATTCTTGGTGTTGAATACGTAGATAGACGCAATGCCTGTTTGCTGTAGAATTCAGGATTGCGGAAAGATGCAATACGTCTGAGGTGATTGAGAACCTTTGATGACAAATTGCTCAACGGGATATAGAGCATATTCGACCTCGTGATAACAACCTCAGACGAAAAGTCCGATTTCTCTATCTTTGTTGCCATCGGCACTTCCCAAGGCTTGGTTTCGCTTGTCTTTGATAAATCGCCAAGCGGAAGAATATTGGCTGTCCGTTTCAATATCTCATCCATTGCAGCCTCAGAGAGTTTGCCCATATTCTGCAGATATTCCCACTGATCATCAAATGGTTCAAAATACTCGTTTACAAATATGCTGTTGCCAATTTTGCGGGC
Source organism: uncultured Prevotellaceae bacterium (assembly GCA_902775075.1). The sequence continues at coordinate 1,257 of CACYKX010000356.1, read as the reverse complement.
CAGCCCCTGTAGTGGCAGTGCAACCAGATTCCCAAGTCCTCCTTCTGGCAAAGTGTCTTGATTTGGAAAGAACCGATCGTATGACTTGAAATCAATCTTTCCGTTTCTGTTCATAGCTTCCGTGAGGATAGCATTGCCCATTCTGCGAGCTTTGACTGCCAACACAGGAGTCTCAAAGAATATCCAGACATGGGCGCCATTGCCTGAACGAGAACGCTCAATAGAGTATGGTATATTCCAGCTCTTACATACATCAACAAAAGCAAGTACATCTTCTTGATAGCTATGTTCACAATTCTTATCGTCGAAATCCGTACATAGTAAATGGCAGGTGTTGTCCTCATTCAACACATAAAGGCCGATGACATCCCGACCATCAACATCCTTTCCTTCCAAATGACGATAGAAATCATTATCAGTTAATGGTGAGAACTGGCGATTAGGACATTCTGCACATTTGAATTTTCGCTTATCGCATAACTGACCCCATTCATTCTGACAGACTGGCTGATAACCAGCCTTCCCTGTCGCTTTGCTGAACCATCTACGAGCAAATACATCTTCGCGCCCCCTGAATAGGCTCCGGAACAAGTCTACCTTCTCTTGAAGTGACAGAGTTTGCATAGCATATGGTTCCTGCTTGATAGGAACTACATCTTCGCCAAGCCGTTTTCTCAACTCTGCATTTTCGGCTTCCAATTCCTTGATACGTTCAAGTAGCCGCTGGCGCTCTGCAATCCATTCATGGCAATTCTGTAGATCCATTCCTATGCAATAAATAGGCCATCCAAAGTAACCTCACTATGAACCAGACTTGAATGCTTGCCATTAGCCACACCAAAGGTCGTAACGAAAGTATGTACTAATGTCATCTTGTTTTTAGTCTTTTCTTTGAATAGCACCATTCTGTTACGGAGTTTTTCCTCATAGTCTGCCGTAATCCTATACTCTCCCTGGCTAAATTTCATTTCACAAAGATGGATAATCCTGTCAGCCCGTTCGATAATGAGGTCTATCTGTGAACCTCTGACCGTTTTCTTTTTGTCTGCCTGATCAAACCATGCGGAAACTTCTGTTGCAACACCGCCAATGTTTAAAGCCTGCCGTATTTGACGGATATGCATTAGACATAGTAACTCAAAGGTAAGACCTTGCCAAGACTCCACACTATGCGAGGCCGCATGATGCTGCCACCACTGTTCATCGTATGAATCCTTATAGATCTCTATGTACTTAATATAAAATAATGTATAGAAA
>CACYKX010000355.1 GCA_902775075.1 uncultured Prevotellaceae bacterium | reverse complement strand
CGTTTGTCTTTTGATAATAGGTTCTCATGCTGATGCCGAGCAGCTCAGCCACCTACCGCGGACGATAGAACTCCTGCCGTGGACTTACGTTGACAACGCTGCCGCCCGAACTGTTAAGTTGTGTTTCGCTTTTCTTTCCCATAGTGCTTGTTCTTGTGAATTTATCCGTTTTCAGCATTGTCTGACAATTTTGGTGCAGCGGCGTTGCATTATCTGCTTTGCAGTGCAACTTCTTATGCCGCGGTGCTTCATTGTCAAGTTCCAAATGCGGTACAAAATTAATCAAAAAGGATGGAACGCACAATAGCCATTTGGAAAGACTGCAAACGCTTGTTAACTGATTATCAACCGATTACTTGCAGCCGTTTACCAACATTAATGTTCATGTGGAAGGATTTGCCTGAACCAGAAGGACCCAGACAGAAGAAGTTTGAATTGTCAGTCAGTTTGTTTATCCCTTCCTTTCCACTGATGTCTATGGCAACAGGAACACCCTGACGGTCGTAAGAAATTATATTACTTCTAATTATCCCGATTTCGCAGGTAAAGAGTGGGAACGCCTTTGCAGACATGCTGTGAGTGGAAACACAGTATTCGGCATTACATGGGACGTTGCTTCTAGATGGTGGGGTACTGTAGCTAAAGGCAAGCAAATAGAACTTGATCTTGTGGCAGAATCCATAGACAAGAAGAGCCTTCTTATCGGTGAATGTAAATGGCTGCTCTTGCAGAGAAAAGTATATCTGAGAACTTCCCGGGAGTCTTTAGCTCGTGATACGTTCGTAATGAAAATTAAATATCAGCAAATGTATCAATTTGATGTAACTATTGTATGTTATAAAATCTAAAATAATCAGTAGAATGAGAGTTTTTTACACTTTTGTGTAGTGCATATATGTGTTTGAGCATTTACTTTTGCCACAAACAATTATTTAGTTATGGAACAAAGATACAGTAGAAACAGGCTCTATGTGAGCGAGAAAGAACAAAGTTTGATCAAGGATTACAAAATATTCCTTGGTGGTGCAGGTATAGGCTGTATCGTGGCTGAATGTGCCTTGCGGTTTGGTTTTGAGCATATTACAATTGTCGACGGTGATAAGGTTGAGAAAAGCAACCTAAACAGGCAGAACTATACGGAGAATGACATTGGCAGATACAAGGCAGAGTGTTTGGCTGAGCGTTTGCTAAGTATCAATCCAAATGCGCAGATAGATTACCATACGGAGTTCCTTACCCCTGATAACATAAAAGAAATGTTGAATGGCCATAATGTAGCCATCAATGCATTGGACTTCAAGGACGATACGCCTTTTGTTTTTGACAAAATCTGCAAGGAAAGAAAAATCCCCGTACTCCATCCATATAATTTTGGGTGGGCAGGTTTTGTTACGGTCGTTGACCCACTGGGACATTCCATATCAGAACTGGCAGACGAGCCTAAGGGATTTGAGCTAAAGGTGGCTGAGTATGTAATCGGGCACGGGGCTTTCTGGAATCAGCCAAAAGAATGGTTGGATAAAATCGTTACTCAATACAGGGAAGAAAGCGAAACGCTCCCACCTCCACAACTGTCCATAGCATCATGGATCGCAGCGGGATTATGTACAACGGCAATGTACAATCTTGCTACAGGAAAACCTGTGAACTATTTTCCAAAATTCTATTTCTCCTCACTTTTGCAGTAAAGTGAAATATCGTTTTAGAACAATTTGTTTAAAGTTGCCCTTGAAATAGCTTCTGTAATATTCGCCACGACTAATTTTTCAAAGGCGTGGCGTTTATAGAATTTAATAGTGTCCAATGAACGGCACATCCTATCCGAAATTTCTTTCATGGTAAACCCAGCTGCCGATAACCGCAGCACCTCAATTTCTTCTTCTTTGAGTGATACTCCCTCACATTCTTTCCACCGATGGCTTTCGAAGGAATATTTCCAATAGTTGCTGAGTCCTTTCTTATGAAACTCTACATGCCCCACAGTTTTATGTGAAGACAGCGATACGACACACATACCAATCCATATCTTGCCCTCATCGGTCAATAGAATGGGAGTAAGTTGGTGGTTGATTAGTTTGCTCTTTGCCCCACTGTTCAGATGAAAATGATATGACATAGAGCACTGGTATTTGTCAACATCATCGAAGGTATCAAAGAACTTAAAGCCACTGCTGTTCAACTCCACGAGCATTTTCTGCTCTTCCTCTGGCACGTGTTCCAAATAAAAACTATATCCCAACTCCTTCACCTCCTTTGCCGTATGACCACAAAGGAACAAAGGATTATCTGATACATAAAGAAACTCCTGCTTATAATAGTCTATCAAGTAAACACTCTGATAGGTTACACGCGCAAAAGCCTCTACGGTGTGAATCAGTGTGGACAGTACATTTGAGTCATAGTCCGGTGCATTGCGTACGGTATTCGATGC
>CACYKX010000354.1 GCA_902775075.1 uncultured Prevotellaceae bacterium | reverse complement strand
GAATCGCTCCCAAACAGCATTTGCTATTATTCGGCATCTGAAACCTCGGAAATTCAAAGATGTCCACTTGAATAAGTCACCGATGTCTGCGCCTAATAAATAATAGAGTCTCACGACTCGCTGTTTCTCAAATAGTCGGCCAAACTAATACGCCCCTTGGGATTGGGGATTACATTTATGTGATTAAGCCAATAATGGCCAAAATAATAAGCACTATGATTGCTATTATATAGCCTGTATTACTTGGCTTTTGGCTTTCAAGCTCTGTGACACGCTGTTTTGCGGTCATTAACTCATTGGTCATCTTCGTCACAGATGCCTGAAGTCCCTTATTGGTTTCCTGCATCTGGCCAAGACTCTTGTTAAACTCGCCTTGCTGCTTCTTCTGCTGTTCCTGAAGATCTGTAAGAGTTTTGCCTTGTGTCTTCAACTGCTCCTGCAACTGTGTATTCGCCTTTTGCAAGGCTTCGTTCTGAGTCTTATGAAGTTTATTGGCTTCCTCAGTAGCTTTCTTGTGTTGTTCAGTCATTTCCTTCACAACCTTTTCATGCTCTTTCTGTGCCTTTGTCAACTCCTCTATTTTCTTATTAGAGGCTTCGGTCTGGGCTTTGTTCTGCTTCTGAAGTGCCTCCAACTGCTTTGTAAGTTCCTGGTTCTTCTTGTTAGAATCCTCTATCTGTTTCTTAAACTGCCCCTCAACCTCTTTAACCAAGGCGGCACGTGAGTTATTACGCTTTTGAATGACCCCATCCGTAATGTCTCGGAAATAGGTTCCCAAAGCATGAGGAATAGCAATGGCTTTGTCGGCGATATTAAGAATGAACAACTTTTCACCCTCATGGCCAGCACCATACATCCATGCGGTATTCATGTTCACCAAGGTTTCGAGCAATTCCACTTCGTCCAATGCTTCAAGTCCTGCACCTCCACCACGAACAATTGCTATGACATCATAATTCATGGCATCCAGTTGTTTTAGAGTCTGGCAGAACACTTTGGTCTTCGCAAAAGACACCCGGTATTCCTTGAAGTCAATATGGGTACGTGCTGCTTGTACACCTTTCTCAAAGTCATCATTGGTAATACTTGTTTCTGCATAAACCAAAGCGACTTGTGGACGTTTATCTTGGTAAAGAAGAGATTCGAGTATGCTATCTACGTTTTTGAAACCTTTCTCTGACTTGATGCGCCTCAGTTCTGTACGTTTAATTTCATCTTCAGAGACAGCCAAATCCTTTATCTTCTCGACCTCTGTTACCTTCAGAACAATCTGAATCAGGCCCTTGTTCGTAATAGAACGATCAAGGACACCGTGAACGGTAATGACATTTCCGTTTTCAAGGTCATCACGAAGATTCAGAGGCATAGAAAGTGCCAACTCATCACTGGAACTTTCATCGACAAGTCTATCTGTGGCAGTATGGAAATACTGATTGACATAGCCTCCTTTGAAATAAATGCCCCGTAGGCACACCACCTTTTGATTCACTTGGCCAGTAGCCAAATGATTACGGAGTATGGCAATAATCTCTGATGGCTTGAAGAGATTGGCTACACTATTTTGATTTACTTTTGTTATGTCACTCATATTCCATTACCCACCAACGAAGAAATTATTCAATTTGGAAATATCGAAAACCGAAATTGCCTTATAATGGCCTGGCAGGGAACCAACAAGTTTGTTAATTCGCTTAGGTGACCATAAAGGATGAACCAAGCAGAAATTCTCACCGTATGGATCAACGCCAATTAACGTATTATTTGTTTCTTTTACGGTGTATTTATGTTTTAAAAGAATATTCTTTATCGTTATAGTGATGAACCTATGCCAATATGGTACTGTAAAATCGATTTTGGCATTAGAATCATAAGACAACCTGGCTAAATCAAGACCCAATCTCCAATCAAGTAAATGATGCACACTTTGATTAGAATAATCTCTTATACAGTCATAACATGAAGACGTACACCCCTCTTGATGATTATTGGAAGTAAGCAAATTATATATTTCGCCATCTTCGATTAGCGGTGTAATGATTGCTTTCAATGGGACATCTTTATATCTTCTACCACTCAAATAATTACAATAACCTGCACCATTTTCTAATTGTTCTACAAAGAAAATCTCGGCCTTTTTCGTTTGTGGTGTAATATAAAACCCGACTGTCAGCTCAGAAGAGTCAATATCAAGATAATAGGATACGGATTTCCTAACAAGATAACCCCATGAAAGGAATGCAGCTCTGACAGCATGACTATTGGGATTCTCACTATTCAGAGGAGAAAGACAAATGTCATCAGAAACTTTTGCAATCGATAGAGTTAATACACCAGTAGTTTTCGATGAGACGAAAGCATATTTGGTTTCATTAAACAAATTCAAAGTATTCTTGATCTCTTCTGGATATGCATCACGAGACACGTATATTCCAT
>CACYKX010000353.1 GCA_902775075.1 uncultured Prevotellaceae bacterium | reverse complement strand
TTCTAGAATATATGAGGGCTTTCTTGGCTCTCTAAAAGTATGTGGAATCCATGTTCATGACTTGTGTTTTTGAACGCAGTTAACTTCATCGGCTTACGCAGTTAACTTCGTAAGCTCGTGCGAATAGGTTTGTAGCCTTATGTAGTTAACTGAAAGAGCCGTTATTTCTGCTATATTTTGGTGATAGTATAGATGTAAGTTAATCTAATTTATTGATAATTAGACAGTTGCATTTTGTTCATAATTCCAGTTTTCGTCATCAACTCGTCATGGATTCAGAATTTGCGAATTATGAGCATCTTTCTGTAGTTGCAGGTTAAGGAACATAAAACAAATTTAACAGTTGGAGAAGGCAGTTGCGGATCAGAAGGTTTTGCTTTTTGATGATAAAAGTAGAACATATTGAAATAAATACGGCTCTTTTACAAAAAAAATTTGTATTTTTGCACATAATAAAATGAATACACGATAGTTTTTGGCTTTCCCAAAAACAAAAATAATTTAGTGTGCACAAAGACTGCACTAACATGATGTAACTTTGCATCGAAAAATGAAAAATAGTGATGATGAATAACGATATTCAACAGCAGACTACGGTCAATATTCAAGAGAAAGCTAACCTTATCTGGGCTATTGCGGATAAGTTGGTAGGTGTGTACAAACCCCATGAGTATGGTAATGTGATTCTTCCTATGTGCGTGATCAAGCGTTTCGAAGATACATTGGCTCCTACCAAACAAGCTGTTCTCGATATGAATGCCAAACTGGATAAGGATGGCATCGTTGTGAAGAAGGGGTTCTTGGAGACGGCTGCAAAACAGCAGTTCTATAACCTTTCTCCTTTTACCTTCCAGAGTCTGCTCAATGATGCTGACAATATCAAGGTAAACTTTGAGTCTTATCTTAACCATTTCTCTGAGAATGTTATCGATATCATCCATCGTATGGACTTCGATCGTGAAATTCAAAAGATGGCAGACAATAATGTGTTGTATCTTGTCATCAAGGAGTTTTGTACTCCTAAGGCTTACCTTGGCGCCGATCTTGTGAAAAGTGTCGACATGGGATACATCTTCGAGGAACTTGTACGTAAATTCTCTGAGAGCTATGATGAACAGGCGGGAGCTCACTTTACCGCTCGTGATATCATCTATCTGATGGCAGAGCTACTTGTTGGCGATAATGAGGAGCAGTTGCAGGACGAAGGCATCACAGCCTCTATCTACGATATGGCGATGGGAACCAGTCAGATGCTGGGTTGCCTCACTGAACGATTCCAGAAGATAGACCCTGATGCTGAAATCATCAGCTATGGACAGGAACTCAACAATCAAACTTTTGCCATTGCCAAGGCTGATACCCTGATCAAGGGTGGTAACGCGGAGAATATGCGACAGGGCGATACTCTTGCCGATGACCAGTTCTCAGGTTATAAGTTTGACTATATCATCTCGAATCCCCCTTTTGGTATCGAATGGAAGACTTCGAAGGCTGCCGTACAGGAGGAGCATAATCTTGGTGAGGCAGGGCGCTTTGCTCCGGGATTGCCGGCTATCGGCGATGGTCAGATGCTGTTCTTACTCAATGGTGTTGCCAAGTTGAAAGATGAGGGCGGTCGCATGGCGATCATCCAGAACGGTAGTAGTCTCTTCAAGGGAGATGCCGGTAGTGGTGAGAGCGAAATTCGTGGCTATCTGTTGGAGAACGACTGGTTGGAGGCCATCATACAGTTACCTAACGACCTCTTCTATAATACCGGTATTGCCACCTATATCTGGGTGGTTACCAAGAGCAAGAGTGAGGAGCGCCGTGGCAAGGTACAGCTCATCGATGCCAGCCAATGTTTCGACAAGCGAAGAAAGAGTTTGGGTAACAAGCGTGTGGAGATTTCTGATCGCTGTCGTGATCTCATCATGGAGGCTTATAGAGACTTCATCAACTGGGAGTATAAGAGTGAGGATGAAACATTGAGAGTGGAGAGCAAGGTGCTCGATAATGAGTATTTCAAGTATTCTAAACTGACTGTAGAGCGTCCTTTAGTTGATGAGGGGACGGGTGAACCTATTCTCAAGAGAGGAAAGGTGCAGCCTGATAGCAAGAAGCGTGATACCGAGATTGTGCCTTGGACAGAAGATATTGAGGAATACATGGCGAAGAATGTGCTCCCATACGCTCCAGATGCTTGGATAGATGAAAAGAAGACCAAGATAGGGTATGAGATTCCATTCACCCGTGAGTTCTACAAATATGTGGCTCCTCGCAAGAGCGAAGACATCTTTGCTCATCTTAAAGAGTTGGAAGAAAAAGAAGCAGATTTGATGACAAAGATACTTGGCTGATCCCGAATGGATCCCGAAGGCATCTCGAAGCTTAATGAAGAATAGAATGACGAAAACATACGAAAAATATAAGGATAGTGGCGTTGCTTGGATTGGG
>CACYKX010000352.1 GCA_902775075.1 uncultured Prevotellaceae bacterium | reverse complement strand
TGCCCACGATATCCACCATGCCCAGAACATCACGGTCCAGCTCGTAAACCATCCGCGCCCCGCCTTCTCGAAGGCAAAGGTGTTGAACGTCAGGCTGGCAAAGCTCTCGATGTAGTTGCCGATGCCCTCGGAGAATGCGCTCAGCAAGAACGTCGTCGGGCCCAACAGCAACATGAAGACCAACAGCAGGATGGCCGTGCCGAGGTTCAGCTCGCTAAGTCGCCGCACGCCTTTGTTCACGCCGGCTACGGCCGACAGCACGGACAAGGCACAGAACACCGTCACGATGACGCACTGAAAGAGAAAGCTCGAGCTGTGGAGGATGCCTAAATGTACCAGCCCCGCGTTGACCTGCTGCACACCAAAGCCCATGGAGGTGGTGATGCCAAAGAAGGTGCTCACCAGGGCGAAGACATCCACCACATCACCGACAGGTCCATAGATACGCTCCTTCAATATGGGGTACAAGCCGCTGCGGATGCTCAGCGGCAGTTTGTAGCGGAACGAGAAGTAAGCCAAGATGAGGCCTGCCAAGGCAAAGATCGACCATGCGTGGATACCCCAGTGGAAGAAGGTGGCTAACTGCGCGTCCTTGGCTTTGTTGACAATCGTGGGCAGTGCGGGATAGACATAGTGCGACATCGGCTCCGACACACCAAAATACATCAGACCGATGCCCATGCCGGCGGCGAAGAGCATGGAAATCCACGAAAAGAAGCCATATTGCGGCTCCGAGTTGTCGGCCCCTAAGCGGATATTACCCAACTTGCTGAAGGCGACAGCCAACAGGAAGATGACAAAGAAAGAAACGAGCAGGATATACATCCAACTGAGATTCTTGTAGATAAACGACTGTACGAAGGTCAGCCAGTTGTTGACTCTTAAGGGAAATAACGCCGAGAGCAGCGAGAGCAACACCAGCACGATGATGCCCGGAAGAGCTACATTACGGGTAAAAGTAGTGTTATGTATGATTTTCTTTAGAAGATCCGCGGCAGATGACAAAAGCCTTCACCTGCCTACGGCTACAAAGGTAATGAAAAAGATCGAGATGACAAAGCATTTCCCTTATTGATTGAAACTGAGGGTGTCATCTAAACTGTGTCATAGACTAAGACAATAATATTAACTATTGTTCAAGTCAGGCCAGCCCCTGTTTGGTAAGGATGGTGCATTCCATCAAGTATTAGAAGATTTCCTAAACGCTGCTCTGGAGGGTGAGATGCAGGGCCATCTTGAGGCAACGAAGCCTGAGAGTGGTAATCGTCGTAATGGTAAGATGTGCAAGCAACTTCAGACCGAATATGGCCCTGTAGAGACAGATACACCTCGCGACCGCGACGGTAGTTTTGAACCCGAAACGGTAAAGAAGCGTCAGACCATTCTTGCCGAGGGACTTTCTGACAAGATTATCAGCCTTTACGCAAGTGGTCAAAGCCTGCAGCAGATCAGTGACTTCATAGAGGAGAACTATGGCAGCAGGATCTCAAAGGAGACTATCAGCAACACCACCGATAAGGTGTGGGATGAAATTAAGGCCTGGCGTAACCGTTCCCTCGACGAGGTGTATCCCATCGTCTGGATGGATGCCATCCATTATAAAGTACGCAACGACAAGGGTTCTGTTGAGTCGCGTGCTATCTATAATTTACTCATGAGGTTTCCATAGAGTGAGCACCTAGAATGGACTAAATAACTATTGCATTACCTTGAAATCTATTATGAAAAACCCCAAGTAAGAGTGAAATTTCCCAGTGTGTGGCGTGTTATCAAACGTTAACTACTTATTTGCCGTACACCTGTTAGAATCATTCTTATTGATGTTTATCTTTCTCTATTTATTCCTATCTTAGAAGCAATCCATATTTGTCCCAAGTAAAGGTAAACGGCTGATAATCAGCATGGTGTATTTTCGAGGAGGTGAAGTAATATAATCAATAAATATTAATGGAAATCCCACGCAACCACAATGGTTACGTGGGATTTTTTTGTATCTTTGAAAAGTTATACATGCTTATTCACGATCTCAATCTTCAGATTTAAATGAAGATGTTTGGAAATCTTGGTGAGCTGCACAGCTTTCCCGCTGGTGTTGCTGTGAGTATTTACATACCAATCTTTAACTTGGTGCCATGTACCATGACCTAAAGCTGTTGACGGAGTTTTGGACACCAAGTTTGCTTTGTCAACACTGATACCGAGCTCTGCAACCTTTTCCGGGCCAATTTTCTCAATAGCCATTAACAATGTTGTCGTAGCATTTTTGTCTTGAAAGACAACGCCATCCGGGAATGTAACTTTCAAACGTGTTTGAGGATTGACAATTACATGAGGCTTCTGCTTTTTGGTGGGAGCAGGCTTCTCGATAGGCAGCAATGGATATTTCTTTGTTTCAGTCTCGTCTGTAATGACACGTTTACGCGTCATGCGCACGCTGATGGGAGCGGATGGGTCATAATCAACGACCAATACTAATTTGCGTTGGATCTGTCGCAGAGTGGGTTCTATGTTCTTGCCTATGATGGGCAGAATCTCGTCACGAATGATTTGCTCCTCAGCTTCATCCAATCGCTTGGAAAGATTGTCGTCGATGGGGATATTGTTCTTTCGCAATGTCTCTATTGCGTTGTATAGGTCTTGGAGGTTGCTCATGGCATCTATTACTTTTTATGATGCAAAAATAGCAAAAATCAAATAGAAATCATTACTTTTACTGAAAAAAATGATTTACGGATATATCAGGGTGAGCAGCGACAAGCAGACAGTAGAGAACCAGCGGTTTGAGATTAACAACTTTTGCGAGCGTGAGAAGTTGCACGTTGATGACTGGATAGAGGAAACCATCAGCGGTACCAAGAACTATGACAAGCGTCAATTAGGTAGATTGCTTAAGAAGGTGAGCAAGGATGACATCATTATATGTAGCGAGCTCTCGCGTCTCGGCCGTAACCTATTCATGATCATGGAGATTCTCAATATCTGCATGAATAAGGAGTGCCGTGTCTGGACCATCAAAGACGGTTACCGTCTCGGTGATGATATCCAAAGCAAAGTGCTTGCATTCGCTTTCGGCCTCTCCGCTGAGATAGAGCGCAACCTGATTTCTCAACGCACCAAGGAAGCACTGGCAAGGAAGAAAGCGGAGGGAGTCGTGCTGGGGCGAACAGTGGGCGAGCGTTGCCGATTATCCCCCAAGTGTGTGGCTAAGCATGAATGGATTGTCAAGATGCTTCATGAAGGCATGCATAAAACCACTATTGCCAAGAAATTAAAGATATCTGTAACTACTTTGTATCGTTACCTCGTTTATACTGGCTTACACAATCCCGTAGGATGTAAGCAGAGGAGTTAGCCGACCCTCAAAAGAGGGCTTTGACATCGTAATCGGGAACCCACCGTATGTTAGCGCGCCGACCCAGCTTGACAATAACATCCTAAAGAAACAGCGTCAAGATATTGTTGAATGCAAGAAGTTTAAGACACTTAATGAGAAATGGGATTTATATGTCCCGTTTATGGAACTTGGCCTTCAACTGCTCGCTGAAAAGGGGATATTCACAATGATTGTGCCATATCCTCTTTCTAATCAGAAGTATGCGAAAAAACTTCGTAAACTGATAACCGAGAAAACTTGTATTTTGGAGATTGCAGATCTCAACGGCACGAAAATCTTTGAGAATGCCACGGTAAGCAATTGTATTCCAATACTTCGCAAGGATAAGCCTGCTGAATCATTGTCAATCATTCATATCAATGACAATCGGCAGTTCTTGCTTGCCTTAAGCAAACCCGTTTCTGAATTGGTACAGGATGAAAAGACGTATGTTTGGAATCTCAGCAATGAACAGCGGCAAGGCCAGCGCTTCCCTAATATGAACGTATTGGGAGATTATTGCTATATAAGCAAGGGTATGGTTCTCAACGCAGATGAGAAGAAGGCAAAGGGAGAGTTCTCAAAAGACGACCTCATCAGCGAAACACAAGATGATGTTCATTGCAGAAAGTATATAGAGGCGAAGGATATAGATAAATATGAGGTTCGACACGTCAGATACTTGGAGTGGAATACCGAACGATGTCCTGGACAACTCAGCAGACCCACATTTAGAGAATTGTATGAGCAACCGAAACTAATTTTTAATCGCCTTGGAGCCTTAAAGGTTTTCTTGGATATTGATGTTCATTATTTACATAGTGATTCTATTTTTAGTGCAGTTCCTTGGAAATACTTAAAGGGTATCAATAATAAGAGCATTTCCACAAGTGTCAAGCGTTATTCACGTATGAACCGGAATGAAATGGAAAAGCTGTCAGATGGTATCGACCTTTATTACCTTTTGGCAATATTGAACAGCTCTACTGCTGACAAGCTCCTCGCCGACCAGCGTGGTGGGGACTATCACATCTATCCTGAGCATTTGCGCAACCTCCCCATCGCGCCAGCTTCAGCAGAGGAGCAGAAGTTCCTTGGCGGCCTTGCCAAATCAGTACTTGAACGTAAAGCACATGGAGAAGAGACAAAATTGATAGAAGATGAGATAGACTTCGCCGTCCGTAAATTATATAAGGATTAAGAAAAGTAAGCCCCCGTGATAAATGTTATTATCATGGGGGACTTCCTTTATTCTCCACTCATACGGAAACGTAGTTCATAGTTCTTGACGAAATCAATTTCTTCAGGGCTTAAGCCGTACAGAGGTCCAATGTAATCATCAATCTCGTCTATGATAGATTTTGAACGTACAATTTTGTATTCCTTGAATTCTTTCATGGAATATCTTGATTCATTCGTCGTATTCCTTATATTAGCTTTGCTCTCTATATCACTAAGATAAGTTTTATATAATGTTCTTAATGCATCACGTTGTTGTCGTGTGGTTTCTGGGAAAACAAATGAAAGTATTTCATATGACTTCCAATCAAGATTGTTTGAGTATATCTGATAAAACCAAAAGGATAAATTACTGCTTAGCACACACCCTATAGCATCAGCAAACCCATTATCAAAGCAGATAGCTTTCTCCTTATTCGACCCTGTTGAATAATTGGTGACAACCTTAAAGTAACGCCCCCCTGTCGTTCTGTAGTAAATAGGACTACCTTCTGCATCTTCATAAGATGATAGCTTGGGTAAACAAGATAACTTTCTTAAGATTGATTTCTCTATCTCTAAACTAATTTTAGGGATTCTACCTACTAGAAGATAATCCTTTACATCTGTATATTGCAGATTGTTAATAAGATTAGACAGGTCAATCTTACCATTGCCTCTACGATACATCTTTGTTGCGTAAAGATGCTCACATCCAGACAGAGTCTTTCTCATCAGAAGAATAGACGTATTTACTACCGCATTTTCAAATACAGGTTTAGGACGTACCGCATAAGAAGATACGTAAATGGTGCTGCAATTGTTCAACAATAAACGATGCACACCTGCTACAGAATCACTTGAGGTGATTGATATGGGGACGATATAAGCAAAAACGCCGTTTTTACAAAGCAGGTTATAGCCTTGCTCAATGAACAAGGTATAGGTATCAAGAGACCCTTTTTGCACACCTTTCTTTGTCTGAGCAGTAATGAAATGCTTCTTGAAAAAAGCCTTTTGTTCAGCAGGGTAGGATGCTCCATACGGTGGGTTCCCGATTACGATGTCAAAGCCCTCTTTTGAGGGTCGGCTTAATGATATACACCATTCTGCATCCAACTCCTCTGCTTACATCCTAC
>CACYKX010000351.1 GCA_902775075.1 uncultured Prevotellaceae bacterium | reverse complement strand
CTGCACCATTATCAAATTGAAGATAGCAGCATAGGCAATATGCAGACACATCACCAGACTCGACCGCTTTTGTATATAGCTTTTCTATATCGAAACCATTCTCTGATGACATGGCATAAAGATTGGCGATGACCGATTGCAGCGATTCTGCATTACCATCGCCAAGGTCTAAGATATTCTGATGGTATGGTTTCTGCAACTGCCCTTCCAAATCCTCCTTGAACTTGGCATAGACTGCTGCGTGGGCTTCTTTCCACTCTAATAGCACTTTCTCATCCATAGAGATAAACCTTTCGAAATGTTAAATTCGGGATAAAAACGCGCTTATTCCGCTAAAACTACCCATTTTGCGACCTTCATAGCGGAATAAGCGGTGATTTGTGAGTGAAATGGCATATATGTCACTTCTCCAACCCATCTGTTAAGAACCTCCTGAGATGAAGATGAGTTATGCCATTGTCATCAGACTTAGTAACCAATGGTGTCATAGAGATGACATATTTGGGATAGTTGTCCTTGATGGCACGAAGGTTGCCGAACTCACGCTCATACGTGTTATCGTCGGCTATGATATAAGAAGCCTGCACATAGATCCTTTCGCCTTTTGGCTTTGTGCAGACAAAATCAATTTCGCCAGCCTGAAGTTGTCCGACCATCACTTCATAGCCCAGACGGACAAGGTGATTATAGATAATGTTCTCTATCACCTTCTCAATGTCTCTCTCACGCGAACCGCCTACAAGAGCATTACGAATACCGTGATCCTCAAAGTAGAATTTATCATTGCTCTCAAATATTTTCCGTCCGTGAATGTCATACCTGTTCACCTTGTGAATCATGTATGATTCGCACAGATACTTAGCATAATTGATAATAACAGTGGAGGTAATGTTCTCTCCTTGCGACCGCATGTACTTTGCGATGCTGTTGGCTGAGATGATTTTCCCCGCGTTGTCAGCAAGGAAATGCACAAGGTTTTCCAGAAAAGGAACATTGCGGATATTATTCCGCTTGATAACATCCTTCAGCAGTACGGTGCTATAGACATCCATCTGGTATTAACGTATCATCACTGTCGGACAAGTTGTGAAACTTCATGAATTCCTCATAGCTTAGTGCCTGAACGAAGATTTCCTTGTAGCGACCGCCTATTTTGTTAGCCAAGTCACTACTGAGCATATTGGAGTTGGAGCCTGTTACAACTATTTCAATATCTGGCTCCTCATAATAACTGCGGATACTGTTCTCGAAACCTTCTATATCCTGAACTTCATCTATTAGGATATAGTTGGTCTTTGTCTTGTCTCGCCGTTCATCAATATAAGCATTCAAGTCCCTGTCAGTCTGAATGTCGGCAAACTCATGTTTCTCTTTGTCAATGAAGATAATGTTTGCATGAATATCTTCTGCAACCTTATCCCTAAAGAGGCGTAGAGTGTAGCTCTTTCCCACACGTCGTTGACCGACTATGATAATGATGGTGTCCTTACCAAGATGCTTCGCTATCTTGTCAAGATAACTTTGTCTCACAATTGCTTTCATATCTT
The DNA here is from genome assembly GCA_902775075.1 of uncultured Prevotellaceae bacterium. The sequence continues at coordinate 1,959 of CACYKX010000351.1, read as the reverse complement.
TTATAGATGAAATTTGCTGCAAAGATAACAATTTTATCTTTTATAAAAGACAAAATCTTGTAATTTTTGAGATTTGTTTAGTATAATTTGCATATTTGACCCCAAAATCTCCCATTGAGTGATATCTGATTATGCGATATTTGACTTTATAACTTGGCGCAATCTTACAAAAAAGTTGAGATTGCACCAGATTATAACTTATTTTGAAGCTTCAGCCATCAGTGCGGCACGCTCCTCCGCACTCATCCCCTTTAACAATTCAAGCAAAGCTGCCTTTTTGTCCTCTGGTTTCGGATCTTTGAGCAGATAGGCATTGTATTCCAGCATCTTTTCTAGCGGATAGGTGCCGATATAGTTTGAAGTGATGTCGCCATTGCTACTATGCCCCATGCTATCACTAATATATTTATAAGGTACTCGACCAGAATTATTCAGGTTCGTAGCGAAACTATGACGGGCCCATGTAGGTGACGGCCTTTGCTCCATACCAAGGTGTTCTGCGACCTTACCCATATGCTTACGAATGTATTTGTTGTATCGTTGTATCACCCAAATTTCTTTTTCAGGAGTTAGGAGCTGACTCATGATAGGGAAAACGCGCTGACCGAGTTTGGGCTCATTGGCATACTTGTCGAGTATCTTCTTTATCTCAGGTGTAACAGGGAAGATAACCTCGCTGGCATCTTCATTGCGCTCTTTGGTCTTATGGCGATAGAATCTCAATTGCTTTCCGTGGGTGGCAAAATACCACCCGTCATACTCTAACCGCAATGTGTCCGCCAAGTTCTGCCCATCGCCAAGGTACATGAAAAGAAATAGCCCAAGGTCACGGAACAATGCGTGCTTGTCCCTTGGAATGTAAAGCTCGTTACCATTTTCATCCGTTGCTTCATCCTTCTCCCAAAACTCATACAATTGACGCATAGTTGGCACATCGAGGAACTCATGTTTGCGACTAGCTTTTTTATTGTAGCCAGAATCCTTAAACATCTCCTTAGTGGTACCTTTTATAAAACCCTTATTGATGGCAATATTAACTATAGTGCGGAACGAACGTAACACAATGCCTGTATAGGTTGTGCTAAGTCCTGCTTTCTTCATCTTCGTTGCCCATTTCTGTATGAAAGAATGGTCAATGTCGGCAAATACAACGTCCATACCGTTGTCTTTGATAAACCTATTCCTGATGTCTCTGCCAACTCTCGCGGTACCAGCCTTGCCATCATCTTTCTTCTTTTGAATATATTCATCCCAAATAGAATATATCGTAACGTTATCATCAGCAACTCCGTTATATACGTTTTTCAACCTAACAAGAGAGAATGTGCCAGCATCTGCCATTTCACAAATTGTCGGCTTTATTTTGGCAAGATGTTGCTTTAAGTTTGCCCTCTTCTCAGAATCGGCTCTAACTCTTGTACTTTGTTCATGCTTACACATCTCTAACCAATTATTCCATGTGTATTTTTCGCCAATAGGCAGATAAAGCCGCTTAGAATCCTTGGTTACTCTCAGGACAATTGGTAACTCTTGAGCCTGGTCATGTTCAGCTGGGCGACCAGCTTCATCCCTTTGGGTAACAGTCCATTTTCGCGTGTCAATGGTAAGCGACACATAGACACCCTTGTAGCTGAAATTGGCCAAATCAGCCGAATCGGTGGACATAAAAATCTTCTTTGGCATGGCATAATCCTTTATTTACAGGCATTTACGAATAATATTTGGTGAACATGAGGTGAACATAGACCCCTAAATTCGGTGCAAATTTACGAATTTTTCTGCAATACACAAAATTTGTAACTCATTTATTTACCGATATTTAGCATTATTTGTGATTTCGTGAAATTACCATGGAAAAAGCTCATAATCTGGAGGTCCCAGGTTCAAGCCCTGGCTGGTCCACAAAGAAGCCTCAGTACATTGCTGAGGCTTTTTTGTGTCTTATTCCTTCTTATTCGT
>CACYKX010000350.1 GCA_902775075.1 uncultured Prevotellaceae bacterium | reverse complement strand
AACATTGTACCATCCCAAGGACTTGTTCATCTAGTAAACGACAATAATGGTGACTATTATAAGCTTGGGAAAAACAATGATGGAATATACGTGTCTCGTGATGCATATCCTGAAGAGATCAAGAATACCCTAAATTTGTTTAATGAAACCAAATATGCTTTCGTCTCGTCGAAAACTACTGGTGTATTAACCCTATCGATAGCAAATGTTTCTGATGACATATGTCTTTCTCCTCTGAATAGTGAGAATGCCAATAGTCATGCTGTCAGAGCTGCATTCCTTTCATGGGGTTATCTTGTTAGGAAATCCGTATCCTATTATCTTGATATTGACTCTTCGGAACTGACAGTCGGATTTTATATTACACCACAAACGAAAAAGGCCGAGATTTTCTTTGTTGAACAATTAGAAAATGGTGCTGGCTATTGTAATTATTTGAGTGGTAGAAGATATAAAGATGTCCCATTAAAAGCTATCATTATACCTCTAATCGAAGATGGCGAAATATATAATTTGCTTACTTCCAATAATCATCAAGAGGGGTGTACGTCTTCATGTTATGACTGTATAAGAGACTATTCTAATCAAAGTGTGCATCATTTACTTGATTGGAGAATGGGGCTTGATTTAGCCAGATTATCTTATGATTCTAATGCCAAAATCGATTTTACAGTGCCATATTGGCATAGGTTCATCAATATAACGATAAAGAATATTCTTTTGAAACATAAATACACCGTAAAAGAAGCTAATAATACGTTAATTGGCGTTGATCCATACGGTGAGAATTTCTGCCTGGTTCATCCTTTATGGTCACCTAAGAGGATTAACAAACTTGTTGGTTCTTTGCCAGGCCATTATAAGGCAATTTCTGTTTTCGATATTTCTAAATTGAATAACTTCTTCATTGGGGGGTAACGGAATATGAGTGACATAACAAAAGTAAATCAAAATAGTATAGCCAATCTCTTCAAACCATCGGAGATTATTGCCATACTTCGTAATCATTTAGCTACTGGCCAAGTGAATCAAAAGGTAGTGTGCTTACGAGGTATCTATTTCAAAGGGGGGTATGTCAATCAGTATTTCCATACAGCCACTGATAGACTTGTCGATGAAAGTACCAGTGATGAACTGGCACTTTCCATGCCTCTGAATATTCGTGATGACCTTGAAAATGGAAATGTCATTACCGTTCATGGCGTTCTTGATCGTTCTATTACGAACAAGGGTCTGATTCAGATAGTTCTGAAAGTAACAGAGGTTGAGAAGATAAAGGAATTGGCTGTCTCAGAAGATGAAATCAAGCGTACAGAACTGAGGCGCATCAAGTCAGAGAAAGGCTTCAAAAACGTAGATAGCATACTTGAATCCCTTCTGTTCCAAGACAAGCGTCCACAGGTCGCTTTGGTTTATGCTGAAACGAGTATTACCAATGATGACTTTGAGAAAGGCGTTCAAGCAGCACGTACTCATATTGACTTCAAGGAATACAGAGTGTCTTTTGCGAAGACTAAAGCGTTCTGCCAGACACTAAAACAACTGGACGCTATGAATTATGATGTCATTGCAGTTGTCCGTGGTGGAGGAGCAGGACTTGAAGCATTGGACGAAGTAGAATTGCTTGAAACATTGGTGAACATGAACACCGCTTGGATGTATGGTGCAGGGCATGAGGGCGAAAAGTTGTTCATTCTCAACATCGCCGATAAAGCCATTGCTATTCCTCATGCTTTGGGAACTTATTTCCGAGACATTACGGATGGTGTCGTTCAAAAGCGTAATAACTCACGCGCCGCCTTAGTTAAGGAGGTTGAGGGGCAGTTTAAGAAGCAACTGGAGGAATCAAATAAGAAAAATAAGGAACTGCTGGCGCAAATCGAAAAGATGACTAAGCAGCAGCAGGAACAGACAAAAGCAAATAAGGAGAATATAGAGAAACTTACTGAGCAACAGAAGAAAAACCTCGAAGCTCAACAAAAGAAGAATGACGAGACACTGGCCAAATTCCAGGCGCAGAGCAAACAGCAGATGGAACAGTCGCAGAAGCAGAATGCGGCTCTACAGAAACAACTCGCAGAATTGTCAAAGTCTCAAAAAGAATCTGTGGATAAATTGACCGAGCAGAATAAACAGACCAATACGCTGCTTGAAAAAGAACGTCAGCATAGCAGAGAATTGGAACGTCAGTTGGCCGCAAAGCCCAACTATATGTCCACTTTCATCATCATAGCTATCATTGCAGCTATAATTGGTTTTATCATTGCTCAATTTTTTAAGTAAATATTGTTTATATGAAAATAGTTAGTTGGAACTGTAACGGAGGCTTCCGAAGGAAGTTCAAAGAATTATTCGATGCATATCCCGATGCAGACCTTTTCATGGTACAGGAATGTGAGAACCCTGATTATTACAATAGTCGGGATTTCAAAGCTTTATTTCAAAA
>CACYKX010000349.1 GCA_902775075.1 uncultured Prevotellaceae bacterium | reverse complement strand
CAGTGCACGGAGGTTGTCACCATACTTGATACGACAGTTGGGAGCTTCGCAGTTGTTTACGCAACCGCATTCACAGACCTTCTCGTAATACTGTTCCTCGCAGGTCTCTACGACCACCTTGATATCAACAATTTGTGTCTTACGGATCTTCTGGCATGGTATATCAATCAAGAGCCGACCACAACATTTACAATAGACGGGTTCGTGCTTTACAATTACGTCTGGTTCTGCTATAGTCTGCAGTGTGTGACCCTTGTGGCCAGGCTGTCCACCGCTCGGCTTTCCGCTTGGCTTGCGAAGAGACTTGGTCCTGCGCAGCTCACGGGAAGCGATACTTTCTTGGGATGGAGGGATACTGCTGTTACTGCTGTTTTTCTCGGGCTTTCCTGGTGTACTTGATGTATCGTCATCAGCACCCTCGAGTTCCTTGATGCGCTTTTTAGCAACGGCTAGTTCAGCCTTTGTGGAAGCAAGTTCTGTCTTTAGATTATGTATCTCCACGTCCTTCTGGTTAATGACACGGTTGAGACGTCCGATCTCCTCAGTCTTCTCGGAGTCGGACTTCTCAAGTTTGCGCAGACGCTGGTTTATCTGGCGCAAAACAACATCTATGTCAGTACAGTCGCTTGCCATTTTTTGGTGCAAAGATAAGCATTTATCTCTACATGGCAAAATCACGATTTACATCCCTTAACGCAGACTTTTGACTTACGGGGAATGCAAAAACGCATCTCCTGGCAGATAATCTGTTGACGGGCGATAATAGACAAAGGAGACATGTTGGAGGCATCATCGGAAAAGAACTCGTTAAATGAACTGTTTTAAACAGCCTACGTCCTCATCGACTCAATCATTAAAAAGTTTGTAATGATGAAGAAAATAAGCAAAATCAAGTTTATGCTTTATTAACGAGAAGTTTTCTATAGGGGTGCTGAGTAGTTACCAAGCAAAAAATCGAGGATAAAAAATCTTAAAACATTCTTTAAGGATGCTACATTCTGTTTATTTCTAATTCGTAACCTCTTCTTTTTATGAGATAAAAACTTATCTCATTCTCAATCACTTATAAAAAATACGTACTTTCCAAGCTTTAAAGTATTCCTTTCTTTTTGTATTTTTGTCCCAAGCATTACATTATCTGCAGCAAATTTTGACTTTTGGCCCATACCAAATGTAGAGCCACAGCATGATGGTGATGACGAGACAAACGATTGACGACCAATGGCTTGGGTCGGAGAGGCATTTGAAATAAAAATTGAACAGACCATGGAAGCAGGCCACCAGTATAAGAGAATGCGTATCACGGATAAGCTTGTCAAGACCAAAAGAAGCAAGGAACAACAAGGCAAAGAAGCCCACATCCCCTATTTGCCATGCTCTGCAATGCCAAAAGAACCAAAGCAAAGTGGTGAGCAGCAGTCGGTGAATGATTTTGCAGCCAATTAGTTCGCTATAAAGGTATCCACGCCAGCCCACCTCTTCGAAGAAGGCATAGAGCAGATATACAAACAATAACCACAAACAGAGTCCAATCTCCTTGTAATCAACAATGCCAAACAGACCAAAAGGCACCGCCAATGTGAGGATGCTCTTGGTGACCGATGTACCAAAAAGAGATGTCTTCATTTTTCTTCGGAGCGCAAAGATAACGACAATCGCGCCTATGAGTGGACTCAAGCCACCTACGAAATCCCACAATTTGACGTGGGATGGGTCTATGGTCTCAAAGCGGGTGGAGACGACTCTTATTAATACCGCCAGAACATAGAAAAGCATGATGCTCCATGTCCGCTTCTGTTTTAATATGGATGATATTTCCATTTGGGTGGGAAGTTTGGTTCAAAACTTGAATAATGTAAAAAAGAGGCAGGGCGGCAACCCGAAGCCTGCACGCTTGCGCGTCGACATGTGAGTTGGTTCCCCGCCTCTGAGTGTCTCCGGACGTCACAGTTTGAAGTTATCTCACCTTTTCGGACTATCCATTGGCAAAGTTAATCTTTTATTTTCAAACTCCTAAAATAAATATGAATAAAATGGTCTAAGTATATAGTAGGAATAGCCCAATAGGTTAAGAGACTATCCAAACTTTCTGAATGTATTTGATGTTTCCTTTGAAATTATATAGAGAAGTAGAAGGAATTTCTTGATTAAATTCGTATCTTTGCAAGTAATTATGAAACCATAACTATATTTATCCATTTATGAAGAAGATTATCATTATTGCTTGCCTCTTGTTAGTTTCAGTCGGAACCTATGCTCAACATGCAAAAGGTTCGTTTAACATTCAACCCAAAGTGGGTCTCAACGTAGCTACGATGACAGACAATGACGGTAGTGACCCGCGCGTGGGGTTTGTCGGAGGTGCAGAGTTTGAATACCAAGCTACCGACTTGTTGTCCCTCTCTTTTGGTGCTCTCTACTCACAGCAGGGATTGAAAGCCAATAGCGATGAAATGGACGGTACAATTAAAATGGACTACATTAACGTGCCTGTTCTCCTGAATGTATACGTAACTAAAGGGTTGGCAGTGAAGGCTGGTATTCAGCCGGGGTTCAAGGTCAATAGTAAGGTCAAGGTATCTGCTTCTGGTGCTTCTGCAGAGGTTGACTTAGAAAAAGCTCTCCAGGCAGGAGGTGTTGATGCCAGTGTAAAGAGTGTAGATTTCGCTATTCCGATGGGTCTTTCGTATGAATATCGAAACTTCCAATTTGACGCTCGCTATAACTTCAGTGTCACTAAAGCCATTGAGGCTGAGGGTGAATCGACTAAGCACTCTGTATTCCAATTCACTGTAGGCTACAAGTTCGATCTATAACCAAACCATATAGAAACATGTCATGCCGCTCATATTATGCTATGGGCGGCATTCTTTTTTATTTAGCCATGCTACGCTGAGTTGAGCAGGCTTTTTATCATCTCGTCAATCTCACGGTTCACTCGGGCAAAGTTACGGTTGAGCATGATTTCCTTGTCACGCTGGCTCTTGAAGGCGTAAATTTTGGGTAATTCCACATAGTGGGATTCCTCACGGCGTATCTTGCCCATGTCGAAATTGGTTTTGCAAAAATACTTTGTCGTCTTGAACTCCGGGCTCTCCTCAAGGTTGATGTTTGCAAAGGATTTCTTCTCTGTGGGCGTGAAGTCGCGGGCAGCCTGTCCGGCGAGCCAGCCGGTGGCCATGTCGGCAATCTTGGCAGCAGGGACGAGGTTGTCCATTTTTTCACTGATGGAAGTGCTGACCTTCGAGTCATTGATGGTTATGGATTTGCTTGTCTGCTTGGCCTTGCCGAAGACATCGTTTTGAGCCCATTCGAGGGTCTCTTTGTTACGGGCTGCACCCATGAAGATGTTACCGCAGGTGGTGATGATCTTCTGCATGCCGTTCTTGCCGTAGTCGGCCTCCAACTGTGGCAGTTCCTGGAAGCCAAGGGTGACAGCCACCTTGTTGCTT
>CACYKX010000348.1 GCA_902775075.1 uncultured Prevotellaceae bacterium | reverse complement strand
TATTCCAGATAGAGGCATTGTTCATAGGACAGGCGGGACTGACCGACAGGGTGGATGAGAGATACGCAAGGGAGTATGCTTATCTGCAGAAGAAATTCGGATTACACCCGATGAAACCGGCGATTTGGAAGTATTTGAGGACACGACCGCAGAATTTTCCGCACGTAAGGGTTATGGAACTTGCGCGGATGTATCACGAGCAGAGGACTGGTCTTTCGCAGATGCTTGACTGCAAGGATGTGAAGGCTATCGGTAAGCTGCTTGGCGTGAAGGGTTCGAAACTCGACCTCATCGTCATAAACACCGTGATTCCTATCATGTTTGCCTATGGCAGGGAGAATGGCAAGGAGGCGCTTTGTGAGCGTGCCTTTGACCTCTTTGAGGAGATAAAGCCGGAGGACAACAACATAGTAAGGATGTGGCAGGAATGTGGCTTGCAAGTAAGGAATGCTGGTGATTCTCAGGCTCTTATCCAGTTGAAGAAGGAGTATTGCGACAAGAAGGAATGCCTCAGGTGCAGGATTGGTAGGGAAGTACTTACAGCCCCTTTCCTGTCCTGCGGACATCCTTTCCCCATAAAGGGGCAAGGAGTAAGTTACATTTGTTCGCCATGAGGGGGGATATTAATTGTTTATTATTAATTGGTATTTGGTTCTCCAGCTCCCTCCCTACGGGGGAGGGCGGGGGGAGAGGCCGCTTTACAGTTTGAGTCCAGAGAAACACATCATTGCGATAGCCATAAGACCTACGGTGATGAATGTGATACCGAGACCACGGAGAGGCTTTGGAACATCGCTATATGCCATCTTCTCGCTGATAGCACCCATGCTGACGATAGCAAGGAGCCAACCGAAACCAGAACCGAGAGCATATACGAATGCATCAAGGACACTACCGATATACTGAGTGTTTGACGGATCGAGGTTGATACGCTGCTGCATGAAGAGCGAAGCACCCATGATAGCACAGTTTACAGCAATCAATGGAAGGAAGATACCAAGAGCTGCATAGAGTGAAGGAGAGAAACGCTCTACAACCATCTCTACAAGCTGCACGATACCTGCAATGACAGCGATGAAGAGGATGAAAGCAAGATAGCTGAGATCCACGCCTTCTACGAGACAGTCAGGACCGAGAATCTTTGTCTGGAGCAAATAGTTGGTAGGAACGGTAACGCAGAGCACGAAGGTAACGGCGAGACCGAGTCCGAGAGATGTCTTTACATTCTTACTAACGGCAAGGAAAGAACACATACCGAGGAAGAATGCGAAGATCATATTGTCCACGAAGATGGACCTGAAGAAAAGATTTATCAACTGTTCCATTTATTTCTCCTCCTTATAGAAATAAGCACGATGAATCCAGATTACGACACCAATCATAATAAGTGCCATAGCAGGCATTGTCATCATACCATTATTAATATAGCCGAAGTCGTATGCACCTTCTGGGATAATCTGATAGCCGAGAAGTGAACCACGACCGAGCAACTCACGGAAAGCACCTACGATAACGAGGATAAGACCATAACCAAGACCATTGGCGAAACCGTCAATAAGTGACTGTACAGGACCGTTCTGCATAGCGAATGCCTCGAGACGACCCATGAGAATACAGTTGGTAATGATAAGACCTACATATACAGAGAGCTGAACGCTAACATCGTATGCGAATGCCTTGAGGATCTGTGAAACGATAGTTACCAGAGCAGCAACTACAACAAGCTGTACCACGATACGGATACGTGTTGGAATAGTGTTGCGCAGTATAGAAATGATGAGGTTACTGAACGCCGTAATAACAGTAACGGCAAGCCCCATCACGAGAGCCGGTTTAAGCTGAGAGGTAACAGCGAGAGCCGAACAGATACCAAGCACCTGCACAAGCACAGGGTTGAGCACGTTGATCGGAGCTGTGAAGACCTCTTTCATTTTACTGTTTGCCATAATTATTAATTATCGGCCTCTCCCTCCGCCCTCCCCCGTAGGGAGGGAACCGGAATGCGAAAGGCATGTTAATTGTTAATTATTAATTTTTAATTCTTTTTCAGAGCTGCATTATACTTCTTGAAACCATCCTGAAGCATGTCACTAACACCATTTGATGTAAGTGTGGCACCAGTAACGGCATCAACCTCGCTCTGAGGGTTCTTTATCTCATTAGACTTCAACACCTTGATGATAGGAGTACCGGCTGCATCATAGATAGTCTTGCCGATGAACTTATCCTGCCAAGCCTTTGAGTCCTTGATCTCAGCACCAAGACCTGCGGTCTCACCTTCATGGTTGAAGTATGCACCATAGATAGTCTTACCATCCTCTGCAACTGCGATATACCCCCAGATAGGTCCCCAGAGTCCCATGCCATATACAGGAACAACAGAGATCTTCTTGCCATCAACATTACAGATATAGAGAGCGAGCTTACCAGCCTTATAGTCAGCGCTGTTGAGCTTGAAACCAGCCTTCTCACCACCCTG
>CACYKX010000347.1 GCA_902775075.1 uncultured Prevotellaceae bacterium | reverse complement strand
CATATCAAACACCTTCTCCCTGTTTAGTTCACTAAGGTTGGTTTCAAAGTCTCGCCACAGATTTGAACGGCTCCAAGTGGCCACAGGATAGCGCAATCCATATTCGTTATGTCTGTACTCGTATGGTTGCATACACCAAAACCAGCCTACGGGCGTTGAAAAGCTTCTTTCCAAAGAGCGAGGTCCAAAATACAAGTCGAAATACCCCACTGTTTGGGGACTTCTCCTAAATAGATAACGGCGAAAGCTCATATATCCCGATTCAGCCCCGTGATAGCGGTCAAAACCATTTCCTATCACATATAGGTGCTTGGCCTGTTTCCCTCCAACTTTATATTGCCGCTGTAGAGAACGTGGCGCAAGTGAACCGCCCTTGTCGTAGCAGTATTTTGTCATCTCTTCCACCACCTGCGACTTTGGCATATCTAAAGGCAAGGTACTCAAAAGCGAACTTACATTAAAGGGCTTTAGGTACTCTAATCCTTCCAGTGGCAACATCCCATGAAGTTCCGAAAACCAATCCAATGCACGGATGATAAACACACTTCTTTTATACTCTTCCGCATTTTTGTCCAGCTTCGTAGCAACATTTCTTTGAGAGGGTACAATGACTTTTATCCTTCTCAGGATTTCCTTCAATTCGTGTTTCTGAGAAACACTATATTCCTTCGATTTTCTCACGGCTTGATAGTGCGCAGTTATTCTGTTCCTCAACGTTCCAGCCTGCGATTGTTTCCCTACTGCCATATAGAAAGCCACCATGGCCTCTGCCATTTTGAATCTCATCAAAGCGGCATCAAAGCCTTCCAATGGTTCTGGCACTTCTATTTCAAACAAGGCGTTTAATTCATTGGCACAACGATACATCTTCTCCATATTGCCATCTTCCACAGCCTTATGGAGTTCTAATATCGATTGTAAGAGTTTTGCCTTGTTCATAGTCCCTTCGAAATGATCAAGTATTCACCACTAAATGATTCTCACACTTCACATGCTTATTCTCATCCGCAAGAGCCAGCAGTTTCTCAAACAGAGCCACCCTTTCAGGTTTCAATTCCCCCGCATTCATCCTTTTCTTCGTCGCCTTCCACCAGTTCCGAAGATCCCTTTCCTCTGCCACATAGCGAGAAGGCTTCCTGTGGTTCTCACTCAAGAACCGCATAGCCTTCTCATAGTTTTCTATCCATCTTTCATCCTGTGTCATCGTCTCTTATTCGTGAAACAGGTACCCGTCCCCCCGTTCCTTGATACAGAAGGACAAAACGATGAATAATATTATTTGCATGGGGCAAGGCTCTTAACATCATGTCAATAACTGGATTCCCATACATTTTTGGCTCTTCAAATTTTACGACAAGATTTTTAATATTCTTGTCCACATACCCTACATCTGTGTAACCGTCAACAGGCTTTATCTTATTCTCAGGTTCAAAGTAGCTATATCCATACTTTCGAAGGGAATTTATACAAAGATGTAACGGGTTGGAAAGTCCTAATGATTTCAGATTAAATACACATACACAGACATTGTCTTCAAAATTCTCGGATAGGTCATCATCCGAATTGTCAATACCATCCAACCTTTCTAACAAAACCAAATAGGCTACATAAGCGTAGTTGTTTTCTCCCTTCTGATCAAAACAGTCTTTGTCATCGAGTGCAGAAACTGGAAAAACCATACCCACTCTACTCTTACTGTTCTCCAGGCAAATATTATACACATGACGCGCACTACTAAGGATGGGATTTATCAATAGTTCAACCGAAAAATCATTCTTGTTTAGGTCGTTCCACAAATCCGTAGTTGATGGTTTGAACACAATCCGGTCATCAACGCCATCAGCATTTTTAAACCGAAAGACTGGCTCACTGCCACTGCTATCAAATCTAACGTCCTTCATGAAACAACACGCTGATATTCGGAAAATGCTCTTGTCGCTGAGTCATTAACATCAAGATATGACGCTTCATTTGTATCAAACAACTTTTTGAAGAAGTGGTGGAAATATAGCCTCTGATCATTTCCTATCTTTTTGGCGTAACTTCTTACCTTATCAAGGTTTAGAATAAGATTGTTAAAACCCATTTCTGCAGTTGCACCGTTAATACTATCAATCTTCGAGTTAAGACTGTTGATATTTTCTAGCAAGCCTAAATCTCTCAAAGACGCAATAGCATTACCGAATCCTGTTAGCGACTGTGATTTATTAAACAACTTTATATATGAAGTTGCATATGGTGCAGCTATTAAATCCAATTCGTACTTCAAAACTTCACTTTCCTTCTCATATGGGTACAATTCGTTCAGTTTACAAACAAAGTGATGATAAGAACCTATAAAGCCATTAAATAAATCAACATTCATATCCTCTTCCGACAACCTTTCAAGATTTTTAATATTGTCAAGAATGTCCATTCTATCAAGCGTCAAATAGTCCTTTTGAAGATATGAGGTAAACCCGTCCACTACATCTCTGAACTTATACTCGCCCAAGGTTGATGGTGTCTCGCTATCCACCTCAGAAAGCAACCTTACACCTTCTACGTCGCAATTGTTCTTATAATCTGAATAGATGATTTCTATTTGGTGTCTGGTTGTCATTTGAGTCTGTCCTGTATTAAGGGTAAGCATTCTATACAGAACACCTAGTTTTCTGATCCCCGTATACACTTCTACCCTAATGGGATTTTCCAGCGGACTACCGACTTCAATTCCTTTCGAATTCTGATTATACTCTTCAAATATTTCTTTAATTGTATATGAACGCTGTAGCCCATCAAGTATTTTCAGATGACTTTTCTCTTCTTTCAGTTCTGCCAAAATGTTCTGAGGATTCTTAATTGTGTCTGTATATGCCAGAACTATAGGTGGCATAATACAGCCCTGTTTCAAGTCTTGCTTCAACAGATTATAGATTGAGCTCGCATTTCTCACCCTCTTTCTCTGATATTCATTGTCGTTCAGAGAATCACTGACCAGCGAATAATACTCTCCTATAGTCATCTGGAGCATATAATTATCCGCATTGATTCTATTATCATGTATGCAATTCATCATTGTTTAAAATTATATCACTTTAACCTTTTCTACTTTGTTTCATTCGTTTTCCTTTGGTCTTCTTTGCGGAACAAACACAAACGAGCAGAAAGCCCCGCTCAACCTTGTCGCTTATTCGAGCTTGCGAGCCTTAAGAAACACCTTTTAGGATTGATTTCACTTTTCACTCTTCATTATTCACTTTTCACCTCCATTATCTCGTCAGAGGATAATGGCTGGTAAGCCCCATCCTTGGCTTCCAGTAGCACCGTGCCAGTCTCCAGACACTTCAAACTATGCCACTGTCCTTTCTCGATATTCAGTACCAATCCCCCCTGGCACCATATCAATGGTATCAGTGAGGTTGCCATTCTCATCATAGAAATACTCCTCAAAATGCCCACGAATGCAGATACAAGTCTCAGAAGAA
>CACYKX010000346.1 GCA_902775075.1 uncultured Prevotellaceae bacterium | reverse complement strand
TAATTGCCAAAACGCATCAATAATGCTACATCTTAATTGCCGAAGAATGCTATATGTTATTTTTCTTAAAAATGTTGCATGAAAATTTGCTGATTACATTTACGTTATTATCTGTTATAATTCAAAGTATTTTTATTGCTTTTCAGAATATAGTTCTGCCTTCTAAGTCTCGAATAAGACCTTACTTCCTATTCATCACACTCTCAGCCAACAGATACACTCGTGTTCCGAGAGTCTGTGGCCAGCGGTCTGCTGGATTCTTGTCCAATGCTTTTGCTCGCTCTATAGCCTCCTCTACATGAGCTATCAGCATTTGAGCATCGTATGCAGCTTCATGGTAAGAACCCATTTCTTGACGCAATCGCATCTTTAGATATGGGTCTGTCCTCCTCGAAGTTCGACGATTCTCCAACCATTGTTGTTGCTCTTCGGGAGACAATGAAGTGGCATCTACCAAATGCAACAGCAACCAAAGTTCGATGCAAGGATTGCTCAAAGCCATGTGCATGTATTCATCTTGCGCACATTCTGTTGCCACACGAGACAGCATTGCCTCTGTCCAACGATCTTTGTCAATGACAAGCCAGAGTTCATCGTCGGCTTCCAAAGCATATTGTTCCTTGTAGTCGTTCAACTGCTTCAAGACGTGTTCTGGACTGGAGTTGTTCTGCTCTGCTTCACTCCGTTCCAGAATATGCACATGCACACGTGGATTGGTATATTCCTTGGCCAATGCCTTGAAATATATCCGCTCCGTGTCCTTACCCTCGGAGGCTATGACTATTAGGCGAGCGTCACGGAATGCCTCTAGACGCTCACGCATCAGACTATTCCTGCTTCGCATCGTCCCAATGAATATTATTCAGTTCACCAAAGAACGGAATTGCTCCGTATCGGCCATTCAGATAGCCCTTCTGCACATTCTCCCTCGGCTTGTACTCACAGAGCGAAGACAAATGGCTTTCCCCCTTCTTGTCTTTCTCCACGAACCACACTTCATCCTGGCGAATAGGGGCTGTAGAAAGCAGATTGGACTCGTGCGTGGTGCATATCAACTGCATCTGCGAATCACTTCTGAGTAAGCTGTCATACATCACCAACAGCTTCAATGTCAGCATCGGATGCAGACTCCTATCGACCTCGTCAATCACATAGACGGCATCATTGGCACGCATATCAATGAGCATAGGAATGAAATCGAAAAGGCGAGACGTTCCATCGGACTCCTCAAACATCTCAAATATATAGTCAGAATTGCTGCCTTCCGCTTTGTGGATAGTTTTCAATTCGTACCACTTCAAATTCTTTGACTCGTCTTTTTCTGCAAAGACGAATCGGCTCTCATTGTGAATCACAACGCCAGTCTTTTCATCCTTACCGTCAAGGCTTTCCTCAATCTTTTGACGGATTTCATCGGGAATGCCCAATTCTTCGGATTTCGACTCAATGCGACGAAGGTCTGAGATACCTGTTCCAAAATAATTTAGCAGTTCGCGCATCACAGTTCTGAACTGGGTGTCGTTCACAACTCGGAATGGGAAATCTGTTCTATGTGTATTGGGGAAGATGATATTCAGATTCTCAAACCATTTACGAGCAGACTTAATCGCATCTATCCCCTTTCCGTTACGCTTGATATACTCACTTAAGAAAGTACCCTTAGTAGGTGTGCCGTCAATCAGGAACTTCAAGAATTGTCCATCCTCATCTTTTAGGAACTGAGGTGCAATAGTATTATCCCAACTGTCACCATTACGTTTACGCTCAAAGATCATGGTGTCATTGCGGCTGCCAGTCTTATATAGCCATTCCTCAAGCAAACCGCCTTTAGAGAAAGCTATTCCGTAAGCAAAGAACTGGTTGTCTGCCTTAAACTCCAATTCGATACTCGAACGCTCTTGGGGTTCATCCGTCATCTTGAAGTAATTATATTTGAGGTTGCTCCAACCATTCAAGGCAAACTCCTTGATAATAGCCAAACATTTTATGATGTTTGACTTTCCGGAAGCATTGGCACCATAAATCAATCCCATACGGAGCACGGATATATCATCCCGTTTCTCCGCACGTGACACTTGCAACGGCAATTGGTCGCTCTTGCTGGCTGTGAACAAGATACGTGTTTCCTCGTTAAACGAGTAAATGTTTTCAAATTTGGCTGACAATAACATAATGACGTCTGATATTTCGTGAAATTTCGTTGCAAAGATAACAAATTATTTCAGAACTCTGACAATTGTCTGCGTTAAATATGTATAAATACGACAAAAATTACATTATTCATTGTTATTTTGTCGGTTATTGACGCAATTTTGTCATAAATTCGACTCTGGCTTAATGTTTGCATGGGTAATATAAAGCGTTATGACATGTTTGTCAAAACTGGGCGCAGAAAGGAGGTGTAACAGATGGACAAGAACCAACATGTTGTTCCTGCTGGAGATAAGTGGGGCATTAAGGGCGAAGGCAATTCAAGACTGACTTCAACATTTGATAGGCAGTCCGATGCAAT
>CACYKX010000345.1 GCA_902775075.1 uncultured Prevotellaceae bacterium | reverse complement strand
GCAACTGCCACCCGCTTTTCTGTGCTCCGGACAACCAAGTGCGATGTATTTTCGGATATTATGCGCCGTTGCAACCAGTCCGAACTCGACCTTGACCTTTGCATTTGACTTCAGACGGAAGCGCTTGAAGCCGTGGTTATACTTTATATCGCCGAAGACGGCCTCAGGTTCTATTGGACGGTTACTTCTGTGGTGCAGGCCCCGTTCGCTTGTCAGCAGCCGTTTGACCTCTGCCTTGTATGCATTCGCCTGATGATTTACCTCGATTGTGCGGACGTTCGCCTTACCTTTGTAGCACATTCCCCTCAGAGGGCATCTGGTGCAATCATAGGCCCTGTATTTGCTGACGGTTGACTCATACCCGAGATCGGACCTTGATTTCACATCACTGATGTGTACGATATGCTGCCCCATAGGGCATACATAGTAGTTCTCATCCGCATTGTAATACATGTTCTGAGTGAGGAACGGATTGTTCTTATATTTTCTGCGCTCCTCCGCATGGAACATGTTGTACTTGACATAAGGAACTATTCCGTTGTTGATCATATGTGCATAGTTCTGTTCGCTTCCGTATCCGGAGTCCGCGCACACCTCATCACTCTGCTTTCCATATCTGTCACTGAACGTCGTCAGGAACGGTATGAGCGTGCCCTGGTCAGTAGGTCTCCAGTAGATGCCATAGTTGGTGATGAACTGGTTCTCGGTGGATATTTGGATGTTGTATCCCGGCTTTGTCTGCCCGTTGTTCATCGCGTCCTCCTTCATGCGCATGAACGTGGCATCTGGATCCGTCTTGCTATAGCTGTTCCTCTCTCCGAGGGTTTCCAACTTATTCTCGTATTCCTTCTGCTTGGGTGCGCTTTCTGACCTCACCTTCTCTACAGCCTTTCGCATCTTCTTGTCGCTGATGTCCTCGTTATCCATCTTCTTCAAGATACGGTCAGCCCTGCGGGCCATTTCCTCGGATGTGAGGACCTGATTTTCTTCGGCATTTTCAATAGCAAGGGCATTCTCTGCGGCCTTCAGGACCTCTCTGACGTTGTTTTCAAGTTTCGTCTTGTTCTTTTCAGTGCTGCCTTTCCATACAAAGGTGTATTTGTTGGCCACCGACTCTATCTTAGTCCCGTCTATGTACTGCACTTTAAGAGAGACGAGATTCTCTTCGTGTAGAAGAAGCACTATTTGGGTAAAGATGCCGTCGAACTTTTCTGCCAGACGTTTGCTGCGGAAGATGTTGATAGTCCTAAAGTCGGGAGTCTGCATGCCGCTAAGCCACATATAGGCGATGTTTTCAACAAGCAACTTCTCCATCTGACGTCCTGAGTACACGTTGTTGAGATAGGAGTACACTATGACCTTGAGGAGCATCCTTGGATTGTAGCTGCTGGTGCCGGACATATCCGGATTCGATTTCACTGATATCGAGGTGGTCGATTATAGCACTGACCACTCTTGCGGGATGATTCTGGGGAAGATAATCGCCAAGACACGGGGGAAGAAGCAGATTGTCGTTGGGATTGTAAGATTTAAAAACTACCTTTGCCATTGCTTGATAGAGTTATTTATTTTTATTTTGCAACTACAAGATGGTAATTTTCTATCACAAAAGCAATAGCTATTCATTTGACATTCAAAAGAATAGCTATTTTTTCTCCTTTACCAAAGATACTGGAGGTGAGCAAATATAAAAAAAAGGATGACCCCTAAGTCTATCAAGACTTTTTAGTCACCCTCATTAAGAGAGAGTTCGACCTGGTATCGGTTCGGGAACGATGAAATCGGCTACTGGAAGAACGTCGGCTACCGGTACGATTTCTATGAGAAACCAAACAAGTTCAGGGAGATGATGATGCAAAACAAAATTGCCGCATACCTGTCAGATAGAAGACAAGGTTGCAGCAATCTGATGGACTACCTTCCTTTACTGACGTTCAAGCATGAGAAGGAGGATGGGGTTTATCTGCATTTCTATTGTATTGAGGACTTATGTAGAGATGGGCTCGACTGGTTGTAGTTGTAGAGATGATATTCACTAGTGCTGGTGATTTGCTTGTCACATTACCACCATGAAGTATGGTATTTCTCTTCCCAGCGGACATCGAAGGATGGGCCGCTCATTTCTTCGTCAGATGCATCGTACGGAATGAGGCATTCCATGACATCGTTACTGGTAAGACCATATCCTTGATAACGATTCTTCAGCATAATGAACTTAGCCCGGATGACGGTGTTGGTTGAGTTGTCATAAGCATCCTTGACAAAGCCCGTCAATATGGAGGATACCGCTTTTCGACTTTGTATCCATTTCTCCCATGCCTTCATTTCGTCCTCCAGTGCTTTCTTTCGTTCAGAGAGAGGGCTTGCATATTCAATATCGCTCTCTTTCAGAATGTTGATAAAGCTCTTGTACTCTTGAAGGACTTTGCCTTCTGGCATTTTTGTGTAGTGGTGTATCTCGTACTCACTTATCCGGCTTCTTTTGTGCCGGATCTCATAATCTAAACTATCTGTAAGAGCAAAGTAGAAGTCATCTAAAGAAATGCGTCTGGTCCCGGCATCATCGAAGAGAATTCCGGATATTGCCATCGACCAAGCAGAAGCCATCCCATTTTCCGAGTCCAGGACTCTGAAGGTGGAATCCAATTGAGCGTGGTATGCTTCCCAAGCCTGATTCTCTATCTCAAGAGCTTTAGCAACACGAGCGGTTGAATGCCGAACAGCTTCTCGATGCATCATCCGGCAGTAGAATTCCTCAAGTGTTGCCTCCATTCCCGCCTTGAAGTTCATTTCAAACTGAGATTGAGCGTCGTAGCAACATAGGCTTTGGATAGCATCTCTCAGATACATGAATCGATCATATTCGGAATCGGGATTGTAGATGTTCAAATAGTATTGTTCCAGACGCCATTCCGTAAAAGCATCATCACTTCCATAAGGCTCCTGCTGTGGCCACACGTTCACAAAGTCTTGAATGGTCATGAATTGATTCATATTCAGACAGTATTCCTGGACATAGCATCGCATTACAGAATCCGCCGGGCTCTCTTTTTCGCAAAGGCTTTCCCAAGCGGCTATTTGCTCTGGTGCAGGAACATCAAAGAGATACTCGTCATCCTTGATGTCTCTCCAGTAATGAAAGACCGGGATGTATTCCATCCAGTCAATGTTGGCAGAGTCTTTCACTGCCTCATAGTAATAAACAGACGGTGACTTCTCCTTTTCCACAACCGGAGTATTCTCTGCTGTGAAATCCTTCTGTGAAACCCTATTTCCTTGGCATTTGCAACTATGCATGCATAAGAAAGCGAGGAGGCAAAATGCTGCCGGATAAAACATGTATGTAATGCCTTTCATTGCTTATGAGTATTACCTTACAAATCGGGCAAGGGCCATCAAAACTTTTGCTATCATCTTGTCATTATCCTGAAAGATCGCGGCAATACCTGCATTATCTTGAATATCCATCCAAAGAAATAGCCCCCCGTAAAAGACTAGTGCAAACAAAGCAACTAGAATTTGAATCAAGCCCTTCCGAGTCTCTCTTTTCTCTATATCATCCATACTTGGTTAAGACTGATAACGTTCGTCTTTTTTTCATTTGGTTTGACAAATATAGGTAAAAGAGTTCTATCTCTCCAAGACATAGTAGAGGGGCTAACCAAACATCCAAGAGGTATGCACCATAGCCTTCCCAAAACCAGGCGCCCTGTGCAGCTAACATTCCAGTAGCTGTTAGAATCATGAATAGCGCATAGCAACATCCAATAATGATCCACCACCGTTTTGTGTTTATTGAAACCTTTTCAATAATGATTGAGCCTGTAATAGTGTAGACCAATCCAACCAGGCATCATGCTCGCATATATGCATATCCGGCAACTGCCCCTTTAATGCCATAGAGTCCTACATGAAATAGTCTGCTTGGAAGA
>CACYKX010000344.1 GCA_902775075.1 uncultured Prevotellaceae bacterium | reverse complement strand
CAAAATTGAAATGAGTAAGGAAACACATATTGAGCATCTTATCAGGCTGGTAAGAAAAGAGAAAGTATCTCTCTTCATCGGTGCTGGTTTTTCACTGGAGGCAAAGGCTCCCAGCGCATGGGATTTGCAACAAGCCATTCTAAACGAATTGCCTTCCGATGCTATGAAGAAGGCACATACAAATGATGGTCTTGATGAAATTTCTCAATTCTTCGTTGAAAAAGTGTGTGAAGGGTCAAGAGCGGAACTCATGGATTTGCTACAAAAGCAATTCGACTTTGAGCCAGAATGTATGGATGACCACCATGCCTTAGCAGCAATTCCTCATTTTCACAATATTTTTACAACTAATTATGACACATTGTTGGAAGACTCTTATCCAAAAGAAAGATGTGCCGTCGTTAAGAAGGATGAGGATTGCGTGTATATAGATTCAAAACCAGTCCGGATATTCAAAATTCATGGTGACTTTACGAATCGAGACTTTGTCGTTATCACCTCACAGGACTATGCAGATTTGAATAAGAAGAGGCACAATAAACTCGTGTGGAATGAAGTTATGTCCTCTTTTACAAGTAATCATGTTGCTTTTATAGGCTATAGCCTTTCAGATAAGAACGTACTGAACTTATTACGCTCAATATCCAAGATTGTAAAACGAAACAAAAGGCAGATGTTCCTCATCGCGCCCGGTTTTGATGATGTAAACAAGAAGCGACTAAAGGGTATCAATATCAGCTATATCGATTCTACAGCAAAGGAGTTTCTTGGTCAATTAAAAAAAGGAATAGACGAGAATATAGGTCCAGACTACCGCCATCACGACGTAACAGAAGCGACTTTCACAAGATATTGTGAGCAACATGGTTTTGACCCTGTTGTAAAACGAACGGAGCAAATAAAGAAAGATAACGAAATCGTTAATTATGCTCCACTCAAAGGTAAGGGTATCGAACATAAAGTCAATTTTACGGTTAAAAATCAGCCGAAAGAAATGGCTCAGAGTTTCGACTTTGAAAAATATGGAACATTCATCAAAAATAGAACTCTGCCATTCCCAGATGTTCCTTATATTCGTTTCAATGGGGATGACATTACCAATGCCACCCACATGGTGAATGGCTTGGTCATGACACGTGGATTCAGAGAAATTTTGGTAGCACCTGCAATTACCACAATAGATCTGACTATAAAAGTCCCTGGCAGAAATTTCATGGAAAAAGTTAAAGCACAAGCATACCGATTGAATGACAGCAAGTTTGTGATTCAATTCGACTGTCATATCTACACGGTAAAAATTGTGTTTACACAAAAAACAGATTCGGGAGGCGGTTTCTCTCTGTCCTTTACTTTCGATATGAAAGAAACATATACTGATAATAATCTTGCTCTTAAATGGATTGATTTTGTCTGCGCATTTTTTAACAAGGAAGATTTCTACATAAAAGAAATTTCTTCTACTGTTTTCAATACAGGCAAAGAGTATTCTACAGATATTAAGCATAATTTCGATGATTTCAAAAAGTATTATGAGTTTATCAGGTACATTGAAATGAATAGCGATGTAGATTTCAAGACATACGACCAATGCACTGAGCATAACTTGACCGAAGCCTATTATATAGTTTCATACCTTGCTCATAAGCCAATAAGCTGTGCGTGCAAGGGTGGCATAAAGATCTCTACACAAGAACTGATATGTGATGATGATTTTGTAGAACGTGCGGAAAGCAAACAACCTGTGGCAATCGTTTCTACCGACATAGAAGAGAAGCGATATACACTTAATGGTCATACTTTTGTGATACCGTTCACACACAATGTATATTCACCATGTGAAGTGACAAAAATAAAAAAAGGGCGCAATGGGTATATGACAGCTGATATAAAGTATGATAGAGATAGTTATCAAATCTATTTTTCATCACAAGCAGCAAACGATTTTTTCCCTGATGTAAAGCAGTTTAAAGAAATGAAGTAGCATATGGATACAGGAAGATTGAAACGCTTCTCTACTGAAGCAAGAACAATATTGATGCAGGGGGTTAAGAACCGCTTGCAAGCCCTTGGCTTTGACTTAAAGACTGGCAAAACAGAAGAGTTACCTCAGGAAATGGAGGGTGGTGCTGTGTTTATGAACGATGTGGTAAGTACGGACTTCTATCGCAAATGGATGTCACTCTACAGGAATGTTCAAGTACGTAGCATTCGTGAGGTGGCTGAAGAAGCTGCTTACACCTGGTTCAACCGTCTCATGGCCATCCGTATCATGGAGAAGCGTGGGTTTATCGCTCCTGTTCTCGAATTTGAGAGTAATGATATTCATATTCCTGCCATTGTCAACGAAGCCACACAAGGACGATTGCCTGAGATGACTGAGGCGATGTATAGTCAATTGATGGACTTACTCGATGACCCAAGCAAGGTATCGGAGCAATTTGCTCTACTTATTGTAGCTTACTGCCACGATAATCCAATCATCAATAATTGCTTTGGGACAATTGCCGACTATACAGAATTGCTTCTTCCTATCAATATCCTTTCTGAAGGCGGTTTTGT
>CACYKX010000343.1 GCA_902775075.1 uncultured Prevotellaceae bacterium | reverse complement strand
CCATAACATGGGAAGAGGCCGTGCCTTTTCTGATTAACACGACCTCTTAGAGCTGAGGACATTACCTGTAAATCCTCAAAATAATAATTTAAGTTTCGCAAGTGATTCAAGCAGCTGGTTGTAGTTGTCGGGCCACTCTCATTATCGCTTCAAGTTGTTTGTTTTCGTTTATGATATTGATCAGGAGTTCATCGGAGTCGGCGGAGAACAAATCGGCGACTACAGCTGCGAGTTACTGTATGAGCCCCCATATCTTTTCGGTAACGGAGAGTGCACCTGGGCGCAGGTTAACTTGCAGTTGGGCTTCTTTTCGAAAGCAATCTGCTTTTCAGTGATGTTTATGTTTTCAAGAACCTTCATCATCCGCTGAATGCCGAGTCCGCAACCACTTTCCGTGAAAAAATTGCGCAACTCCGAAACCAATTGTCTATCTTATGTTCATAATCCCGGAGACGCTTACTTTAATCACCCCCCTTGAATGATGTCGTACGCTACAGATTTTGAATAGTCTCCCATTGAAATTCAAGCAATATTATTTTCAATATGTTAGATTTTGTTTATATTTGCGGTAGTTTTTACCGCAATGGCTACCAAAATAAAACAAATACTCAGTTCGACGCCTCAGAATTCACTGTATTTCTCGTCCTGGCTTGCCGATAATGGCATAGACAGGAAAGAGCAGTCATTGTATGTGCGGAGCGGTTGGCTGGAGAGAGTTGCTCATGGTGTATATAAGTTGGAAGGCAGCACGCCGACATTATATGCCGCTGTAGACTCATACAATACTCAACTGAAGAGATCCTGTCATATCGGGGCAACTTCCGCACTCGACCTGCGGGGTTATTCGCATTTCGTGGCACTTGGTAAACCTATGGCTTATCTGTTCACTTCAAGAGAACAGAGGCTTCCATCCTGGATGACGGAATTGGAGTGGGATATGACTGTAAAGTCCTTCACGACCTCCATATTTGCCGGTGAGCAAGGATTGGAGACTCTCGACTATCAAGGACACCAATTGCTGATATCCGGGCCGGAAATAGCCTTTATGGAATGTCTGCATCTGGCTCCGTACCACTTCGCCCTGCTCGACTTGTACTATGTGATGGAAATGCTCACGACACTCCGCCCGAAACTTGTGCAGAAACTTCTTGAAGGCTGCTCATCCGTAAAGGTGAAGCGTTTGTTTTTGTATATGGCTCAGAAAGCGGGCCATCAATGGTTCAAGGCTCTTGACCTTTCAAAGATAGACCTCGGAACAGGAAAGCACCTGTTCGCTGAAAGCGGCAGATACATAAGTGAATACCTGATAACAATTCCAGCAGAACTTGCAGACTATGAATAAGGAATACGCGCGCAAAGTTGAAATCCTCTTACGGGTTATACCTCTCGTTACCGATGAAGGTGTGTTCGCCGTTCACGGTGGTTCGGCAATCAATCTATTTGTCCGTGACCTGCCACGATATTCGGTAGATATAGACCTAACATATATCCCGCTTGAGGACCGGGCAACCAGTCTGAAAAACATCAACGCACATCTTGATTCCATCGCTGCCAAAGCACGTAAGGCATTCCCTGGGATGCACATTGTCGCGAAGCCGGATATTTGCAAATTGCTTTGCGAATACCAAGGATACCAGATTAAGATAGAGGTGAATCAGGCAAAGAGAGGAATCATTGGAGGAGATGTGGTAAGAATGCCGGTCTGCGACAAAGCCCAGGAGGAGTTCGGCATGTATTGCGAGACCGATATTGTCCCGATGACCTTGCTTTATGGCGGCAAGATTGCAGCTGCTCTATCACGCCAGCATCCAAGAGATATGTTCGACGTGAAGTATATGGAGTTTCCTTTTGAAGAAACGAGAGAAGGACTCCTGTTTTGTCTCCTTAGCAGTGACAGACCAATACATGAGATGCTTGCGCCTAACCTCATCGACCAGAGGGACGCACTTGTGAATCAGTTTGACGGAATGACAGACATTCCTTTTACATACGGGGAGTTTGAAGAGGCCAGGGCAAAACTTATCAAGGACGTAAACGCTATCCTGACGCCCGAGGATAAAAAGTTCCTGCTGAGTTTTGAACGTGCGGAGCCGGACTGGGATAAGTTTG
The DNA here is from genome assembly GCA_902775075.1 of uncultured Prevotellaceae bacterium. The sequence continues at coordinate 460 of CACYKX010000343.1, read as the reverse complement.
AGTTTGCATATTTCCAGAACTACCCATCTGTCAAATGGAAACTGCAGAATCTTGAGAATCTCAAGGCTCACAATCCTTCCAAGTTGCTGGAAGAAGCTGAAAAATTGGCGAAAATCGGTCATACGCTTGCGTAAATCATTGTTTTTCACTACCTTTATCGATGTTTCCATAAACATCGATAAAAATCGCTAAATTTGTATTCTACCAGCAAAATTATCATGGTCCAGACAATGCCGAGACTCGTGAATGCAGTATCGTTTTGACTCAATGCAACAGCAAAGACAACGTAGCACACATAAACAAATATCTAAATCATTCAAAATATTGATTATCAATAAATTTATATGGCTTCTGCCATAAAATGGGAAGAGGCCGTGCCTTTTCTGATTAACACGACCTCTTAGAGCTGAGGACATTACCTGTAAATCCTCAAAAAATAACTGAATCAGAGTTTTTTCTG
>CACYKX010000342.1 GCA_902775075.1 uncultured Prevotellaceae bacterium | reverse complement strand
GGAAGCATTTCTTTCTTCGCTTTTATTGTATCTGTCTACTTTCGTGAATTGTCCTTTCTGTCTTATGATTTTTTGTGTCCACTTTTCTTGACTGCTGCAGGATGCTTCTGGATGCTGTCATTATCTCACATAAGGTGTCCCAAAAAACGGACTTTGAAATTGTGACGAACCCAACAAAAAGCAATTCCCCAGAACCGAAAGAAATCCCGGTTTTGGGGAATTACATTAATGAAATTGGATTCGAAATTGCAGATTAGTCTTTGTACTTCCAGCAATAGCCTCCAGCATGCTTTTGAATTCCATTAGCAGCATCTCTAATACTTTTGGAGCTTACTCCTGATTCAGCGACTGCAGCAGCTATCGTACTATACTCTTTCATTATTTCACCTTCATCCGTCATTTGTAAAATTGCCCGGCCCTTGGGCTGTTTTGGTTCTGAATCCTTTTTCAATTTTTCTGCTTCTTTCTTTGCCGCTTTTTCTTGCTGGGCCAATTCTTTTTCTTTCGCTTTTCTCTCAGCTTCTTGAATAGCAAAAAGTGCTTTTATTGCTTTGTCTCGCCTAGCGGCCATGGATCCTTCTTTTCCATATGTTTCTCTGGATAGAAACTCCTCGATAATTACAATCTCATTATCATAGTCTTTTAGCTGGTGATATACCTTTGCATAAGAATCATACAGAGCCGGAGCTTCATAACCTTGATATCTTGCTTTGTCCAACCACTTGATAGCCCCAGTTAAATCGCCCTGCGCTCTTGCAGCTTCACCACGTTCCCAATATTTATAACCATCCTTGAAGCCTTTATCCCAGTCTCCTAAGTTTTTAATCTCACTTAGCGGGCAACGATTGTGGACTGCGTTTATTACCACGGAGTCTCTGGATACTGTCTGATCAACTTTCACGATGCCGCGGACATCAGAATAATCTCTATTGCTTGCACTTTTGAGCAACGCATCAACATCAACACATGACAGAACAGTCCATGAACCTACAACTCTTTCCACTTCCGCCTTTGCAAAGCTTCCGAGATTTAAGTAATCAAGGAATGATTTGTAAGTATCCTTGTATTTTTTGACAATATAGCGAGTGAATTGTTTAAGCTCAAGCGGGTTGTCAAAATAAGCACGGACAACAATAGTCCCGCCTTCACTTGCGGAACATGGTTCGATCGGCAAGTCCGAATTCCTTGTATATTCTTTTTCTACTATGAAATACTTTCCTTTTTTTGCAAATTTGAATTTTAAGAATGAATATAGATATGAAGTTTCAACATACCCACTGCTATCTTTCCTGAATCGAAGCCACTTGACTTCTCCACCATTCTTTTGGATGGTATCCTGAATGAAAGCACAGACCTCAAGTTCTTCTGGTTTCAGAGTAGCAGCTTCTGCTTTCTTTTTTTCTACTTGCGCTTTGGGCTCGGCAATCTCAAGCAGTTTGCCCATTATCATTCCACAGATTTCGGCATCGGAATCAGCTCTGTGTGCGTTCCGGTTTGTCAGGCCAAAATATGCGCCAACAGTTTCCTGCTTATAATTTTCGAGACCTTTTACAAGCCGCCTTGACAAACTGAGCGTGTCAACATACCTCAAGTTAGCATCAAAGCCCAGGCGGGAGAGCGTTTTACAAAGAAAACTTAAATCGAATTGAGCGTTATGCGCACATATTATAGTTCCCCTATTAATGGCATCTCCTAAAAAACCCAGAAATTGGGGAAAGACATTTTCTTCAATTGGCGCTGTAGCAATCATGTCGTTTGTGATGTGATTGATAGAGGTAACTGAGGTTGGAATAGAAATATGTGGATTCACCAAAGAAGAGAATGTCCTTATTTTTTCACCATTAACAAATAACGCCGCACCAAGTTCAACGATTCTGTCTGAAGAGGGATTTAAACCTGTCGTCTCGACATCAAAAGCTATGAAAGATTGCTTCATTTGTTCTAGAGCAGCGTAATCCAGGTCTATTCTCTCTGCGCAGGCTTTCCCCGGCGTGACATCAACTTGATTGGGTTTGGCTGGCGTAGGATTGGTCGCGGTCTTCTTTTTTAGAAAATCAAAAAAGCCCATTTGAGAACCTCCTCATTCAATCAACTTGCACAAGAATTATATCACGATAGACATGAAAACGCTATGACAAGAAACAGATTATAGCTTTTCAAACGCTGCCCAGCCGACGTAGCAGTTGCCTTCCGGCATGACAAGGACGCCGTCGGGTTGGCCTCGGCGGCGGACGAGCAGGCAGTCCCAGACTTCGCTCTTTTTACAGCGGCGGCCGTGATCCTCGATGAATTGACGGTCGGCCAGCATATCGGTGATGAAGTTCTCATAATCGATCGCCGGTAATTGGATCTCCGTAACGATCCGGTAGGGGCGCTCTTTCTCAACGAGGTGCGGCACCATCAGGTCTTCAATCCTGCGAGGGCGCTCCACAAAGTACGCATAGCCAAAGTAGTCCATCTCGTTCTTTCCCTCTTTGCATAGGCATTATTGCCTATAACACATTGTCATCATTATAGGCAATAATGGTGATAATGCAAGAGGAAAGAGAGGGATGCTGTTTGATCTCCTACGCCCCG
>CACYKX010000341.1 GCA_902775075.1 uncultured Prevotellaceae bacterium | reverse complement strand
ATAGTTTCCAATATCTGGCAGGTTCTGCTTCCCTTGAATATTATTTATGATGAACTTAAAGAAATCCACGCCAGCACCATAGGCGTGAAGGTAAGCACCACCAAATCTGGGGTTGATCTCAGAAAGATAGTACTGGCCATCCTTGAAGAAGAAGTCCATATCGCAGGGGCCGTTCAATTCCAGCACACTACATACTTCTTCAATAAAGTCGAACAATTTGGGGTCTTTAAACGAGATGGTCTTACTTGCGCCACCTATTCTGCTCTCGATCTTACGCTTGGAAAAGATAGAGACTGGTCGATGAGAAAAACAATCCACATACACATCAGCGTCGCAATCGCCTCCCGTCATCAACTCCTGGATGATGTAAGTGAAATTGCCGTCATTGAATTTCTCAACGACCTCATCCCAGTTGTTTACCTTTCCTATACCAACGCTTCCACTGCCTGAAACCGGTTTCATGAAGACAGGGAAAGATATCTCTCCCCTATCCAATCCCGCTTTGAAACTATCCAAACTGTCGTAGGTCAATACAGTCCTTACATGGTTGCTACTGAGGTGACGGAACATCTCATACTTGTTGAAGCACAGATGAGCGGTTTTCTTCGATGGGCAAAGAGGTAGTATTCCTTTCGTCAGCAGTTCATCACGATGACAAGCTAGCACTTCGATTTCAGGATCTATTAGAGTTGTTATAGCCTTGGCATCATTCTCCAGGCAAATTCTGAGAATTGCATCATAATAATCAGGAGAATCTATTCGCGGTACAAGGAAAGCCTTATCCGCTTCAAAAAGAGCGGGCGCTACAGGGCTTAAATCTGTTGCGAAGACTTTCCCTGAACCGGCTAATGATTTTCTAGCATCCTTCAGTAAGCTGTTTCTTCTTCCAGCGCTACAAAATAAAATATTGTTCATTGCTTAATATTTATTTTTTATAACGAATTCATTTTCATTCCATTCTTCACGTACAAGACTCAGTCCTGTAGAATTTCTTACATACACGTAGGGGAAATAATGAATAAATAAGGGGGATAAGACCATTGTATATGCCCCCACACGATGAAACACAATTCTATCCCCTGCCTTTAACGATACACTTTCGGCTGGCAGTTGAAAAAGTCGGTCATATTCGAGGCACGACAGTCCACTGACAACCTGAGGAAGACTGGACCGTGATCTATTTTCAGAATCCGTCAGTACGAACTCTTTGAAATAGTCGTTCTTATGGAAGAATGGATCCACATCGTTTCTTGTACCATCCGTACAGACAAAGGCTTTCCCATCATGATGCTTGACATCAATCACCTCCATCCAATAATCAAACGCTGAAGCAACAATAGCATTACCGGGTTCGACAATGATTTTCAAGCAACGTAGAGATTCGGGCAAAACCTCATAGAAGCCATCCACATACTGTTGATAAGTGGGTTTGCCTGGCATGATTCCAAAAAAGCCACCGCCAAGGTCCCAATAATCCGGGCTGAGATGACACTGGGATATTATGTCGGCCACATAAGCAATCACGCGCTGATAGAAGCCTACACTTCGGGTTTTAGGTTCCCTGTGACTATGCAAGCCGACCACATCGATATTTCCGATGGCAGCTATATCGGCAATAGCCTTCTGAAACTCTCCCGATTCAAATGAGAATCCGAAACGGCTGTCGTCATCATCGCATGCAGCATCTTCGGGCGAGATCTTGGAAATATTGATATTCAGTCGGATGCCTACGCCATAGCGTTTGTCTTTTGGCAGTGAACGCAGCCAATCTATCTCTCTCCAGTTCTCGACATTCACCAAAGCGCCATCACAGACAGCCTGCAAGAAAGTGTCCCTGGACTTTAGAGGGCCATTATAAATAATGTGCTTCCTGTCAAATCCGATTTTCAGAGCAAGGCTATATTCATGATAAGAGACCACTTCGGCATAACATCCATTGTCTTTGACCAATTTCAATACATAGGGCAAGGAATTAGTCTTAACAGAGTAGCCAATGATGGACTGCTTAAATTTGGACTGCAGAGCGGCATTAAACTCGCGAATATTGCGCACCAACTCTGCCTCGTCAAGAATAAAGCAAGGCGTATGGAGATTAGTTGTGTCCATTGAATTCCTCCATTGTTGCGGCTGTTGCAGCATTGTCCGTATTGATACCTTCCCGTGAGACGACAGTCTTAATGGTATCCCAGATCACTTTCAAATCGGTGAGGAAAGAGATATGGTCGACATACCAGACATCCAGTTCAAACTTTTTCTCCCACGTCATGGCATTTCTACCATGACATTGTGCCCATCCTGTGATGCCCGGACGCACGTCGTGCCTTCTCATCTGCTCTTTCGAATAAAGCGGCAGATATTTTACCAACAACGGTCGGGGGCCAATCAGGCTCATATCACCTTTGAGAACATTGAAAAGTTGCGGGAGCTCATCCAAAGATGTGTTTCTAACGAACCTTCCGACTGGTGTTATCCTCAACGTGTCCAAGAGCAGTTTTCCATCAGGCCCTTTCTTATCGTTCATGGTTTTGAATTTAATAACCTTGAATATCCGGCCCTTATATCCAGGACGGGGCTGAAGAAAAAACACACCAGCT
>CACYKX010000340.1 GCA_902775075.1 uncultured Prevotellaceae bacterium | reverse complement strand
GCAAACGTAGAGTCGGCTTGGTTGAAAACGTAGGGTTCCATCTCGAAATCAGGTTCTGTCTGCGCAAATGTAAACACAGAGACCATGCTCATAATGAGCATACAAAAGAGTGTTCTCATAATCGATAAGTTATTTATTAGATATTACACAATTATTCACTATTTTCAAATCAACAAATCCTCTATCGCAATGCACCTAGTATTGTTTCTTTGCTCTCATCTGTAAGGACTCACTTCCCATCCTTAACGTAAGGTCTGCCTCTGTTCCGTTCAGTGAGTTGACGGTATAGACAACATACACCTTTCCATCAACATACGTTGTTATGGTTTTGCCGCTAACCTCGTATGTACCACTTCCATTTCCTAAGTAGCCAGAGCCATAGTATCTACCACCTTCATAGAAAGTAATATCCATACCAAAACGAGTGTATGGGTATTTGGTAACATCATACCATGTTCCGTCAACTTTAATCTCAACGGCTTTCCACTTACCATAGAGTTGTTCCATAGGATATGCAAAACTGTCATCGTCATCCTTTGAACATGAAGTAACACACAGGGTAAAGAATGCTGCAATGAGCATCATAAAAGTTAATTTCTTCATAACAAGAGTTGAGTGATTATATGCCATTACTCTTCGGCTTTATAGGTTGTAAGTAATTAAAAGTCAAAGTAATCATCAGAGTCACATACGCCGTCACACGTCACATACGCCGTCACACGTGTCGCCACAATTATAATCATCATGGCATTGATAATCATCATGATCCAAGTAACCATCATCGTAGCCGTCTTCATAACCTTGGTCATAACTCCTGCTTGAATAATCAGAAGGATGATTATTACTTTGGTTGTTATTTCTTAGGCTATTCATAAAAGCTCCGAATAATAGAAAATCAAGTAATCCCATAATCATTCATTTTAAGTTCGACGTTGCAAAGGTAAATCTTATCTGTGCAGTCTATCTGCACAGATAAATAAAAGTGTATTTTCCTATGCAATTTTGCCCATAAAAACAAAAAGGAGCAACTGACCTCACGGTAAATTGCTCCAAACAGCATTTGCTATTATTCGGAGTTGAAACCTCGGAAATTCAAAGATGTCCACTTGAATAAGTCACCGATGTCTGCGCTTAATAATGATGGAGTCTCACGACTCGTTGTTTCTCAAATAGTCGACCAAAACTAATACAACCTCGGAATTGAGGATTACGTTCTGTGATGTTTCTTCTTTCTAAAGCCCATAAAGAACTCCCATTTGTCATCATAGTCAGCAGTCATAATAGCTTGACTTGCATTTTGTTCTTCTGCCATCGGAATCAAGTCTTTGGCAAGCTCTTCAATTTCTTCTCTATCCATGGATTTTATCAGTTTACAATTTCTTATATCGGGCTATGGCATCTTTCATTATCTCGTCATGGTCGAATGCAAGTTGTGGCAGAGAGGTCAGTGACCACCATTCTGCTTTGGCAGCATCATCCTGCCCATGAACAGGTAATGGTTTATCTATAACTGAGAGATAAGCAACAGTAACGGTACGGCCCCGTGGGTCACGGTCAACCCTTGAATAGGCTCCAATCTGATGCAATTCTGCCACCTTTAAACCAGTTTCCTCTTCAAGTTCCCTAATGGCACATTGTTCAGTTGTCTCATCCATGTTCATGAAACCTCCGGGGAAAGCCCAACATCCTTTGTATGGCTCATCGCCACGCTGAATCAGTAACACTTTTGTATCAGTTTCCTTGGTGATAACAATACAATCAGCTGTCACGGCTGGTCTTGGATATTTATAAGTGTATGCCATATTGTCTATAAATCTTTGAATGCCTCCAGAAGCATCTTCATTCCTTCAGTAGCAGTAGTCTTAAAATGGGTAAAGCCAAGTTGTGTGCATTGATCCATTTCTCCTGGGTCTATGACAAACTTGGGAACTTCATGGTGAGCATAGTTGATGAATCCTGCTGCTGGATAGACTTGCAAAGAAGTTCCGATAACCACAAAGATGTCAGCATAGCTTACATACTTGATAGCCACGTTCATGCTGTCAACATATTCCCCGAACATCACAATATACGGACGGAGTTGCGAGCCATCTTCTGCTTTGTCGCCTACCATGATTGGGGTGGTCAATGGATATTCTTTAACACAGGTAGTCCGGTTATCCATCGAGCAGACTTTGCTTAATTCTCCATGTAAATGTATGACCTGAGTGGAGCCAGCTCGTTCATGGAGGTTATCTACATTTTGAGTAATTACAGTCACATCATGTTCTTTTTCCAGTTCTGCAATCATACGGTGGGCATCATTTGGTTCAACTTCAGCCAACTGCCTACGTCTGAAATTGTAGAAGTCAAGACACCTTTGAGTATCATTGTAAAGCGCATCTGTACTGGCCAAATAAGCCCACTCCTCATTCGTCCATAATCCATTCTTGCCCCGGAAAGTACTTAAACCACTTTCAACACTGATACCAGCTCCAGTCAAAAAAACGATATGCTGTTTAATCATATGAAACTATTATACTTAAATAACTTGCTATTTTATTGAACTCTATTATACTTCTCTACCTAACGTAATTGGATGGTTATTTGATAATTGAATGAATCTTACCTAAATACTTCAGCATCAGTTTGTCGCCTTCTTTTCTTGCATCGTCACTGATGTATTTATCGGTCAGGTGAAGAATACGCTCACAGGCACCTACATTAAAAAGTCCTTCGACAATTCGTTCAAGATTTTCGGTTGTTATTTTAAATAAATCTTCGTCCAAATCGTCACCTATGAACTCCCACCAATAATCTACAGAATGCACCTTCGTTACCTCCAACATCGGTGCGACATCAAAATAGGTGTGTCGTATATTGCCATCTTTATCTTCATGAATCTCTGTTATATAGGGAGCATGACATAAAAAATATGGTGTTGCCCCTTCTTTTAATAGCCTGACTACTTCATCCTCCATGTGTTGTATGCCGCAGTTGGTCAAACGAATGTTGTCTTCAGACACACCGTCATTTAGGAGAAATTCATAATCTTCATCATCAATATATGGATTATCCCCAGGCTCTTCCCACCAATTCCAAATAACGAATCCCAATTGGTCATAGGGGGTACGCTTCATTTCGGGAAACAATGATTTATGAAGATTCCACATCTCGCGTACATGTAACTTCTCACAATATTCATTGTTTTTCAGTGCATCGTACATGGCATAGGAGAGTTGAAAACTGTTTATATCGCCTTTGTCAGAAATTCCTCTACGCTCTCCTGACCAGCAAGCCAGTTTTACAGGAGAGTTTCCGTTCGCTTCTATCAACGACCGTATCTTGTCGGTGTCTCCAGTCAATACGGCAACAACGGCTTCTCTCTCGTTGTGACTCTCAATGCTAATGCAACTGTTTCCCATACTGTTTGCCTATTCTCACATTACAACTTTCCTATCTTAATTGCCTTAAAAAATCAGTAAGAGAAATTGTAGTAATGCCTAAACCGTTTGCACGTGTCTGAAGAATATTGTCAGAGGTAAGTATTATCGGATTTTCTCCTTTGTATTTTAATGCCACCGATAAAATCTGACAGTCAGGATTATTCTTGTCAAATCCAACAGGTAATAGGCTAATGTCGGCATCCTCCATTTTAGAGAATTGTTTCGTAAAAGCAAGATTGATATTCCTTGCA
>CACYKX010000339.1 GCA_902775075.1 uncultured Prevotellaceae bacterium | reverse complement strand
CTGATTCCAGAAATAAGGCAACAACGACAGAGTGAGATAACCATGAGCGATAGTACTCTTGTAAGGGCTCTCCTCCTTGGCGCGCTCCACGTCGACGTGAATCCATTGGTGGTCTAGGGTAGCGTCAGCAAAAGCATTAATACGCTCTTGGTCTACCTGTAGCCATTCAGAAGTACCAAGGACATTACCCAACTGAGCTGCAAACTCGTCGTAACTATTGATTACTAATTTTCCCATTTCTCTATATTTTTAAATTTGTTATTGTCGAATATTCTGCAAAATTAACAATAAAATCGGTAAAAGCGCCCATATTTCCGAAAATCTTCATAACTTTGCAGTTAATTATGAGCAACATGATTAAAAAAACACCAATAAACTATAAGGTTGCCATCTATTTTTCTATCATCATCCTAGTGGCAGCCCTTATATGGATATCGCTCCGTTTTTCCGTCAACTACGAAGAGACTTACAATAGTAGCGCCCGTATTCAGGCAGCCTCTTATTTTGAACTTTCGGCCAATGGGCAACCCGTATTGCAATTCGACCGGGATACCACGATGTATGCGGCTTGTTGGACCGACGGTTGGGCGCTCATCCCTTCGTGCCATGGGCAGCTGATTGCCTATATCAACGACCGGAAGGTTCGCGACAGATATGCCTCTATGCCGGGCGAAACCTTTGTGGGCAGATGTATCGACTCCTTGGACACCCGATGCAAACATCTCGAACATATATTAGGTGAACTCAAGTATTACGCGCGCGTACACAACCCTCAGGATGAAGGATACGAGATGGTGATGAAATACTACGATATGCAGCAGAAATTGCACGATTCCATCCATCGCCAGCTCGACACCTTGCGCGCCATACGCCACAAAAACAAGCTCTCTATCAAGTATCATACGAATTATCGCGTGGTGTACGACGACAACTATAACCATGAGATTTCCATGAATTGCTTTGTGAGGAAGCACATCGAGGACGATTATTACTTGATGCAGACTTCCAACAGGACCAAGCCCCAAGGGGTGATGTCGCAACCCGGAAGATTGGCCAAATGGATTGTGTACAACATGGTACGAAGCGTACGACGGGAAATAGACTTCTCGTTGCGTCCCGACTCCGACGGACTATACTGGGGATGCTACAATTCCGAATTTCTGCCCGATGGTCATGGCTGCTATTTGGCCAACAACGGCGACTTCTACGAGGGACATTGGAAGAATGGTCTTCGGGATGGTTTCGGATTCTCGATAAGTCGCCACAAGGGTCTACGAACGGGAGAATGGTCAAAAGACACGTTCAAGGGTGAGCGAATGCTATATAGTTCTGAGCGAATCTACGGCATAGATATCTCTAAATACCAGCACATTATCGGCAAGGAGCATTGGGCCATAGATTGGGCCATTCTTCGCATTTCCAGTCTTGGGTCGATCAGCAAGAAGCGTGTCAAAGGGTCTGTCGATTATCCGATAAGATTCATCTACATCAAGAGTACCGAGGGTACTAGCGTCATGAATCCATACTATCACAAGGATTATCGCAACGCCCGAGCTCATGGCTATCGTGTGGGCACATATCATTTTTTCTCCACACGTAGCAGCGGACGACAGCAGGCGGCATTCTTCATCAAGAAATCCAATCTGCGCCGAGGCGATTTTCCTCCGGTTCTCGATGTGGAACCTTCGAATGCTCAAATTCGCGAGATGGGTGGTGATGGCGTACTCTTTGCCCACATCCGCCAATGGTTGGATATCGTGGAGCGCCATTGTGGGGTGAAACCCATCCTGTACATCAGTCAGAGTTTCGTGAACCATCATTTGGACAAGGCGCCCGACTTGAAGCACAACTATCGGGTATGGATAGCGCGCTATGGCGAATACAAACCGGATGTACGTTTGGCCGTATGGCAGTTGTGCCCGGACGGTAGAGTGAGAGGCATCAGGAGTAGCGTGGATATAAATGTATTCAACGGATTTGAATCGGAATATCAGAACTTTCTGCGTTGGCAACTGATCAAATGACCAGCGGCATTCTTCGTATATATAAAAAAATAAAGACGAATCCCCCCCCTAGGATTCGTCTTTATTATTTCGACATGTAAATGTTAGTTGTACCAAATCTCTCCACCCATAATAAAGTGGTTCTCATTGTCTTTCTTCACAGACTTAGAATAATCTACAAAGAATTGTTCTTTAACTTCTTTCATGATAGATAAATTAATGTTATTAGTTCACTTGTTGTTTAATACGAAGTGGGGGGCGTTCCCCCATATGATCTGTTCTGTTCTGCAAAGATAAGTATAAAATTGATATGTGTCAAGAGGTAATACCGAATATTTTTAAGTTTTTATATAATTTTAGTAATACACTTGAATATTTCTAAAAAAGTTTCCCCTGTTCCGATATTGGAATGAGGGGGCTATGTGTGTGTGCACATTTGCAATCCCATCGACTTTACATTTTTACGTTTTACGTTTTTACATTTTTCACTTTCTAGGTAACCCATCCCCGTCCATATACTTGATGACGATCTGACGGACGTTTGACAGATGCATCTGACGCTTGAGCGCCTGTGCCTGCTGATAAACCTCAGTACCCAGT
>CACYKX010000338.1 GCA_902775075.1 uncultured Prevotellaceae bacterium | reverse complement strand
GCATATCCCATTGACCTCCCCAAGCAGCGTTCATTGCATTGGGCTTACCGTTCTTATCATAAGTGCCGATAATCAGCACTGGTTGTGGAAGAATCCACGGTTTCAATCCAAAACTTTTCATAATCTTATTGTTTTTATGCGTTTACTTAGGTTGTTTGTCCTCTTTATGTATCAGTTCCCTAATGGCGCGGTCATAGTAGCTCTCATACTGCTGCATTTCCAGGTTTTAGTGGCTCATCTGCCGCCTCACGCTGCGAGCACCCTCTTGTCGAACTAACAATAATTTTTTGTGAGTTCGTTCTGGCTCTTGCTCGCCATCGGCATAAATCTGATTGATGTGGTAGCTCATGTCCTGCTGTGAAGCGTCGTACAGTTCCATTATCTGCTCTACGGTCAGCCAAACGTCCTCGCCTTCAAACCGCACGTTTACCCGAGCGATTCCGTTGTCGTCCTGGTAAATCAGGAAGGACTGGTTGCCGTCTTGTTTGTTAATATCGTTAGCCATACATCTTTGTTATGTTTATACAAGCCTTACTTCGTATCCTAATCTCCTTGCGAGTTCAACCATATTGCCAATATTACCAATTCCCCACTGTGTGCATACTTTAAATGGGATTTTGTCAGAACTTAGCAGAGTCTCTTCGTGATAGCGTTTGCTTTCGTAGCCCTTTCGTTCTATAAAGCTCAGAGATCTGATAACGCCAAGACCATTAGAACCTTTGGTCGAATCTATTCTATTCCCTCCAAGTTGAAATTGTGGCTTGAAAACATCCTCCAGTTCTTTATATGTTTTTTCAGGATGTTGCTCTAAGTATTCTTTTACGACGGCCAAAACAAATTCATTCTTTCCCAAAGGATTGCTGCCATTGAGTACATATTTTGTATAGTCGTAGCCTATATCTTTTGTTCTTGGGCTCTCATTTGATGGAGAAAAATCCGCCACCGGTTGCCGTACGTCGTGTTCGTGTTCCTCAATAATGCCATCGCCTAATGCTGAGCAAACATTAAATCTTAGTGTTGACAACATATCGTCAAGTTTCTCCTCAGGAAAAGAACTTTCATACCGGCCAACCAAATAATGCTTTAGGCTTTCTGCAATCAGAGCATTTCCATTTGTGAGAAGTTGTTCACGTATGTTGGCAAGCATGTTGTCCTGCGCCAACCGTTTCACTTGCTCCTCACAGAAATCGATAATAACACTTTGGTCATACAGGTTCTTGTCAAACAGACTGACAAACTTCTCGCCGTTCGCATTATTAGGAAATAATTCTACGGCCAATACTGATTCTACATCTTGCGTCCCCGGTTTGTCGTAAAAGACCTCAATATGCTCGCCAATATAGACTCCTACCATTAGCTTCAGTTGGCGCATGTATGAAACCAACTGCTGACGTTCTCTGTCTGTCAGGTTGTGGACGGGACGCTTTACTTCAATGACGAATTGGTCTATGCCATCCTTCCTTATAAGAATGTCTGGCTGGATATAATTATTGTTGCCGATAGGTATGTTAGCCTTGTGGCAAATATCCCCTTTGGATTTGAGCCAGCCTAAAAGTTTCATTTGGCTCTCAATAATAGAATGGTATTCGCTCTCTTCGGCATTTCTGTTTTTGGCTTCACATAAGTCATAAACAAACTCGTTCCACTTTTCTAACATATTTCTATTGTTCTTTTTTGTATTCTTCCTATATTTGAAATGAATTGCTTCACACTCCAAACTTCCCTAAATCCCCTTTCTTTCTCAGTTCTCGCCGCCGTTCTGTGGGCGACAGCCCCGTGTGCTGTGCCAGAAAGCGGCTGAGCGACGTGGCACTGCTGTAGCCGCAGCGGCGGGCTATCTCGTCAATCTGCATCGGCGTGTAACGTAGCAACTCGTCCACCATGCGCAGCCGCCATGCCTGCTCCAGCTCCTGTGTGGTCATGCCTGTCAGTACGCGCAGTACCGTCGAGAGGTCGGCGCTGCTGATGCCATACTCGGCCGCCACCCCCGCCGCTGGGCGACCCTCATGCAGCCGCTCAACCACACTGTCGATGATGGGGATGGCGGTAGGCTCCGGCCGTCCGTCGTACTCGCTCCATACTGTTACCCACTGCTCTTCGTCAAAGCCCCTGCGTCGCGTAAAAGGAGGCCAATAGAGTCTATCGAAGTCAAACATTGGCTTGAAATGATTACTACTCATAATTACTTAGTCATATTTCCTGCTGCAAATATACGAAATCATTCCGAATTAGCCAAATAATCAGACTGGATAATACAAAAGAGTTTCATTTGGTTATATCCAAATGCTTGATTTTACCTTTTTGTCTCCCATTGTGATATTTATTCGTATGATATGACCATCCTATTTTATTTTGTAATATTTTTCTTGCAGACTTGACTGCTGATGATATGGCTGTGCTTTCATTTACTTTTTAATTCTCAGCAGTTTCTCAGCAAGAGGCACATACCAGTCACGGACTTCATCTGCTGTCGGGGTGTGACCTCCTGGGAAATGAAACGACTTGTTGTAATGCTTCAAGAAGGTTGGTTCAAAGTGTGCCAACGTATCTTTTTCTCCGAACAATCCCCAAATTCGATCTTTGAAGTCGGGATTGCAGTTATTGAATTGAAT
>CACYKX010000337.1:2661-4687 GCA_902775075.1 uncultured Prevotellaceae bacterium | reverse complement strand
AATTTAAACATTGAAAGAAATTTCGTGTTAAGAAATATAAAATTGAAGTGAGAGTATAAAACTTGCAAAAATAAGATAGAAATATTACGAGATCTGATAAATTTCACTAACTTTGCACATATGGAAACGATACAACTTAGAGATTTTAGTGTAGGTTATCATCTCGACAAAGGTCGGGTACGTCGGGTAGTTTCTGGCATGAATGCATCTATCCGTAGTGGAGAACTTACCTGCTTGATCGGTTCTAATGGTATCGGTAAATCCACTTTACTTCGCACGTTATCTGCTTTTCAACCTCCTCTTTCTGGTGATTGCTTCATTATGGGAAAGGCTATCAAAGATTATACCCATTCAGAATTGGCCCGTACGATAGGTGTGGTCCTCACCAGAAAACCACATATCAATAACATTACGGTGAAAGAGCTTGTGGGGATGGGGCGTGCTCCCTATACCGGATTTTGGGGCACTCTGTCCCGAGAGGATGATAAGATCGTAGACGAGAGTATCTCTATGGTGGGTATCGACCATCTGAAAGAAAGGATGGTGACCCATCTAAGTGATGGAGAACGACAGAAGGTAATGATTGCGAAGGCTCTGGCACAGCAGACTCCTGTTATCTTCCTTGATGAACCAACAGCCTTTCTTGATTTCTCCAGTAAGGTGGAGATGATGAAACTCCTCAAGCGTCTGGCCCATGACATGGATAAAACGATATTCCTCTCTACCCATGATCTGGAACTTGCCGTGAAACTTGCGGATGTGTTGTGGCAACTTGATGAAACAGGACTTCATGCCGTTGCCAGGGCAGAAGTTCAAAGTGAGATAGACGCTCTGTTAGCGTTGTAATATCCTTTCCACCTCTTCGATATTTCTGTCGAAAGGACCGTTATGTTCAAGTTTCAGCGTACACATGGCTGCAGCAAATTTACCGCTTTCCATTGGGTCTTTTCCTTGAAGTCTACAGTATAGATATCCAGCAGCATAAGTATCGCCGCATCCTGTCGCATCTACTATCCTGTATGGCTTGTAGGCTGGAATCTCGTAGAAGATGCCATCCCTATAAATCAACGAACCCTTATTTCCCAGAGTGATGCACACCTCTTTTACTCCCCACTCATGCAGTTTCATGGCAGCCAGATGTGTGTCGGTGAATCCCGTGACAGTTTGCATCTCAGTTTCGTTCACCTTAATATAGTAAGTGTTTTCGAGAACCCTTCGTTTATCCTTCCAGTTTTTGGCAAAAACGTTGCCGTCACGTACCTCCCTCAGATATCCCTGTACATCGATACTTACTTTTCCCTTACTTGACAAATATGCCACCACTTCGGGCGAGAAATCATCGCTGAGAAGACTCCCTAGGTGATATACTCGTGCATGAATATCTTCGAGTTGTGGAATACAGAAAGGATCAGCTTTCGCCAATACCCGTTGCTTACGATCGTTGAGATTATCGCCATAAATATTTTCAAAGAATACCGTATGGCGAGAGGGAAAGAGCGTGACGTCAATGCCCATTCGTCTCATTTCCTCCACAGGTTCCTTCTCGTTAGCACTCATCGCCGTTACCAAAGAAAAATCAATCTTTGGAGGTAAACAGTTTAGGGCATGAGCAAAATAAAAAGAGGTGCCGCCACTCATGAAGACCGTATGGTCGGGAGTGACGACTTTATCCTTGGTGATATGTCCGATGCAACATATATCCTTCATATCCTTCTTGTCGATAATTCCTCTTTTATGATGGATTAATCTCTCCCCTCATCAACGATAGGGTATAATTCGATAAACTCACCCTGATGATGTTTTCCGTCATTGATGACTTCTTCAATCTTTTTGCCGACGACATCCACAGAATGTGCGCCAGGTCCTGTATAGTGGTCATTCAAATCGGTCGTTGTAGCTCCGGGATGAATATCGAAGATTTCAACAGGAATATTCTTCTTGTCAAACTCCATCGCCATGATACCCGTCATCGCGTTCTGTGCGGCTTTACTTGCGACATAAGCCATAGGATGCCAGTATGGACTTA
>CACYKX010000337.1:0-2622 GCA_902775075.1 uncultured Prevotellaceae bacterium | reverse complement strand
ATGGTTTCTGCTACATCTTTGATATCCGAATCATAACTTGTTACGGCCATATCTCCGGGAATTCCCGCATTATTGACAAGGAGACACAGATCAGGATACTTGTTGGCAATTTCTGATGCAGATTTTGCAATAGAATCATTGTCAGATAGGTTAATATACTGCCATCCAAGAACAGTAACTCCTTCAGTCCGGAGTTGATCTGTTGCCTTCAGCGCCTTTGCTTCATCACGAGCACCGACGATGATTTCCCATCCGGATTGACCTAAGAATTTACAGATGCCATAGCCAATACCCTTATTGGCACCTGTTATTAAAGCAATTTTGTGCATTGTGTTTTATTTTTGTAAGTATAATATTATTCTGCAAAATTATATAAAATATTGATATCTTGTCATCATTATCAATAATTTTTATTATAGTAAAACAGATATTCTTGGATATATACCAATATGAGGATACCCGAACCATCTTACTTGATTACCGTGCATAATTGCAGAACGTCATCCTCAAAGGTCTCCTTGCAGAGAGCCTTGTTCTTTACCGCCGACCTATAATTATATATCGTCTGCGGAGAATAGAAGAGTAAGTCGGCAATTTCACTGCTTTCCTTGACACCAAGTCGGATGAGTGCAAAGATACGAAGTTCTGGCGTTAGGGAATTAGAAGAAGGTGCAATGGTACGGTTCTCAGGTTTCAACAGAGCAGTAAACTCCTCTATAAAGGTAGGATATAGATCCAAGAATGCCTTATCGAAACGGTTGAGGAATGTCGCAGCATCTTCCTCCGAGAATTTGGATGATGCTATGAGGGTGAGGAGCTCGTTTACCTGATTAGCCTTGATTTTACGTTGTACAAGCGTCTTCTGACTTTTGAGTTTGTTGATATACTTTGCGCACAGATCGATATAGATTCTTGCCAAAAATTCACGTTTCTTGTTCGTGTCCACAAGACGAGCATTTAAGGTATTCAACTGCATGTTGAGTTTGTTCTGATGCTCATTGAGTTCCGACAACTGTTGATTTCTCTCGGAGAGTTCTTTTCTTCGTGCAGTAAGTTTTGCATTCTGTTTGAAGATGAAGACCATGGCCCCCAAGAGAATGAACAATAGGATAGACACAGAGATGATGACAAGTTTCTGCATATTGTTACGTGCCCTTACCGCCTTCTCGTATTTAGAGATGATGCTTGGAAGTCTTTCTGAGATCTCAATGATACGGAGTTTACTATTGTAAAACTTAGCATCCTCCAACGACTGGTTGATATAAGTTTGAGCACGCTCTATATTATGTTCATCAGTTTCGAAGATATAGGAAGCCAACATCTGGAGGGAGAAGTTCTCCATGGTCAGGTTCTGTGCATCATTCAAGGCCGAAAGAATCAGATACTTCTCATATTGCTGCTCGTTATGGTCGTTCCTATAGTTGCCTGCCAGCGCAAAACAAGCCATGGCGTAGTACCGGGAACTCTTCGGGCAAGTTTTCAATGCCGATAGATAATATTTGCGAGCCGTACGAGCATCAAAGTTCACATATACATAATATTCGCCCATGAAATAATCGTACCCCATATTATTCTTGTCGAGATGTACGATAGCCTTACTCAGGAAAGTGTTGGCAAGAGTCCTATAGCGAGGTTTATACTCCTTATCGTTACAGTAGTCGCTCCAGTAACTGTAGATGCGAAACAAACTCAGGTAATAATCAAACTGTAGTTCCTTATCCAGATTTGGCACATCTATAGTCTCTATAAGGTCCTTGGCTTCATGATATAGTCCTCCTATGGCCATCAACTGAGCCTTACGAATCACGAAAAGACTATAGTAGTATTTATCATTCTGCCTCTTGGCCAATTCTATTCCTCGGTTGATATATACCTGAGCAGAATCAAACTGGAAGACATAATATTCCTCATAGATTTGATTGTAGATAGTGAATAGAGCCTTTGAACTTTGCTCTTTCCGTAAACTGGTCTTGAGATAGTCTATGCGTTTTTCTTTCTCCGTGATAGATTGCTGGCGATGCGCCAGCACAGAATCGAGTTGAAGGAGAAGAACTTCCTTTTGCTGAGCGGAGACGCCACAGCTGAACAAGATAAAAAATGATATTAATAAGGTTCTTAACATGACTGTTTTAGGTTTTTTGCAAAGATAAACAGTTTTTTCGAAACTACAAACATCTACTTGATAAACTTTATATATTTTTTATAAATACCTAATTATCAGTAAGATAGATGCTGTTATGAATATTGCCGAATCTACTAATTACCTACTAAGGTATACATTTTTATCAAAATAGTTGTTACTTTGCAAGGTAAAATAGAATAACTAATGTCTTAAAACCTTATTATGAAAAAAATGAAAAGACTTCTAACCGAACGATTATCGCTGTTTGTCTTCACCATGCTTTTTTCACTCACGGCCATGGCCCAGAATGTAAAAGTCAGTGGTGTTGTTACAGATGAATCCGGTGAACCGATCATCGGGTGTACGATTATGCAGAAAGGAACCAGTAATGGAGCAACTTCCGATTTGGATGGTAAATTTACGCTCTCGGTACCTCAAAACTCTACACTTACTTTTTCTTATATAGGTTTTACAACCCAAGAAGTAAAAGCTACGGAAAA
>CACYKX010000336.1 GCA_902775075.1 uncultured Prevotellaceae bacterium | reverse complement strand
GTAAGATGATAGATAGTTATTTGTTTTACTACAAATTCTAGACCCATGGCATATCGATTACTTTGCATCTACGAAACATTCGGAGGCAACACCATCCCTCAGCTCCGTATCGAAGTCAATTTGGATGGCAAGAGTACTTCTTTGGCACCATTTCAACGCAAAGTAACTCTTAGCGACCTCCTAGCCGATACCTCTGCCAGCGGCCTTCATCCGTCCCCCCTATGTCAGCTTATAAATCACGCAGGACTTAATAGCCAGCCATTCGACATTGACAACAGGCTTGTCAGACACCCACTTGTCCAATGCATACTTCTGGACCATCCATATTCTTATGTAAAACCAACACAGAAATCCAGCCTCAAGCGCATCTCTAATCCATCTTCTATCATTCATCCTTCGGCTGCTGTTTCACATCTCGCATCCACCGTACCATTTGGAATACTCTATATAGATAATCCCGCTTCATGGCATCGAAACATCAAAGTACGTTTTCGCTATGACGATGCTCTCAGCGATTTCTACCCCACATATTCCCCCCTCCCCTATCTCACGAACTTAGGTACGCTCATGCAGCGCAACGAGCAGACAGAGATAGAACTACTGGCTATGTTAGGCGAGGATTATGATTCTGCCACAGCCACTTTATCATTAAGAAATACAGATACCAAGTGCCTCGCAGAACTCACAAAAAAAGGCTGGACGCTCTACGTATCCAGCCCACAAAAAACTGCATCAAGGCTATATTTCCATCACGAGTCATCAGGAATCAACTGGTTTTCTACAGATCAAGATGTTGACCAATCCGAGTTTTCTCATCAGCTCCTTGATGGCTATCTCCATCGTCGCAACTATCACGAGTCCGACGGACATATTATTCTATTTAAAAAAGAAGATGCCACACAATCTGATGATAAGACATTGGCCCAACAACTTGATGCATCTTTAGATGTACGTCAACTATATGAAGATACTCTACCACTCAACAATGCCGAGATACATGGCATTAAAACCACTCTTAATAATCAGCTACATGCCACACTGCGCCCTTATCAGCTCGATGGTGTCATGTGGTTGCAGCAGCAGCGCAAAAACAATCACGGCTGCCTTTTAGCTGACGAGATGGGACTTGGTAAAACCATCCAGATTATTGCCCATCTTTGCTGCTTAGGCAATGACAAGCACCACCTGATAATTGCCCCCACTTCTTTAATATATAATTGGAAAAACGAGGTCAGTCGATTTGCGCCACAATTATCACAGCAACTCACCTTTGTCAGTTACGATATGTTGCGCATACATCTTTCCGACTATCTGTCTGAGTTTTACGATACGATAATAATCGACGAGGCCCAAGTGATTAAGAATCGGCAAACCAAGAAATATCAGGCCATTAGCCAATTACATAGTAAACACAAGATAATCCTTACAGGCACTCCTATCGAGAATTCCATTGATGAGCTTTGGTCGCATTTCATCATGCTCATGCCCCCTATGCAGTCACTCTATCATCACTTGCATGCATTGGGTATTCAAGCTGTGCCCGAGGTATATACCACTCTATCCAGCAAGTTCCTAAAGCCTTTCATACTTCGTAGAGAAAAGCAAATGGTACTACAAGATTTGCCAGACCGTATTGAGAAGACTGTATATATTGAACTTAACGAATCCGAACGAATCAAATATAAACAGGTGCATGCCACTATACTCCAAGCATTCGCTTCAGGAATAAGTGGCCGTATTAGTAGTTTGGCCTTAGAGGGCCTTCTTCGTTTACGCCAGGCTTGCATTGCTCCTAAGTACCAAACAGTTCTCGACTATATTGAGACGTTTCGTTCTGAGGGGCGCAAGGTTTTACTTTTCTCTCAATTTGTCAGCGCACTTCACGAGTTAGAGGCACGTTTGTCATCAGCAGGCATTCACTTTGTAACTCTATATGGAGACACCCGTAATCGCGACATCCCTGTACGCCAGTTCCAAAGCGATTCTTCTATCACTGTATTCCTTATCAGCCTTAAGGCTGGTGGTTTCGGCCTCAATCTCACCTCTGCCGATCGAGTTATTCTTTTAGACGACTGGTGGAATCCTGCTGTCGAAGACCAAGCCATGGCCCGTGCCCATCGCATCGGTCAGAAGCACAATGTACTTATCCTTCGCTTAGTCTGCAAAGGCACTGTCGAAGAAAAGATACTTCAACTTCAAAGCCAAAAGCGCCAAACCGTCGATCTCTTCAACAACACCTCAGAGAAGCTAACTTTAGAAGAGATTCAAGCCCTGATTACCTAGATTACAAATTCTCCTTCACATAGATTGCCACACTGATTCGTTTATTCTCATCAGCTTTCTCATCGACTTTGCTGATTCTACATTCAAAAATATGATCCCATCCCGCAATTAAATACTTCATAATATCTTTAGACTCATCTTCAGATATTATGCCAATTCTTTTGTCACCAGACATCGCAAAGACACATAATCTCCCTTCGTGTTCTTTCTTATCCAATGTCAATTCTGCACCAAGCACTAAAGGACCGTCCCCGTTCTTTTCACCCTTTCTTTTTCTGTAATCATCGATAACCTCAAGAGCCTCAAACTGATTAGTTTTCTGCAAAAAGCATTCTTTTAAAAACGTAC
>CACYKX010000335.1 GCA_902775075.1 uncultured Prevotellaceae bacterium | reverse complement strand
TATCATTCCGCAAATGCCGTTCTCCAGCAATTGCTCTCGATGATACTGCACAGTTCCCTGATGATAACTGGTGACATGGGGCGAATAGCCGTATTTCTGGCAACACACAACAGCCTGTGCTGCCAAGAATGGGGTGAACCACCAAGCCGTAAACTGATGAATGCAGTAAAACGCCCTTTCTCACCACGTGTTAACTGCTCATAATATAAAGCAATGTCTTTTTGTGTCATTTGCTCATTATATTGTGTTAAATCTTCCAATTTCCTTGGTTAATTAAAGAATTATGCGTAATTTTGCATGCAAATTTAGCTCAAAGTTTTGATATGACAAAATATTTGTTGCTCAAAATAATGAGCGTTTATATCATTTTAACAATTAAACAGGTAAATGTATGCTGAACACAGAACTTGTCGACCGAATGTATGCCGAACTCCCAAAGGAAAGACAGCAGGAGTTAATCACCTTGCTATTCAAAAACAGCAAGCAGACCATGAACTATTTCAAACGGACGAAGGACATCAGTCTCTCCAAACTGGAGATACTGGCAGATTACTTTCACATGCCATTAGATTACTTCAGGTCAAACAGCTCGTTCTTCGCCCACAACGTCTACGGAAGCAACAACAACATAGGCAATATCACACTCAGCGGTAATCTTCTTGCAGAGAACGAATCCCTGAGAAAGGAGATTGCAAGCATCAAAAAAACCATCGAAGCACTAGAGGAGACAATAAAGACGAAAGACGAAATGATCGCGCTCTTGAAGTCCTCCCTGCCCTCAAAATAATGAGCAGATAGAAGCTTATTATAGGAATATGGAAACTTATAGCGATAGAATCAAAATCGTTGTTGGAGACATCACCAAACTTCCAACTGAGGCTATCGTCAACGCAGCCAACAAGAGCTTGCTTGGTGGTGGCGGTGTTGATGGAGCCATCCACCGGGCAGCTGGCAAAGGACTACTCCAAGAATGCATGACGCTTGGAGGTTGCGAAACGGGCCGATGCAAGATGACCGATGCATATAACCTTCCCTGTAAGAAGGTGATTCATGCTGTAGGGCCAGTTTGGCATGGTGGGCATCACGGGGAAGGCAAGTTACTTGCCTCTTGTTATGATTCTGCCATGAAGATTGCCGAAGAGAACGAGCTTTCGAGCATCGCTTTTTCATGCATCAGCACAGGTGTGTATGGGTTCCCTAAAAAAGAGGCTGCTCGCATTGCCCTTCACACAGTCTTCGCTCATATCAGGGATAGTTATCCCGGGCAAGTGGTCATCTGCTGTTTCAGCGAAGAAGACGTGCAGTACTATCAGGACTGCTTCTGGGACGAATCGCTAACTTTGCTTGGCAGCCATGAGGCCATCCAGCAATACAAGGAAAAGATTGACACTATCCCGTCGAAGTTCTGGGATGAAATGATTTCCTACATTCCGCACCTGGAACAAGAAGTCCAGCAATCAGGTTCGAAGCATTCTAATGACTGCAACTTGGAAGAGAGGTTAGGATTCTGTACTTCACCAGCTGATTACCAGTGCTGGATTCAATGTTTCAAGATCAATGAAATGCCCGACTTCTTGATGATAGACAATGTGTATTGCCTTTTTGTAATCGGGACATTCATATCCAGAAGGACCTACTGGACAAATTCTAATGCCACGTCCGAAGAACTATTGGAATTTCTAATGCCCATGAGGGAATATCGATGGAAAATCCCGCACATCAAGTTCTTTAAGACGATAGAAGAATTACACAAACGCGGATATGAACTGATACGCATTTGTCCGTCTATATCACCGAACGGATGCAGCTGGCGTTGCATCACCACCATAAAGAAACTGACTGCCTCTAAGTGCGGAGCAGTTTTTGCCGGCGAAGGATGGACAGACCTTGCCATCAATACATCAAATGGTATATTCCGGTCTGTTAATCGCGAAGGGAAACATGAGGAATGGCCGATGGAAGATATTCCTATCTGCGAATTGGCAGACCGTTTCATCGACAGTTTCCCCACTTTGGCAAAAGCCGGAAAAGGCAATGATCCAGAATATGCCAAATGGTTTCATCAAGCAAGAAAAGAATGTGAAAGAGGCCATATCCTCTATGCTTTCGCAGAAATGGAAAGCTGCTATGGAGAAGGGCATCTGTTCATGAGTTCTTATGAAAAAAGTGCTTTTCCTTTTCCACCTCCTGGTGAAACTGAAGGATATGGGAACTATTAACAATAAATTGCAAAGAAACTATAGCATAACAGAGGAAGAAGGCTCACTTGACCTTCTTCCTCATTTTTTTGTTTTATCCTCTTTGTTAATTCCTCTGTCGGAAATCTCATTGTTACCTTCCAAATAAGGCATGTCTAACCAATCCTGACTTATCGCCCTACCCTCTGGCGTAACCCATCTAAGTGTTGCATAGCCGCTCTCATGTCCGATGGTGTTCTGTTCTTTCTGCTTTCATTCACTTTTATGACCTTACGCTTTTCCTCGATGCCCTTCCACGGCTGACATGGTGAGATATGCCACAATGCTGTTTATAGGCTGTCGGGCATCCTCCATTTCGTATCTGTCACTGAATTGTTCTTATTCCGACTTCTTCATTTATGCCTTTTCCGGGCGAAGCGAGTCA
The DNA here is from genome assembly GCA_902775075.1 of uncultured Prevotellaceae bacterium. The sequence goes on along the minus strand of CACYKX010000335.1, from coordinate 30 downwards.
CACTTACTTTTTCCGTCGCAAAGTTAGTGC
>CACYKX010000334.1 GCA_902775075.1 uncultured Prevotellaceae bacterium | reverse complement strand
GATGTACATTTGTTAGCGATATGAGGTGTACATTTCATTCCGATAAAGGGTGTACATTTCATTCCGCTACGAGGTGTACATTTGCGCCGATATATTCACGTAAGCCCCGCAACCTAAAAGAGCAATATCGAAATCTATCTGACCTATTTGGGATTTCATTGATTCTAATGCCTGGAACCAGTCTCTGAAGGACGTCGTATTGCCCTCCCCTGCAGAATTTACAGAGGTGACCGTTTCTAAATCAAAATCTTTGAGAAAGTTTTTATTGGCAAATAGTTTATGACGCTTCTCTGATTGGTACTGTGCCTTTATGTCATCGGCGAATGGCGAGACAACAAGTACCTTCTTACCTTTCAATGCCATTGTCCATGGCTTATCTAATCGATAAGCAAATTCCAAGATATTATAGTCGATCTTTTCCGGCTGACGAATGATGTCGTATTTCTCAAGCCAAGTCTCTTCTGTTATCCAACTTGCGAGGAAATCCAATTGCTTGGTCGCCTTCAAATAAGTATCGGTAAATCGTTGCAGGGTATCTTCACATAAGGAAACACGCCGGCATTGGTCTGCAGACTTTTATTTCCTGTGCCAAGTTTCCAACATTCAGGCTCTGAGAAAGCTATAGACTTCACAACGTTTATCAAATTATTATCATGGCGTTTATAAAGTCTGTATCCTTTTAGGAAAGCTCCAAGCTCTATTGTTCCATATCTGCCAATAAAGAAAGGCTGATTGGACTCTATGAGTGATCTTACTTTCTCATTATCCGCTTCAGTTTCTTGCCAGGAATATTGCAGGCCAAAATTCTGATGATTCCTCCAGTGCTTATCTCTACCACAGAAGTGGTATATATAATAATGTAGAGATGATAAAATATGATTAATGTCCATTTTCTATAAATAGAGACAATTCTTTATTCAGTTGGCTGACACAACTTGGACTTTTAGATCTATATAAGGAAACTCATTCTAAGTTATGCGTCCAAGAACCGCTTATATTCACTATCCACGAACTTCTCCATTGCTTCCAAGTATTCTTTATCACGTTTCTTGATATCTTCAATTGCACGTGTGGATCCCCAGATCTTTTCAAGGAAGCGGACCCAGTCTTCTGCCTTGTCGGAAGCAAAGAGGGGAGCATGATCCTTATCGTAGATTCCTTCCATGGAATGGGGATGGACCATCGTCACCTTGTCATAACTGATAGCCTCAAAGGTCTTGATTTTCAACCCCGTTCCCTGATAGCATGGGTTGATACAGACATCTGCCTGTGCATAAAATGCTGCAGGGTCGTCAACATAGCCTTGTACGTCAACGCCATCATAGTTTTTAAGTCCGGGCATGGCTTTACAGAGGCTTCCGCCAATCAGCAATTGAGCATCGTCAAATCGGTTTCGAATCGCAGGAAATACTTCCTTCAAAAACCAGCGGATGCCATTCTGGTTAAAGCCATTGCCACCCGAGAGAAACACTATCTTGTGATTCCCTGCTACAGGCTGCGGGGTATAGTCAAACTTTCCAAAGAAATTATATACTTTGCTCTTGGGTGACAGCATCTGAAAATAGTCAGCCTCAACTGTCTGCAGGGCAAAGATGTGAGGACATCGTTGCATCGCTTTAGCCTCTGTGTCGGCAGTGATACAGAGCGTAGGCTCTCCAATCTTTATATCTTTGTAAGCAATCAGGTCATGTGTCGCGATCGCCTTCTTGGGAATGTTGATTTGTGTAAAGAGTTTGGAGAGATAGTAGTAATTGATGATGCAGATATCAAAATGATATTTGTTATCCAACGCATTCACCATTTTCCCCAATCCCCATGGGTAGTTGTCATCAACATGATAATGCCAATGGCAGAAAAGCTTTCGGTATCTCATGTTGAGGTTGAACAGAGCCTTTTGCAGTTTCGTCACTTTCAAGAGATGAAATTTGTCGCCCCAATAAGCCTCGGTCTCGTTTAAATCCCGGTCATATTGCTCCTTGGGTGTTTTCAGTCCTCTTTCTTCGATATAAAGAAAATGGACGTCGCATCCCATCCGCTTGAGTGTCTCCGCCTGCGCCTATATCCATTGACGGTTACCTGCGTCTGTAGGATGTGTAGGACATTTGGATACTATTATTATCTTCTTCATCATCTATCTTTTATCATAGGGTTTTAGGTCTGTCTGTGTCGTCTGTGATGTCCGTGGCTTGTAATCTCCACAGGTGAAATTTAATCAGTATCGTCTGTTGCTATCCTATTATTTATTCAGGCTCTTCAGCCAGTCTTTCAATACCTGTGAGCGGGACGCACCAATCTTGCCACAATGTAGCAGCCACCATAATCCGCGGGTGAGCTTGCTATGGGAGATGATGTCGTTCATGATATATGAATCCTTGATCTCCTTTTGTTTCTTTTCCACCACAGCTACACATGACTGCTGATAGAGGCGGTCCAAATCGGAGGAAGCGCAGTCCTTGTCATCAACAAGTGTCTTGATGGCAGACAACAACTTCGTCATGCTCTCATATTTCATGTCATAGTTGCCACTACAGCTGATCGTCACATAACTCTCACGATATTCGAACATCGGTACTTGAGCATTGGCCACACCCTTGCCTTGGGCTGCAAGATACGCGGTCATATCATCCGAACCCCAGGCAAAAGGATAATCAAC
>CACYKX010000333.1 GCA_902775075.1 uncultured Prevotellaceae bacterium | reverse complement strand
TAAGTTATATGGCAACGGACTTTTACAAGGCTTGCAAAACTACAAGTTCACGTGGGAGCGTAATTTTCTTCGGCTCACCACGTTTGCCTGTGATGTAATAATGCTTGGCGTATGCATAATCGAATTTTTGCAAGAATGCCTCACGTATTCGGGTACATTTCTCATTTATTGAGTTTTTGGTTGGGTCGGTGATATCGCGAATACTGTTTTTGATATTATCCTCCACCTCACGATTGCCAACCTCTCTATAGATATTCAAAAGTTCAGTATAATGGTCGCTGAGCTGCTTAAATGGAATTCCTTCAGGATGGTGCAAAAAAAGTAAGAACACTGCTTTAGGTAGTGGCGACATTGTGATTTCGATATTGTTATAATCCGGCAGGAATATTCTGTAATCTTTGTCGATAACCAATCGACTTAACGTGGGCTTTTCTTCAACAAGATCATGAAGAATACCCAATTTATAACCTTTCAAACGCAGCTTATGAATCCTGTCACGAATCTCTTCGGCAGAAACGTCGTATTTGGGAAACATCCTATCAAACTCCGAATCTCTCCGGAACAATTGCGGTGAAAGGAGACGCGAGTACATTACCTTGGAGCGAATCTTATGACGGGATAGGTAGCTGGCGTAACTGATGGCTTCTTCAAGTTTGCATCCTCCTTCGAGCAGGCAGTATATATCATAGTAGTCCCGGCATACCGTCCGGACGCAGAGGGTAAACACTTTCATTCCCAACAATTCTTGTATAACGGGCGCCTTCAAGTTGTTGAACTGAAGTCCAACACTCATCGATTTTACGGGGTTTTCTGGGCGGAAGAACGACAGCTTTACCTTTCCTTCGTTAATGAACACGAGAAGGTGATCTTCTGCCAGGATTTCTTCCCTGGCGTCAGGGAACTTGGCTTTCAGTTCGCCGAGGATTGCTACGAAATCGAGTTGCGGGCGTTCTTTCCGAAGACCAATCAACTCAAAATCCAAATCTTCACTCAAGCGGTGATTCATTTGAATGGACTGTCCTGTCCCTCCACAAAGGACGAGATCCTTTATGCAGTCCAGTTGGGAAACATCAGCGAATACCTCTTTCGTCGATTCAGTCAGTCCTGCCGCTATCTTTTCAGGAAGGTCAATAAGCGTGGGCATATCTTGAGATGTATTTATCTGGGTTGTTGATTCCGAACAGCTTCACTGCGAGTATGTAATTCAAGACGTTCATCCGCTTGCCTTGACTGACCAAACGCTCTTTCCAGACCCGCTTGATGTGGGCCTTGCTCCATATTCCAAGCAAAAGCGGCAGGTCTTCCAGATCAAGATGAACGAGAGCGGCTTCGATGACGGCATCATCGTCCAGATTTTCCGGAATGCCCTGGTAAGACCAAAAGCCACCATTGGCCTTGACCTTCTCCAAGATAATATGCCGTTTTTCCTTCATGCTCTCCGTTTGTTTTTCACTTATTTCTTTCGAAACCAGATATTTAGTCTGCGTCATTGCAATCGTACCTGAGGAGAGATTCAACGCCTCGTCGATCCGGACAGAGAGTGAAATGGTTGCTTCACGCTTTCCGTTAATGATGGCGGAGATTGTCTGAAAGTGTTCGCCGGCCCGGGCAGCCAGTTCTGCCTGGCTGATTCCCAGTTCGGCTATCCGTCCTCGGATCAACTCTCCCACGCTAGGTACTGATATGTTGCTCATGCTTCGCATCACCGCAAAGATATATAATCATAATAAATTAAACAAATCCGTTTATTCTTAATAATATTTCGCGACTTTTTTAGCCCGGCTTCCCATAGTTCAACAACCGCAGACACGATGAGTACGACCGTAGCCTATTTCCGTCCGAAAAAGAGTTCGAGTTCTAGTATTACCACAAAAACTACCACAAAAACTACGTCGAACAATAGAGGTAAGGAACAAGTTAAAAGCGAAAGAACCGATAAGGGCGCAAAGGCTTTTCTTTTTTTCAATAGGATTGGGGAAGGGTTTTATTCTGCGATGATTGCCCAAGCCGGGTCATTTTTGCCGGGACGAGTTATTTCCTGAAGAAGAAGTCCTGCATTGAGAAGAATTTGCTTTTGATTCTTGGAACGGATGCGGGAAATGAAGGATGAGACTTGCAGCTCCAGCGGCAGGATTGAAACCAAGCTCGACCCCATCAATTTTGGCATGATGGATAACGCAGCCTTACTCGTGCCTCGGGCGGGAATCGAACCCGCACGGCCATTGCTGGCCAAGGGATTTTAAGTCCCTCGTGTCTACCATTCCACCACCAAGGCTTTATGTTCTGCAAATATAGTAAATAATGGGTCGGATGCAAAATCTCGTGTTCCCGTTTTCGTCATTCGCCGTGATTTTCTTTCTGTTTGCCCGGTACCGGCCGTGAATAGAAAGAGGACGACTAATGCTATTTAGTCGCCCTCCGGCTTCCAGGTTGTTGTCTCTTGGTCAGTCTTTCCCTCCGGAGACGCGCCCGATGGTTCGGTTATTCAATGTGAGATTCATTAAGGTTTCCGGTTTTTTGCGCGGAATCCCACGGGCCTGGCCCGGAGGATGTTGCTGGCGAAGGTAGTGAAAATTATCCTTCCGGCAAAATTTCGTTTCGGGCGTGGCAGGTTCGTCAGCCGTTTGCGGTTTTGTCTTCGTCGTTTTCGGACTT
>CACYKX010000332.1 GCA_902775075.1 uncultured Prevotellaceae bacterium | reverse complement strand
ACATTGTATCGATGTTGTCGTAAACTATGGTGTCTTCTCAAGTAGTCAGCCTTACTTTATTCCGCGTTTTATTTTTGGTTTGACTGACTATTGTGTCGGTGCTCTCCCATATGATGAATTTTATAAAGAATATTCATACGAGGGAAGGGGTATCGTTGAGCAGGTGCTCAACTTGACTACAGATGATAAAAAAGCTATACAAGATGCGCTCAACATCAACCTTCGACCTGAGAATCAGACATATAGATATAATTTCTTCTACGACAACTGTACATCTCGTGCTAGGGATATGATTGTCGATCATCTGCACGGAAAAGTTAAATATGCTGACAAAGCGGATGCGAAGGTTTCGTATCGTGATATGATTCATCGTTGGACCGGGGATTATCCTTGGTGTCAATTTGGCGAAGATCTTTTATTGGGTGTGAATGCGGATATGGCTACCACGAGGGCGCAACAGCAATTCTTACCGGATAACCTTCGGGATGACTTCGAGAAGGCTACGTATAACGGAAAGCCTTTCGTCAAAGAGACCAAGACTTTATTAGAACCTGAGAACTTAGTTGATTATCAAGTATTTATCAGTCCATTCACATTATTCTTCTTCGTCTTCGTCATCTCTTATCTGATTGTAATCTATGAGTACAACAAGAAGAAGATATTATGGGGTTGGGACGCTTTGATGATGATAGCGGCTGGTCTCCCTGGTATTGTCTTAACGATTATGGTCTTCTCTCAGCATCCATGCGTGAGTCTGAATCTTTTAATTCTATTCGGAAATCCTATTCCTCTATTTATGATTTGGAGAGCAACCAAGAGAACAAGAAGACACGAGCATGATATATGGTGGAAGGTGTGGCTTGTCATGATCATCCTCGGCTTTTTAGGAGGATTTATCCAGCACTATCCTACTCCTATTTTATTTATGGCATTAGGTTTGCTATCTAGACCATTAGTTCATATATATATGGAACGTGCCGGCATCTATAAGGCATAATCGAATAATAAAAGAAGAATGATTGTAAATCGATATATCACAGCCCTATTGGTAGTATTAGCTGCCACAGGAGTAGAAGCGCAGAATCTTCAATCTACGCTTAAACTCGCTATGACCGGTGAGATATCGTATGAGCAGTTTATCCAACAGCCGGAAGTAAAAATGCTGGAAGATGACATTCTGTCAGTCATCAAGGCATTCAAAGAGGCAGACGAGGAGGATGACTTACAATTCAATTATATTTCGGGATTGCATGCTCCGGAGTCTTATATTCCGGCAAACATTATATTGAGTCACGTAACAAAGGCGAAGGATTTTGTTCAACCGATCTTGCATATCCTTCATCCTTGTTCTATTGTTATTCGGGGACCTAATAAATAAAGGAAACATGCATTTTTCAAATTATTTTTTGTAAATTTGCCCTCAATTATTAACTTTACGAATAACAATAACTAATATAAAATGAATTTAAACAAGATTTTAAAGTCTCTGTTCGGCGATAAGTCTAGTCGAGATATGAAGTTGATTCAGCCTATCGTTGAACAAGTAAAAGTTGCTTATCCAGAAATTAAGGCGCTAAGCAATGATGAACTCCGTGCGAAAACACAAGAAATAAAACAGAAGGTACAGGATGCTGGTAAAGAGCAGCGTGAGAAGATCAAGGAGATCAAGGCTAAGATCGAAAATACTCCTATCGATGAGCGTGAGGATCTCTTTAATGAAATCGATAAGATTCATAAGACTGAGCTCGAAAACTATGAGGTTGCACTCAATGAGGTATTACCTATCGCCTTCAGTATCGTAAAAGAAACGGCAAGACGTTTCACAGAGAATGAGGAGACTATCGTTACAGCAACTGATTTCGACCGTGAACTGGCTGCTGACCCAAGTAAGGACTTTATCACTATCGATGGTGACAAGGCTTACTATCATAATCATTGGACTGCTGGTGGCAACGATCTGAAATGGCAGATGGTACACTATGACGTTCAGCTTTTCGGTGGTATCGTTCTACATCAAGGTAAGATCGCTGAGATGGCTACCGGTGAGGGTAAAACTCTCGTGGCTACTCTCCCTGTCTTCTTGAACGCATTAACCGGTAATGGTGTACACGTCGTTACTGTAAACGACTATTTGGCAAAACGTGACTGTGACTGGATGGGCCCTCTGTATGAGTTCAATGGTCTTTCTGTAGACTGTATTGATAAGCATCGTCCAAACTCTGAAGAACGTCGTAAAGCATATCAGGCTGATATCACCTTCGGTACTAACAATGAGTTCGGCTTTGACTACTTGCGTGATAACATGGCTGTGTCTCCTGCCGACTTGGTACAACGTGAGCATAACTATGCTATCGTCGATGAGGTTGACTCTGTATTAATCGATGATGCTCGTACTCCACTTATCATCTCTGGTCCTATTCCTAAGGGTGATGATCAGATGTATGAAGAATATCAGCCTTTGGTAGAACGCTTGTATGAGGTACAGCGTAAACAGGCTACCGAACTTCTTGCCGAAGCTAAGCAGAAGATTTCTAAAGGTATCGAAGCTAAGGATCAGACTCTTCTACAAGAGGGTTTCCTTGCTCTTTATCGTTCATATAAGTCTCTTCCTAAGAATAAGCCTTTGATCAAATATCTGTCTGAAGAAGGTATCAAGGCTGGCATG
>CACYKX010000331.1 GCA_902775075.1 uncultured Prevotellaceae bacterium | reverse complement strand
ACGATTGCACTTCACGAAGCAGGACATGCAACGATCAGTTGGTTCTGCCAATATGCGAACCCATTGATCAAAGTGAGCATCGTGCCACGTGGTCAGGCTCTTGGTGCAGCATGGTATCTACCTGAGGAACGACAGATCACGACCAAAGAGCAAATGCTTGACGAGATGTGTAGTCTATTAGGTGGTAGAGCTGCAGAAGAACTTTTCACGGGTCACATCTCTTCAGGTGCTGTAAACGATCTTGAGCGTGCAACAAAGAGCGCATACGGTATGATCGCCTATATGGGTATGAGCGACGAATTGCCAAACATCTGTTATTACAACAATAACGAGTATCAATTCCAGAAGCCTTACTCAGATACAACAGCACAGAAGATCGACAGCGAGGTTCTGAAGATGATAAACGAACAGTACCAACGTGCAAAGGAAATTCTTACAGAGCACAAAGAAGGACACAACCAACTGGCAGAACTTCTGGTACAGAAAGAAGTCATCATGGCAGAGGATGTAGAGAAGATCTTCGGTAAACGCCCTTGGATAAGTAGAAGTCAGGAAATCATGAACGACAAGCAACCAAAGGTCGATGCTGCTGTAAAAGAATTACCAGAAGTCAAAGAAGCCATCGAAGAGCATAAGAGAAGACTAAATGCTCAAGGAGGCGAAACAGAACAACCAAACGATTCTGACAATAACATTGATAATAAAGCAGAATAATCATGAGTGACAAACAAAGAAATCTGGTTATCAGAGCCATCACAGGTGCTTTTTTTGTGGTATTAATGGTAGCAGGAATTCTATATTCCTGCCTCTCCATGACAATACTCTTCGCCATCATTACAGGAATGACGATTTGGGAGTACACAGGTTTGGTCAACCAATCTGACAAAATCATTGTAAACCGATTCATCTCTACCGCAGCAGGAGTATACCTATATCTGGCATTCGCCGGATATTGCTCAGGCTTCGTGAGCTCTGCAGCATTCATCCCTTATCTGCTAACGATCGTTTACTTATTCATAAGTGAACTATATACAAAAAACGAAAATGCGATAAACGATTGGGCTTACACCATGTTGGCACAGATGTATATTGCCCTACCCTTATCCATGACGAACGTGTTAGCATTCCTTGGTGCCAATGACGGTTCCACGAAATATGCCCCAATCCTACCGATGAGCATATTTATATTTTTATGGACTAACGATACGGGAGCATATTGCAGCGGTTCATTATTTGGCAAGCACAAACTCTTTCCACGAATAAGTCCGGGAAAGAGTTGGGAAGGAAGCATCGGCGGAGGAATCTTCGTCATCATCGCTGCCAGCTTGGTTTATATCCTATGGGTCACCAACATGGAGAGCGATGGCACCATTTTATCAACGATGAACATTTTCCATTGGATTGGACTCGGATTAGTAGTCGTCGTATTTGGTACGTGGGGTGATCTTGTAGAGAGCCTCTTCAAGCGCACGTTAGGAATCAAAGACAGTGGCAACATATTACCGGGACACGGTGGAATGCTTGATCGATTCGATTCATCACTCATGGCGATTCCAGCCGCAACCATCTATCTATACACCATCACAATGTTCTAAAAAAAATCTCTTGTCTATTTCTGAGACAAGAGATCAACCATAATACGGGCAGCATTATCCGGAGCGATAGTGTTGCCCAGTTTTGTACGAATACCTTGATAACCTTCAAGCATCTGTTCCCGCTGCTTCTGTCCAGGAAGGATCTTATATAACTCATCGATAAGTCCGTCTACCGTAAAACGGTCTGCGAGCATCTCCGGTACAACTTCCTTACCAGCAATCAGATTTACCAGTGATATAAATTTCACCTTAATAATATGTTTAAAGGCAAAACGAATAAACTTAGGTAATGGCGTTTCATAACAAACGACCTGAGGGACATCAAACAAAGCCGTTTCAAGAGTTGCCGTTCCACTGGTAACCAATGCCGCCTGACTATGCGCCAACAGCGGATAAGTATCACTACTGACCTTTTTCACACAAGTTCCATCAATATACTTCTGATAAAACTTATCCTCTATAGAAGGAGCACCTGCCAAAACAATCTGATAATCCTCAAAATGCGAAGCAGCCTCTATCATCGCAGGCAAGTTATCTTTGATCTCCTGTTTCCTACTACCTGCGAGAAGTGCAATAATAGGGCGCGAAGAGTCAAGATTATTCCTATTACAGAAATCCTCGTAACCTTCATGATAATCAGAGCGGAACTCAGCAATTTCCTGTGCTGTAGGATTACCTACATAGTGTATTTTATAATTATGCTTCTCCTCATAGAAAGGCACTTCAAAAGGCAAGATAGAGAACATCTCTTTCACATCCCTTTTTATAGCCTTTATTCGCCATTCTTTCCATGCCCATATCTTAGGAGAAATGTAATAATAAACCGGGATTTTAGTCTTGGCTTTCAAGAACTTAGCAATATTTAAATTAAAGCCAGGATAATCTACAAGGATAACAACATCAGGATTCCAAGTAACAATATCCTGCTTACACATAGCCATATTCTTGAATATCGTAGGAAGATGAAGAAGGACAGGAACAAATCCCATATAGGCCAACTCCTTATAATGACGTACACAAGTACCGCCCTCTGCTTTCATCAGATCACCACCAAAGAAGCGAAATTCAGCATTCT
>CACYKX010000330.1 GCA_902775075.1 uncultured Prevotellaceae bacterium | reverse complement strand
CATACAGTGGAACTCCATAACCCGAAATCCAAAAAGAAGGATCGCTTTGCCAGTAAGTTTACTTTCTCTCCGGATAATTATTACTATCATATTGCTGACAGTCGTGAGGGCTTTGTGATCATGCTCGATGCTAAACCTGGTGTGAAGAGCGGCATCAAACATGTCAAGGCGATCATTGATAAGATTACCCGTGCTCCACAGAGTTTGAAGATTAAGGTCGCATTCTTCTGGACAACGGTGAATATCAGTAATTTCCGTAGTGGAGGTATCAGTGATGCGATATTCAACTTTCCTGAATCGGCTTATCGTGGATACGAATTCATAGACAAACGTCCGGACTAAAAAGCCCGGACGTTTCCGTTATCATCGTATGCCTGAATATCATTCTACTACGACAGTCATCTTGATGTCCTCCTCAGGACGGTCATCTCTTGATGTCTTGCAGTTTTGGATTGCCTCTACCACGTCGAGACCCTCTTCAACTTCTCCAAAGACCGTATATTGATTGTCGAGGAACGGAGTACCACCCACGGTGGTATAGGTTTCTACCTGTTCTGGGGTAAAGGTAGGTTTACCCATCTCCTTGCATTTTGCCTTCGTCTCATCTACCAGTTTATCTTGTAACTGCATCAGTCCATTGCGGTCGCGGTTTCTACGCATATCCATAATCTCGTTACGATGAGCCGTAGCCAACGACTGGAATACCTGTTGCTCCTGTTGCATAGCCATCTGCTTCTCCATCTGTTTGAGTTCAGACGCTTTAAAAGTCTTGCCCCATACGATATAGAACTGACTGCCACTACTTTCCCTTTCAGGGTTTACCTCGTCTCCCAGTCGAGCAGCACTCAGCGCACCACGTTTGTGGAAATACTGTGGATATACAAACTCTGCAGGAATCGTATAGTCTGGTCCACCGGTACCTAGACGCTTCCCCTTAGGAGCATCTTTACTGTCCGGGTCACCGCCCTGAATCATAAAGTCTTTTATTACTCGATGGAAAAGTGTTCCATCATAATACCCCTCTTTAGCCAATTTGATAAAGTTATCGCGATGTTTTGGGGTCTCATCATAGAGTCGTACACGAATGTCGCCCTTTGTAGTCTTGATAATTACCTTCGTTGCCATAATCTTAATATAAGCGATGCAAAAGTACAACTTTTCTTCAATATTTCTTTAATAATAATGATGTATTTTCGAATATTTGTTTACCTTTGCAAGAATATAAGATATTAAATAACAAATTAATCTATAGTGTGTCTCATATCACAAGGATATGCAAAGATAAGAACAATGAAGAAGGTACTTGTAATTAACGGCAGTCCGCGTCGTAAGGGACTGATTTCTCGAATGCTTGATATTATGATAGAAGAAGCCGAATTCAACGGTTGTGAGGTGGATGTGATAAGGGCTAACGATTTGAATGTTAGGCCTTGTATGGGGTGTATGGTCTGTCGTTCCAAGAATGCGTGTGTGCTTCCTAAAGATGACTCTGTTGAGGTGTTGCAGAAACTCCAGCAGGCTGATGTCGTCGTCATCGGTGCCCCATGTTATTGGGGAAACCTCCCCGGTCAACTGAAGTTGCTTTTCGACCGTATGGTCTATGGTATGATGCGCGACACGGCATACTTTCCGGAACCGTTGATGAAGGGTAAGAAGAGTGTCCTTGTAAGTACCAGTACTACGCCATGGCCATGGAATATCTTATTCCGACAGACACGTGGTGTGGTGCGGGCTCTTCATGAGATTCTGCATTATTCGGGTATCAAAATCGTGAAGATTATCGAACGAGGTGGAACGTTAAAGCATCCACAGTTATCTGAAAAGGATAAAAAAAAGTGCAGAAAGGCAATCCTTTGTGCCTTGAAATGAAAATATTAACATACTTTATATCGTGGTGGTAACATTTGTTACCGACAGGTCGTGAATGTCATCCTATCTTTGCGCCATCATTTTTTTTAGTAAAGAGACAATGGATACATCAAGACATGAATTTGGCGAATGGCCTGTAGATCTTCTTATTGATTATGCCCTGAAGGTACATCATCGTGGTATCAGAGAGAAAGGGCCCCGATTGCTTCAACTTATCCGTTTGCTGATGGACGAGAATATGGTGATGGCGGAAATAGAACAATTGTTCAGTCAGTCACTCGAGAATCTTGAAAATCATCTGCGCAAGGAGGAAAATGTACTCTTTCCGTATCTCTATGACCTATTGGAGGCCTCACGAAACGGGGAGCATATCGAAGCCATGCATTGCGGTACGATAGCTAATCCTATTCGTGTGATGGTGATGGAACATGAGGACGAGAAGGAACGCCATCAGCGCATCGGTGATTTGACGAATGGTTATTCTGCTCCTGCAGATGCCAGTGAGGATTATAAATTGCTTGTTGCCGGTTTGAAGGATTTTGCTGCTGACCTCCATGAGCATACCCATATAGAGAATGATATTATCTTTCCCTACTGTCAGAGAATAGAAGAGAAAATAGTAGAATCATGTATCAGTTGAAAATTAAACGAATATACCTGTCGCCCGAAGAGGACGACGGGTATCGTATTCTGATAGACCGTTTATGGCCGAGAGGTAGGGCAAAGAGTAAAGCCTGTATAGACGAATGGAATAAGACTGTTACACCTGCTCCCGAACTTCGTAAGTGGTTTGGACATAAGGAGGAGCATTA
>CACYKX010000329.1 GCA_902775075.1 uncultured Prevotellaceae bacterium | reverse complement strand
TACTGACAACCAGAAGGGCAATGACTCTTTGGCTGATTTGGAGTTGAAGACTTTCAAGGGCAACAGCTTCATCTATGAGGCAATGGAGGATTTGAAGTTCAAGGTTGGCCCCAAGAGTTTCTACCAAACCAATACCGATCAGGCTTATCAACTATATAAAGTGGTACGCAAGTTCTGCTTCATGCCGCTCAATGACGCAGAGCCCCCCATAGAAGATCCTCTGCTTTATGATCTTTACACGGGTACGGGCACGATTGCCAACTTCGTTGCGCGCAAAGCTAAGCATGTCATTGGCATAGAGTATGTTGAGGAGGCCATCGAAGACGCAAAGGTAAATAGTCGAATCAACAATATTGAGAACACTACGTTCTTTGCTGGAGATATGAAAGATATCCTCACTGATGACTTCATCAAAGAGCATGGACGTCCTGACATCATCGTCACAGACCCGCCACGCGCAGGAATGCACCCCGACGTAGTAAATGTCATTCTTAACGCACGCCCTAAGCGTTTGGTCTATGTAAGTTGCAATCCTGCAACACAAGCTCGTGATCTGCAGCTGCTCGACGCTGGGTTCAAGGTGAAGGCTGTACAGCCTGTGGACATGTTTCCACACACTTCCCACGTGGAGAATGTGGTGTTGCTAATAAGAAAATAGAAACGTGTTGAAACCGTAGCGGATTATGTCTCAGAAACTATATATTAAAAACATGGTTTGCGACCGTTGCAAGATGGCGGTCAAACAGATCTTGGAACAGGCAGAGCTACATCCGCTTGCCGTAGAGTTGGGCATTGTCACGATAGAAGAGGACAGCCTCAGCAACGAAAAGCGATTGCAGTTGACTCACGCACTCAAGTCCATTGGTTTTGAATTGCTTGAGGATCAGCGGCAACAACTGATGCATCAGATCAAGACCGCAATCATTGATTTGGTGCATTATAAATCTTCTGGACAGCCTCTGACTCTCAGTGCCTATCTCGCAGAGAGATTTCATTTGGATTATAGTCGGCTGAGCAAACTCTTCAGCGAGTGTACCGGCATAACCATTGAACGATATTATATGCTGCAACGGGTGGAAAGGGTGAAAGAGCTCTTGAAGTATGACGAGTTGACACTCACACAAATTGCTCAGCAGATGAACTATTCAAGTGTCGCCTACCTGAGCAGTCAGTTCAAGAGTGTCACAGGAATGACACCTTCAAAGTTTAAGTCTTTGGGGGTCAACTCCCGCATAGCCTTAGATAAAATATAAATTGAGTCATATGGGAAACATGGAATTAAGAAGATCCTGGCCATATCATCTTCTTGGTATCATTGTCGTGTTGACATGGGGAGTCACCTTTGTCAACTCTAAAGTATTGCTCAACCACGGATTGATGGCCCATGAGATTTTTACACTCCGCTTCCTTTTCGCATGGCTCTGTATATGGCTGATCTCTCCGAGAAAATTATGGTGTGACAATCTGCATGATGAATTGTTGATGGTGCTATTGGGCATTACCGGCGGCTCTCTCTACTTTGTTACCGAGAATATTGCTGTGAAGATTGGTTATGTTAATAATGTGTCTTTCATCGTGTGCACAGCTCCTTTGCTAACAACTATACTGGCTCTTCTTTTCCTCAAAGATATTCAAGCTAACCGTAAATTGATCATCGGTTCTTTGTTAGCAACTGTTGGGGTGGGGCTTGTTGTGTTCAATGGACAGTTTGTCTTGAAGATCAACCCCTTGGGCGACTTTTTGGCATTTGCCGCTTCTCTTTGCTGGGCTGTCTACAGCATTCTGATGAGATATGTGAGCCACTATAGCAGTGTGTTTATCACGCGCAAAGTTTTCTTTTACGGACTCATTACTGTGTTGCCTGTTTATTTGGTGCGTCCATGGAATTTTCCGTTCCAGGGTTTCCTACAACCGACCGTTTGGGCCAATCTGCTCTTCCTTGGCGTCGTAGCCAGTTTTGCCTGCTTTGCCCTTTGGAGTTTTGTGATTAAGAAAATAGGGGCAATTTCTGCCAGCAACTATATTTATCTCAATCCTGTCAGTACTGTCGTTGCCAGTGCGCTTGTCTTACATGAGCGTATGACAATCCTGGCATTTATGGGTGCAGGCTGCATTCTCATGGGGGTATACATCGTTAGCAAAGCTCTGCCACAGAGGGCTTAAGGCAAAGGAGTACTAACAAGCTTGATGCGTATGAAAAAATTGATAAAAGACTTTGATTTTATCACCTACAAAGATCCTGGAATATTGGAATTTAAAGATGTAGTGATAGATGATAAGACGCTTCCTCTCACTATGGTGGCATGTCCGGGAAAGGTGTCTTCGATTGTCGTTGATCCAACGGCAGGGCATCAGCTCATTATGGCAATTCTAGGACTTGGCAAGGTGAAAGGTGGATACATAACTGTTGACGGAGAATTGGTGACCTATGGGTCTGGAGCTTTCTTCCGACAAATGATGTGCTATGTACCTCATTTCTTGCCACAAGTAGATATGACTGTAGGGGAACTTTGCAGGCAGGTTGTAGGCAAATACGATGGTAAGAATCTCAGAGCAGAAGCCTTGACTGAGACATGGAATAGTCTAAGCATCAATCCTACGGTATGGAATGAAAATATGCGTAGGGTTCCCCAACCTGCGCTTTGGCTCGTGCTCTTATCATTGTTACCCTTGTGCGGGAGATCCATTGTACTA
>CACYKX010000328.1 GCA_902775075.1 uncultured Prevotellaceae bacterium | reverse complement strand
ACATACAAACAGCAATTCTATTTACATCATCGCTTGTCTTTGAGAGTTCGATTGCGGCAAATGCACTTCCGCTGTCTGTCTTAACCCGGACATCCTTATTCTCGGATTCTTCATTTCCAAAGAAGATCAAATCATTATCCGAGCGCACTTTACCGTTCTTACCCAACTCAAAGACATACGGATCAACTGTCAGGGGGCGACTTGCCGATTTGTGGCTATAGACCACTTTTATCTGCCTTGCTTGCATTTGCCCAAGCGCTATTCTTTGACCTTTGCTAACAACCTTTACCTGTTCATCGTCATTAACAATAGGAGCAACAACTTCGTCGGGCGGATCCATTTGAAGCGGAGCAGAAATTGTTAGTTCTCCTGAAACAGGGGGAACGGAAGCATGTTCTGGTGCGCCTTTTTTTGCTTTGCCGGTTATGTAGATCCTCCTGGAAACGCTCGTTTTTATCAACAGCTCTCCAAAGAGAATAGTATTGTCCCGCATATTCGATGTGGTGATATTAAGCACATTTCGCCCAGTTTTTACTTTCTGAGGAGTAATCACCACGTCTTTGAGATTGTGGACAATCTCAGCACCTCTGGGTGCGTCAAACTCAATCGAGAAACTGTTCTCCTTGTTCGCAGCAAATTCCCCAAGGGCAATTACTCCGGGAATGCTCCAGCCCGTTGCTTCTTCCGCCAAGCCTTCTGCGATACCGTTGATTTCAACATTTTCAAGCTTAGTTCCTTGATGGTTTAGTTTGAGAGAGACAGCTGGATGATCTTTCTCTTGGCTTCCGGTAACTTCAATACGAAGGTTTTTCAGGGTAACCGATGTCGAATCGACAATGACTACTGGTCCACTATTTGCCCAAATTGTAGAATGTTGGCCATCAACCACACAGGGGCGATCAATAAGCAACGGTCCTTCATATTCGCCCGGGGAAAGGAGAAAGTCGCCAGAGGATTTATTGAATTCTTCCTGAATAAGACTCATTTGCTCCACCACCCAAAAGAACTTAAATCATTCTTTTTTGCCGGATTTCTTTCAGCCACTGAGGGAATTCGTTCAGGAGACGAGAATAAAGTTCATTATTGCTCACAGATCGAAAATCATCTAATGCAAAAAAGTTCGCGTTATCGACATATCTGCCGGACATTGTATCCAAGCGCTCAAGGACACCGTAACCATACCCTCCAACACCAACAAATTGCCAGAAAATTGGTTCTCTTGAAGCTTCAATTAACAAGCTCTTAATCTGGCTTTCACTTCCGACACCACCATCGGTAACAAAAATCACATACGCAGGAAGCTTGCTTCGGCGGTATTCATCAATCACTTCTCGCATTACCTTTGGCTCGTCATTACCGTACCCAAGGCTTCTCATCAAATCATTCCAATCGCGCGGAACTGCCGACTTGTAGTTCTTCATGTTTACAGAAGGCATCCGTTTAGGACGGCTTCCGTAATACCAGAAATCCAGTTCCCCGTCATCGTCAAATTGGACCGCAAGAGGGAGAGTCTTATTAACTATTTCCTGTACAGTTCCATCGCTGTAGCGGCCGCTCATCGAACCAGAAATATCAAGCACAAGCGCAACTCTCGCTATTGTGTCTTGAAGATTCCTTTTCTCAAGTTCAACTTTGAGCGGCTTAGCAAGTGACACTAATTGAGGAGCATCTTTTTGAAGTTTCTTTTCAAGGGATACTTTAGGTGGAGTCCCGCTAGGTGCAGGCCGGTTTGTCGGAGCATTCGGCTGGGAGGCCTCTTCACCCCCATACGCTCTCAACAAATCTCCCAAGCCGCCATTGAATCCGCTTGCCACTGCTGCAAACCGCCACATATCCTTCCGGTAAATCTCGATTGAAATAATCGCTTTTTCTTGTTTGAAATCATTACCTGACAAGTTCATTTCAATCGGAGCATGGAGACCTTGGCGGATGATCAGCTTATGTGCGCGAATATCTCCCATAGTTCCAGGGCCATCAATGCTTACCGTAAACACCAGTTTCTGAATCGTCTGGGGGAGTTTGGCAAGATTGACGGTGAACTTTGCCTTGCCTCCTGTCAAAGAGTACTCTATCTCGTGAGACGGGGAGTTCGTCTGATTATAGAAGACCATATAGCGGTCATCTGAGAGTTTCCCTGATCCGTCAACACCGAAGCAGCAAAAATCATATTCTGCATTTCCGGAAACCTCCATAACAACATCGAATGGCTTTCCGTCATTGATGTGATTATTCAGTTTATCTCTGACGCCACGCTGAATGAGCATTTGCAGTTCTCCTTTTACTCAATTATTGAAGATATTGCAGAATGGATTTCCTTGCCCATGTTGGGGGCATTGCCAGATTTCCATGCAGGCGGGGATCCGGAATAAGAGAAAGAAGAAGGTGCCGAATTCCCGTCAACTCTTTGAGAAATGTATAGTTGCTGTAAATCTGTTGCCCGTAAGACAGATACTTCTGCGTACTCTTGCAGAGCAACTGTAACGAACATATAACTGCCTTCTTTTCTGTAGTCATAGTCAACAAGGACTATGTATTCGACTTCATCGAGTGAAGAAGGATAATATTCACCTGGCAGCAACCTCATCAAATTCCAAAGGATTGCCTGGGACGTTGTTCTTTCAGAATATGTGTGCCTTTGGGCAATAATCAGAATCTTTCCGCTCGTATTCTTGCCGCACTGGTCATAGAGTGAGTTCAAATTGCTGATTACAAATTCATCTTCAGAAGAGCTTTTATA
>CACYKX010000327.1 GCA_902775075.1 uncultured Prevotellaceae bacterium | reverse complement strand
CTTTGACACTCTATCAAAAGCATAGATTCCTGCACCATCTACTGCCATCAAAAGGGCATCATTCTTATAAGGAATAATGGAACGTACTGGAATCTGTGGTATTTTTGATAAAGAGCCAAAATCTACCATAGAAACAGGATTCCAAGTTCTATCATCCAAGACCAAGACTCCTTGATGAAAAGTACCCAACCATATTTGATGAGCAACCCTATCATGATAAGAAGACACAACAGAAAAGCCATTGAGCTTCTTTTCCATCTTTAAACTTACTAATGAATATTGATAAACATCCTTAGAAGTTCCAACCAGAAGTTTTTGCCCAACAAATTGGATATGGTTAATATAAATATTCTTTAAAATATACTTTCCTTTGGCTTTTTCCTGAGATATCTCTTTTTCATCGACAGAAGCTTGCAACCAATAGAGTCCATGATCCAAGGCTAACCAAAAATTACCCTTAGAATCTACCAACAACTCATTCAGCACCGTGCTTCTACCTAAAAGATTGAGAAGATTATATTTCAAGATAAAAGCATCTTGATCCTTATTATATATATATACCTTTCCCTTATTGTCATAGGCATATAGTTGACGATTACAATCCTGTAGCAATTTGATGGTTCTGCCACTGGCATCACTATACTGCATTTCTGTTGCTAAAGTATAATTAGTAACTACTTGACCATTATACCTGTCTACTCCTCGCTTGGTGCTTATCCACATTGCACCATCCTCTGCCTCAACGATAGAATAGACACGAGAACTTGAAAGTCCATTTTCTGTATTAAGGGCGCAACCGACAAACCCTGTGGGGGAGGTCTTAGCACACTAACCCAAAACCGTTGCTAAACGATACATGAAGAACGGAATGTCCCTGACTCCTTTTACTTGTGCTCGGAAACATTTTATCTTTGAGTTCAACGATTCCGCAGAAGCATTAGTCTTGCGTCCGTCAAAGTAGTTCAGTATCTCATCCTCATAGAACTTGATCGTGTCGCGTACGGACTTGACCTCACGCAGAGTGCATGCAGCCACTTTATCATACCACTCACTGAATTTCTGCCTTGCTGTATCCTTGTTGAGTTTCTTGTTTCTGAATATGGCTCTGAGAGAGTTGATAAGGTTGTATGCTTCCTCAAGTTTTGGGTAGAGTGTAAACAATATCTTCGCACGTTTCTCTTGCGTTGAGCTCCATTTGTCCCGACTCATGGACAGTTGCTTGCGGCATCGTGTCAGTGCCTCTACGAGAGTTTCTCCATTTTCAAGCCTTTTAGGTTCAAAGCGGGTGTTCAGTCTCTTTGGCTTCCTTCCGCGCTTGCTCTTCTTCCACTTCTTTCCATGCTTTTTCCTCATACGCTCACGGTAAGACTTTCTCTGCGCTGCCAGGACTTCGAGGTATTTGCGGAACTCTGCCTTCTGCTTGTTCATGTCCTTTATGGCTTCTCGCTTCAAGCGCAGACGTATCTCCTCACAACCCTCTCCTCCACGCTTGACGACATGGAAACAGTCACGAATAACAGTTGCTTTTGGGAAAGCCTCCCTAGCTATGGCTCGCATGCAGTCAGACAGATCCATAGTGATATTCTCAACCATTTCACGCTTGTCCGCTGGCAGTTGCATGAGAACCTTCAGCACGTCAGCGGGATTCGTTCCCTTTACTACTGCTATGATTGCGCCCTTGCGGCCATGGGCATCCTTGTTGTGGACAATAGTGTACAACTCACCCTGGAGGGAAGTTTCATCTATGCCATGTTCCTTGCCTACGTTCTGAGGAAGAAGAATCCACTCGGAGGCATGATCTTTCTGCTCCCAAGTCTCAAAGTCACTCAGTGTGTCTTTGTATCTCTTGGCAAACGTGGAACTGTTGATCATGTACGTATAACCGACCTGATGGGCGGTTATCGTCTCAGAATCCATTCGCTTTCTTTAAAAAAAGCGCGAAGTCCTTCGCGTATCGGGTACCACTATGTTTCAGTTCAAATTCCTTGCCAAGGTCAACGCTCCTTGTTGTACCATCCGGCATCGTCCAGCGCCTTCTGCGAATGTGAAGCACAGCCTTCTTGTCTCGGGCAGGATAGTCCAGCAAACAGGATTCTTCACCAAAACCATCGCTCACGGATCCTTCCATGTCTGGCGTGCGGTTGTCGCGCTCATCAAGATAGATGTGAAGTTCTGTTGTGTAAAGCACGTTCTTGTCCTTGGTACGCTGTGTTGCGAAATCTGTAACCTCGAAGTATTCAAGAACTCCTTCGGGTAGAAAGTATGAGGCGAGGCCTTCATACATATTTATATTGCCATTCTGATTCATGATGCAAAGGTACTACTTTTTTTGCAATCATGTATCGTTTAGCAACGGTTTTTGGGTTAGTGTGCTAAGACCTCCCCCACAGGGTTTGTCGGTTGCGCCCGAAAATTAGCAGAGAGCGTGAAGCAACCAATTTCTTTCACACGACTCACCAATATAATAGCATCTACTGGTGCTAAACTCAGCAAACCAACTCTCATCAATTATATTGAATATTCTAAAGATGCTTTCTTAATTTATCCTATCAAGAATATCGCAGACAATCTCACACAACGTGAGACCAACCCTAAATACTATTTTGTAGATAACGGTATTATCAGTATCCTTGCCATGGATATAGACACATCATTATTAGAGAATATGGTTGCAATGGAACTATTACGAAGATATGGGTTAGACGAACAAGTTTTCTTTTATAATAAAAATATAGGAGTA
>CACYKX010000326.1 GCA_902775075.1 uncultured Prevotellaceae bacterium | reverse complement strand
CACGCTCCGTACATAACGTATCGAGACCTTGAGGCATATCAAAAACAAAGTCGGCACAACTCTCATGCAATACAGCACGCATCTCTTCGTCAGTGGCAGTTACCTTACCGAGTTTTAGATTATCCCGGATGGTACCGCTCATCAATGTGTTGCCTTGCGGTACATACGATATATTACATCTATGAAGAGGAGTAAGTTGTTCACACTTTTCCTTTTGATGATGACTATATATTTCTATTGTTCCTGCCTGAGGTTTCAACAATGAAAGAAGTAATCGTACCAAGGTTGTCTTGCCTGCTCCCGTCTCACCGAGGATTGCCGTACATGTACCCGGTCTGAAGTCGAAAGACAGATTCTGCAATACATCGCCATCTTTCTCATTATATTGATAATTTACATTGTTGAGTCGTAATCCCACAGGAGATGGATATTCTATCGGCTCACCCTGTTTCTCTAAAGGTGCTTCCTCTAACTCCATCAATCGTTCGGCAGCTGTAAACACGCCTACAAAGGCTGGTATTAGTTTCATCAAGTCACGGGCAGGACCCTGTATTCTATTCACCAACTGCAGAAATGCTGTCATCCCACCAAAGGTAAGACTATGGGCACTCATACGCAAGGCTGCCCAAAGGAAGGCTACGAGATAGCCTAAAGCAAAGCCTAGGTTCAAGACAAGATTGCTGAATACGGAAAACTTCGTGCGTTCCACCACTTGCTGACGAAGTTGGCTTTGAACATCCTCAAGGCGCTCCACCATCATGCTATCATTCTCCAAGGTCTTGATCAACATACGATGCTGTATCGTCTCTTGCAGGATACTCTGAACTTTAGAATCACTATTTCTCACATTCCGGGTGAGCCTTCGCATCTGACCGACATATAGTTTACTCACGGAAAGGAAGATAGGAACCATAGCGACAACAATCAACGAAAGGCGCCAGTCCATTGAGAATAGATAAAAGAATGCTCCTAAAAACATGGCCAGCACACTTATCGTATTGGGGATGGTTTCGGTAAGAAATGTAACCACTTGGGCAACATCTTGTTCCAATCGATTGATCACATCACCGGAATGATGCGGGTTCTTGATATTCCATTCGCTCCGAAGTATCCTGTCAAGCATCTTCTGCTGCATTCTGTTCTGAGCCTTTACTCCCAGAATATTCTTGATCCATACCGAGGAGACATTCAAAGCAAAGGCCACCAGGATAAGAAGTCCGAAAAACCCTACTGCCCAGAACAGATTACCTTCGACAGCGCCAGATGCTACATCAATGGCATGCTTAACGGCCCAGATTTCTCCAAGATGTACACCAACAAGCAGCAGACCGACAATGGCATTGAGGACAGCCTGCAGACGGTTGCCTCTCCATGCACGCCAAAGCCATCTCATAAGATCTTTGGCTGTATACTTGAATTGCGGTATCTTGAATAAATTACGTAGTGTCGTTATCATGCTATAGGATAATAGGTTACGATACTCTTATTTTCATTGTCTTTGGTCGGCACCCCACATCAGTTTCTCACGTAGGGTACTAAAATATCTTTGATTCTTCTGCTTGACGATCTTTATGGTATATGGTGCCTTACGAATGGTCAATTTGGTTCCTTCTGCAAGTTTTTCACTTCTTCCATCAATAGCGCAAAGGAAATTATGACTCCTTGACTCTACATCAAGGGTAATCTCAGAAGTGTCATTGATGACAATCGGACGGATATTCAGACTATGCGGAGCTACAGGAGTGATACACAAACTACCACTTTGTGGTACGATGATAGGACCTCCGTTTGAGAGATTATAAGCTGTACTACCTGTTGGTGTTGCAATAATCAGTCCATCGGCCTGATAGTTGACCAAGAATTCATTATTCACATAAGTACGAATAGATATCATAGAAGCTGAGTCGCGCTTCAATACAGCGATATCGTTGAGTGCATATGGACTACATTCTATCTGTTCGCCATCAGCTTCCACCTGGATTACCGTATGATCTTCGAGAACATATTCACCGGCATATACCTTGTCGAGGGTTTCCTCTATCTCACTAGGAAGCACGTCTGCAAGAAATCCTAAACGCCCCATGTTTACACCGATAATAGGAATCTCCCTGTCGCCTACTCTACTTGCTGCCTTCAGGAACGTTCCGTCACCTCCCATAGAGATCACATAATCAGCATTATCAAAATCCACAGGTTCCACCTGAGCCTCTGCACCATGAGCCTCAAGATATTTCAGGATTCGTTCTATATAGGGTAATGCTTCCTGCTTTTTATATTCGTTGCCAAATATAGCAAATTTCAGTTTCCTCGCTGACATATATTTTGCTAATTCAATTTTAATTCTTATATTTGCAAAAGTAGCGAATTATTTCGTAAAAAGTGACAACATACAATAAATTATGACTAAAATTTATGAATTTCTTGCCAATGGCTTCGAAGAAATCGAAGGTTTGGCTCCAGTAGATATCCTTCGCCGTGGAGGTATCGATATAAAAACCGTAAGTATTACCGGTAATGACTTTGTTGAGACTTCACATGGAATCACAGTCAAAGCAGATTTGAAATTTGAGGATGTTACCAATTTCGATGATGCTGATATGCTTCTTCTCCCTGGTGGCATGCCTGGCAGCACAAATCTCAATGCGCACGAAGGTGTACGCAAGGTTCTCGTTGAGCACAACAAGAAGGGCAAACGTATCGGTGCTATATGTGCGGCACCTATGGTCCTTGGTGGTCTCGGA
>CACYKX010000325.1 GCA_902775075.1 uncultured Prevotellaceae bacterium | reverse complement strand
ATACTGTTGGGTAGCAGGGTTACCACCAAAGTCGGGATGACTTTCTACACCGAAGAAGTCGAACGTTCCACCCATATCCAGTTCTTTCTCTGTCTTCATGTCAAAGAGCGTCAAGTCGACCGTTGAGCCACGGGTATGTCCACTCTTCTCCATGATATACTCTTGTTCGAAGAGAACCGACTTATCGACTTCAGGATAGAAATAACGAAGCATCAAGGTATCTTTGATATCCGCTGCCCATCGCACAAAATGATCGACAGCCCGCTGTGGACGGTAAGCATCGTAGATTTTCAACCGATAGCCAAGTGCTTTTACATCGTCACTCACTGCCCGAAGACTGTCAGCTGCCACTTTCGTAAGCAAGGCCGTCGGCTCCAGATAACCATCAATGCGAGAACCGACAAAGTTATAAGTACCAAAATAACGGATCTCCAGAATCGCATCGGGAACGACATCCGTCAATGTAACGAAGTGTTCTGACCCATCTGTCTCTGAAGGCATCGCTTCTTCATTCGGAGCACAAAAACGGACAACTAAAGACAAGACAACCATAGCCATAACAGCTATCAGCGGCCAAATATAATTCCTTTTCATCTGTGTTTTTTATTGAGGAAGGCTTCTCTTCCCTATTAAAAAGGAGAGGGTTTATCCATGACAGACCCTCTCCTATCTAAGTTTATAATCGTTTTACTTATACAGATAGAACATACGTTCCATCAACTTCCATTTCTGGTCGGACGTTGCACCTGGTTGTGCATCCTGCAGTTCAGCCATATAGTCCTCCCACTCAGCTTGACGGGGCAAGGTGGCCAGTTTAGCCATTGCAGTATCCCAATCGAAATCCAGCGGAGTCTCTACAATCATGAACAAGGTCGTTCCCAGAATATAGATTTCCATCTCAAGAATACCCACTTCTCGAATGCCGTCACGTATCTCTTTCCATGCTACACCTTCGGAATGACGACGCCGATACTCAGCAATCAGTTCCGGGTCATCCTTTAACTGAAGTGTTTGGCAATAGCGTTTAACCGGTCCGTGATATTCCTGAACGCGGTATCCTTGTTTCTTTTCTTCCATTATTCTTCTGCTTTTGCTTCCCAACCTAATGCGCTGGCACCTAAGACGGCAGCATCAGCATCCTTCAACTCAGAAAGAAGCAGTTTGGTCTTTCCTTTAAAGATCGGCAATACGTTGTCATCGATAGCCTTCTGAACCGGCTTGAAGATATAATCTCCTGATTTAGCCAAACCACCAAACAGAATGATAGCCTCCGGACTAGAGAATGCGATAAAATCGGCCAGAGCTTCACCCAGCAACGTACCTGTGAACTCAAAAATCTCGGCAGCTAACTTATCGCCCTTCACTGCAGCATCGTATACATCCTTTGAAGTAATATCATCAGCCGGGATATTTCTCAGCAAACTTGGTTCGGAACGAGATACCAGGAACTCACGGGCAGTACGGGCAACACCCGTTGCTGAGCAGTAAGCCTCCAAGCAACCTTTACGGCCACAGCCGCAGAGACGTCCATTCTCACGACGAACGATAACGTGACCCAACTCGCCGGCGAAACCATCATGACCATAGATCAACTGACCATTGGCCACGATACCACTGCCGACGCCTGTTCCCAAGGTAATCATGATAAAGTCCTTCATACCACGAGCAGCACCATAGGTCATCTCACCGATAGCCGCAGCATTTGCATCATTTGTCAATGCACAAGGAATACCCAAAGCATCCTCGAACAGTTTCTTTAGGCGGATAACACCTTTCCATGGTAAGTTTGGAGCAAACTCAATCGTGCCACTGTAGAAATTCCCGTTCGGAGCACCAATACCAAAACCTTTGAACTTCTCGATTCCACCAAACTGATTAACCATTGGCTTAATCTTTGCGGTCACAGCTGCTACATACTCCAACACCTCTGTATATTCTTGTGTCTTCACCGAATCCGACACCAATACATTACCTCTTTGATCTACAACACCGAAAACAGAATTTGTTCCGCCAATATCCATTCCCAATACATAGGGTTTTTCAATACCTGTTACCATAATAATATTAATATTTATAAGTTCTTAAAATGTATGTACAAATGTACTGAAAGTCTTGAAAAAAGCAAATTATTAATCAATTATTCTATAATTGCTGTAACATTTTATACTTTTGAATCGTCAAAAGAGAAAATACGTTCCAAACAATGATTCGCTTAGAAAAGATTCATAAAACCTATTTTAACGGAGCTCCCTTACACGTGCTGAAAGGTATCGACTTACATATCGAGAAAGGAGAATTCGTATCAATCATGGGAGCATCCGGATCGGGAAAGTCCACCTTATTAAATATATTAGGTATTCTGGATAACTACGATGAAGGCAACTACTACCTCAACAACGTACTCATTAAGAACCTGAGCGAAACACAAAGTGCGGAATACCGGAACAAGATGATAGGTTTCATCTTCCAGTCGTTCAACTTGATCTCATTTAAGAATGCCCTCGAGAATGTTGCACTGCCTCTCTTCTATCAAGGAGTGAGTAGAAAGAAACGAAATATGATGGCGATGGAATATTTGGATAAGCTGGGATTGAAGGATTGGGCTCACCACATGCCTAACGAACTGTCGGGTGGACAAAAACAGCGTGTGGCTATCGCACGCGCACTCATCACCAAGCCACAGATTATCCTGGCCGACGAACCGACGGGAGCACTAGACAGCAAGACCTCGGTGGAAGTAATGA
>CACYKX010000324.1 GCA_902775075.1 uncultured Prevotellaceae bacterium | reverse complement strand
TGTGAAAAATCGTTCGCATGGGGCTGTCTTGTCGCTCAAATGATATCGCTTAAATCTTTTTGCTGTTACCGCTAATATCACAGCCATGATAAAGGTATCACGAGTGCGGTATGAGCAGCGTTGATTCTTGCCAATCCAGAAGAAGATGAAGAAAAATACAATAGCTACTTGAATTGGCTATCCAATGGATTTGATACGCACCTGTTCTGCGTTAGGGATGAAGAGCTTTGTATGGACGATTACCTCCGTCAGAACAGCGCAGCAGATAATGGGCATCGGAGACGTATAAGAAGTTTTCGCTTTCGTTTGACGTATGAAAATGATAAGATTTTTGTTAGTCATTGGAACAAACCTTTTCTGACTTACAAAAGCTTCCCTTTAAATATTGAAAGGGAATATATTGTGGCTCAATATATGATATTATAGATAAAAGTATTTATTTCGCGTTAAAATTTATTGTAAACTTGCAAAGTTAGGGAAAGAATGTCTATATTTGCACTGCTAATAGAAGTCATATAATTAGGACGATCAGAAATATACAAATGAAAATGGTAAACTTATCTCCAAAAACTAAAACATCCAATGAGGGATGTTGGATTATTGTGCAAGAGCATAATGATGTTACACGTTTTGCGGGTTTAGGTCCGACTTCTTCAGTAAAAGGAATAATTACGCAAGTCGTAAATGTTGACAAACTTTCTGAATTGCTTATTAAGGCAGTAAACAACAGGACAAGAGAACGTAACTATTTTAAGAAACTGGTGGAGCTTTTTCAAAATGAGATTACAGAGGATGAGTTTGACAGAGAAATAGAAGAACATGAAGATGAATACGTTGTCAATACGGATGAGAAACCGACTCGTGAGGATATTATTCTGGCGTGTGAGGCTGTCAAGCGTATTAAGGATGTAAAAGATGTTGATGATTTTTCTGCACTCTTTTCCTTCAATCAAGAATCTATAATTAAAGAGCTCGAAGCCAAATGACAAAGTTTATAACGCCCGGTGATTTGATAGAAGGGAAAAAGTGTCATGTCGTAACTCGTAAATATGAGACTAAAAGATTACAGAGAGATCCAATCACGAAAAAGCCCATGTTGTTATATGAACTGGATCGGAATTGTAGCGTAGAGATAACTGAATGTCTGCAACTATCAGAAGATGATTTGAATTTACGTGTGCAAAATCATGTTGGTATTGGGCTTGGAGATTGCATTGAAGGCGATGCCATTCAGATGTATGTTGATTGTGTCCGTCCTATTAAATTTATAGTGAAGGAGGGACAGAGCGGACGGCATGGAGCCAATTTGGTAGATACTAAAAAAAGAACAATTGGTAAGTTGAAATATAATATTGCAGGATTTAACAAGCTATTGGGTTATTCTCCAAATTATACTGTAGAAAAGAAATAAAAATGAAGGTAGAAATCTTAACATTGTGCGATTACGCACAAGCATACGGTGACCGATTGACAATTGTAGGAGCATTCTCTACTATCAATGCAGAAAAATTTCCTATCAATATGTCAGATGTTACTCTTGTTGTCAAGATTGTTTTAGATGAAAATGACAACAAAAAGCATGACATTTCTGTTTTAATCAAGAAGGAGAGTGATAGCGAGCCAATTGTTGGTCCAATATCAACACCTTTGGACATGTCAGAAAGTAAGGGAAATTTCATCACCGCTAATCTTATATTAAAAATAGGACATCTTACTATTCCTTCACAGGGTAAATATAATATAGTATTTTCATTTGATGGAACAGATACCGTTTCTCAGATTTCTGCAATTGTCCCTAAACAGTAAATTTTGTTTATGATAATGATTCTGAAAGAGTGGTATGTTATGTGCTCCAAACGTATATAAGAGAAGTGAGTAACAACAGTTTAGTGGATTATCTGTCCAATGTCAGGGACGCAGAGCTTCGTACATGCTATTACCTCCGGGCCGTCAGGACTGCGCAGCAGATGATGTGTGACGGATACGTATAAATACGAACCTTCATCTCCTCCACTTCCTTCTCTGTGCTTCTTCGTCATCGACTGACATATCCATATTACCATTTAATTCCCATTCGCGATTATTATCGGTAGAACCAGTATTAGCCGGGCTCTGAACATCAACACCATTTCCCCTGTTGTCTCCCTGAGGCGGCAGGGGATTTCTGTTTGTGGCTGAGTGAGCCGCTGGATGGATACCCCTGCTGGCAAGATAGTTTTGCCGAAGCTGCTCAGTGACCTCTGGCCGCAGTTGGATGGTCTCACCGTTCCACGACACTGTGCCTCTATAGATGCGCGTGCCAAATTGCCGATAAAGAATGCGGTTGATGTCGGCTGTAGTCAGTGTGGGGTTATCAGACAGCAGATCGTCGATGGTCTGCTTTATCTTTGTAAAACGAGTGGCTGCATCCTCAAACTGAAGCAGCTCCTTGATGCTAAGGAACTCACCACCTTTGAAGACAGTTTTGTCCTTGTGGTCTACAACGATGTAACCATACGGCGTGTCCTCGTTACCGACAAAGACCAAGCTTATGCCAAACTTCCTCTTCATTGCTGCCGCCAGTTCCTCCTTGTTGGCAGACAAATCCCGGTGTTTTTTTAGTATGGCACGCAGCTGCCGACGACGCTTGTCATCGGGCTTGTTCTCTTTCAGAGCATGCTGCATGATGAGCTGCACCTGTATGGCATCCTGCTCCTGACCGCCACGAAAAAGGTGAACCACCGGCTTCTCATCATCGTCCTTGCAGTCATAGCCCAGGC
>CACYKX010000323.1 GCA_902775075.1 uncultured Prevotellaceae bacterium | reverse complement strand
CGTACTGACGGGTTATGAAGACGGCCGTCAGAGCAACAGGATCAGCTACAGGTATGATCCTCTGGGACAGCTGATCCGGGCCAATGATCCTTTTGATCCAACAGCAGGAGTAAAAGGAACAACCTGGGCATACAGCTATGACCAGGGCGGGAATATCCTGAGTAAAATGGCATATCAATTCACGGAAGAAGAAACAATCTCAGAAACAGCAGTTCATACCGACATTTACAAATATGAAAACTCCGGATGGAAAGATCGGCTGACGGCTTATAATAATGTACCGATCACCTATGATGCGATTGGCAATCCATTGAATGATGGAGAATGGACATATACCTGGCAGCATGGAAGACAGCTGGCATCCATGAGTAAAGACGGTGAAACCATCAGCTTTATGTACAACGAAGACGGGCTGCGGGTACAGAAGACATCTACCAACACCGGAACGACGAAGTATACACTGCACGGGAAGAACATTGTACATCTGACGAATGGGAATGACCAACTGCATTTCTTCTATGATGCACAAGGCCGTGTTGCTGTAGTGGATTATAACGGAGCGTCCTACCGGTATATGCACAATCTGCAGGGGGATATAATTGCACTTGTAGATGAGGACGGAAATAAGGTTGTCGAATACTGGTATGATTCATGGGGCTTGCCAACCAAGAAGACAGGTTCGATGGCTGAGACATTGGGAACAATACAGCCATTCAGATATCGGGGATATGTTTGGGATGAGGAAACAAGACTTTATTATCTGAGGAGCAGATATTATCAATCAATACAATGTATGTTCACATCGCCTGATTCGATTTCCTATAATATTGGTAATAATTTAAAAAAGTCACTCTATTCATACTGCAATAGTAATCCCATTCTTTATATAGATTCAAATGGCTTAGAGGCAACTTTGAATATATACCATCCAAACTTCTCAACATGGTTTGTTCTAAAGCCACTTAGAACAGGACATGTTGATATTAGCGTTAATGGTGTGGTTTACTCATATGGCAGATATGACAATGATCGAATTTGGGGGCTGTTTGGATACTATGGAGATGGAATTCTAAAGGTCCAGGATGAAGAATCATATATGCAAGCCCAGTTGCAAAGGGGAAACTTGATCAAGCGTTTTAAGTTGAATATATCAGAAGATGCAGAGAATCGATTAATTAACTTCTTCACTGGTTTCTGTAGTGAACAAGAAAAAGAATACTACAGAAAAATGCCTTCAGGTCCTGCATTTTACCATATATCTAAGCAGAATCGTTATGGTGTATATAGTTTGCTTCTTCGCAACTGTGTGACTTTTGCTATGGATGCTCTCAAATATGCATTGGGTGGAAACTTGCCATCATATCTTGAATATCAAAACACCCCCCTTGATTTGTATAATACGCTGCGCCAGAGCGATTTTTTGGGTATTACACTTTATGAAACTGATTTGGAGTAATATACGAATATGAATAGCTTGAAGGTTATTATTTCCATATTATGTGCAATTATTATATTCAGTTGCTGGTTCGCTTTTGTGAATCACCTCGTTCCAACAAGTGTAAGCAAACTTCTCAATATTTCTGGAATCAGAACATACGGTTATCATGGAAAGGTTATATATCATCACTACTGGATGGATATCCTTGGCTATACAGATGGAGATGAATTACTTATTATTCCGTGCACCATAATTGCTGACATAGATGATTATGATTGGACTTTCGAAAAGACTTATCTTTCCAGTTTTAGATCTGAACCATTTCCAAATATAAGCAATGATATATGGAATGAGGAATACAATCAATATGTCTCGTTTCTTCATGGAGAAGACCAGTATACAATTCTTCTTTCAAAGGTTTACTGTGCTATTTATCGTGTTCATGATAGGAGTATATATTAAGGTGGCAATGGCTTTACAGATTGGTTTTATTGCAAATTCAAGATAATAGCTGCAAGCAATGCAAAGTGAGTACATTTTGCAAAAAGCTTGTTGAGGGCTCCGCCCCCAAGCCCCTCAAAGCCAGCACTTTGTGCTGTGGTTGTGTGGTGAACCTTTGGTATCACCACGGTTCAGCAAACGCTGAATGATAAAGAAAGGCCCCTGCGCCTATTGGTTAGTTTGTGATACCAACTTTTCAGGCGCAGGGGTTTGGTGCTCTTTTGGTATGAACTTTGCTACGGGTGATAATTCATTACACGGTTTAAGGCACGGTCTCACAATTTATGCCGTTGCATTTTCTCAACTTGGATTGGTATTACAAGTGGTATCATTTTTCCTTCCGTCGTGATACCATTTGTGGTGCACCCCCTTAGAAGCAGTCCAGGAAGGCTTCAATGTTCGCTTCTGTTTCATCAGGGGGATCGTACTGCGCCGGCGGCTCAGATTTCTCTGCTGTTGGTTGCGCAGCGGAGATCTGAAACTCTTTCATACAGTTGGTGAACGTTTCCCGGATCGTGGCCTCGATCTTTTTCAGCAGTGCTGTTTCCCATTCCTGTTGCTCCTCCATGCGATCCTGTCGGGCGAAATGATCGTTGATGGCGGTGACGACCGTTCGGCTGTATGAGCTGTATTCAGGCTGGTTTCTGTCGGTGCTCATCAGGTTGTTCCAAGCCTCCATGTCCTGGGCGTTGTTCAGGTTCAGCCGCAGGGTTGTTGTGAAGAGGTTTTCCTTCTTGTTCATGCCGCGCTCGCCTTCTTCAGTTTCAGATTGGCCAGGAACTCATACCCCTTGGCCGTGGCGCGGATGTCGTCATTGATCGTTACCCGATTGGGATCGTATTCACCG
>CACYKX010000322.1 GCA_902775075.1 uncultured Prevotellaceae bacterium | reverse complement strand
CCACTAACAGACTACCTCAAACTACCCGACTATGATTAAGTTGAACTATAATCCCGATGTTTTGTCGTGCTTGGCGAATCTGAGCAACGACGAAGTGTTCACACCTCCGCAATTGGCAAATCAGATGCTCGATATGCTACCACAGGAATTGTTCCGAAGCAAAGAAACAAAGTTCCTAGATCCATGTGCAAAGAGCGGCGTCTTTCTCCGTGAAATTGCCAAGCGACTGATAGATGGTTTAGCTGATCAGATACCAGACCTTCAACAGCGTATTGATCACATCATGCATCATCAACTTTACGGCATAGCCATCACCAAACTTACCTCGATGATGAGTCGTCGTAGCCTTTATTGCTCAAAGGATGCAAATTGCCAATATAGCATATCCCAATTCAAGACCGATGATGGCAATATCAGATATTCCGAAATCAAACATGAATGGTTACAGGGCAAGTGTCGTTATTGTGGTGCATCCCAAGAGGTTTATGATCGAGGCGATGACATGGAATCCCATGCATACGAGTTTATTCATACAGACAATCCAAATACATTATATAATAATATGACTTTCGATGTAATTATCGGCAATCCACCGTATCAGTTGAGTGATGGTGGAAATGCAGCAAGTGCTAAACCAATATATCATTTATTTGTAGAACAAGCCATGAAATTGGCTCCCCGTTTTTTATGTATGATTATTCCTTCAAGATGGTTTGCTGGTGGCAAAGGACTCGATGAATTTAGAGAGAAAATGCTAAACGATGGTCGAATATCTTACATGAGGGCATATGAAGATGCTAAAGATTGTTTTCCATCAAATATTATCGGTGGGGGGATATGCTACTTCCTATGGGAAAAAGAATATTCTGGGAAATGCAACTACACTCATGTAGTAAATGGTCAAGAAAGTAATCAAATTAGAAACATTAATGAATTCCCAATATTCATTAGGTATAATGCTGCAATAAACATCATTCATAAAGTAAATAATGGAAGACATTTTTTATCATCTATAGTTTCTTCTCGTAATCCATATTCCTTAGCGACATCAGAAAGAGGTTATGATAATAAAAAAGAGGGGTGCTGTGTTCTCTATACTAGCAAAGGAATAAAATATTATCCAAAGAGAAATGTTTTGCAAGGCTTAGATACTATTGATTGTTATAAAATAATGGTGGGAAGAGCAATTAGCGGTCATGCAGGGGAATCTGATTCAGAAGGCCAAGTTAAGGTTCTTTCTACCTTGGAAATCATTGCTCCTAATGAGATATGTACTGATACCTATATTATTATAGGCCGATTTAAAGAGAAAGTGAAAGCTGATAATCTTTTGTCTTACCTAAAAACCAAGTTTGTGAGATTTTTGGTATTACAGACTATTACTTCTATAAACATAACTAGGAACAATTACCAGTTCGTTCCTCTTCAGGACTTTAGCAAACCCTGGACTGATGAGGAACTCTACAAGAAGTACAATCTAACAGATGACGAAATCGCATTTATAGAATCAATGATTCGACCAATGGAATAAATAAAGAGAAAAGTCTATGGTAACTACGAATAACTATTTTCCTGCAAGATCGGAGTCGGCTCCGACGATTTATGCTTATGAAGATAAGTATGATCCCAACCTGAAGGGTCTGCTAAAAGTAGGTTACACAACAGTTGGCGCTTATTATCGTGTCAATCAGCAATATAACATCCGACGCCCTGGACAACCGCCATTCCATATTTGGGTGGAAGAGTCTGCCATGCGAAAAGACGGTTCATCGTTTATGGATCATGAGGTCCATCGCCAACTTAAAAAGATGGGGTGTCAACATATTGAGGGTGAATGGTATCGCTGCACCCCTAAAGAAGTGAAGGCCGCCATAGAAGCTGTAAGGGAAAGAAAGGATGTGGTTTGGAATAGAGACAAAACGTTTGGTATGCGCCCCGAACAAAAGAAGGCAGTAGATATGACTGCTGACTTCTTCGACAATTATAAATCATCAGAAGCAGGTCGTGTTCCTCATTTCCTATGGAATTGTAAGATGCGTTTCGGCAAGACGTTTACAACCTATCAGTTAGCATTACGAATGAAGTGGACTCGTGTGCTGGTTCTTACCTTCAAGCCCGCTGTGGCTCATGCATGGGAAGAAGACCTGATGACTCATGTAGATTTCGACGGATGGCAGTTTATTGCTCGCAATCCAGAAGCAACCATTGATTATCAGTTCCAGCATGCAGACAAAACGAAGCCGATGGTGGTGTTTGGCTCATTTCAGGATTTCCTTGGAAAGAATACTGCCAGCGGTGGTATGAAACTAAAACATGAATGGGCGCGTGAGTTTAATTGGGACTGCATCGTATTGGATGAATACCATTATGGCGCCTGGCGAGAGAATGCCAAAGAACTGATAGGAACCAGTGAGGACTTAGGAAACGAAATAGAGAACCCATACTACTTTGATGAGGATCTGATTCCCATCACATCGAATCATTACCTCTATCTCTCTGGCACGCCTTTCAGAGCCATTGCCTCTGGTGAGTTTATAGAAGAGCAGATATATAACTGGACCTATTCTGACGAACAGCGGGCCAAAGAAGAATGGGGTGATAAGCCTGATAATCCCTATGCCTCGCTGCCTAAGATGGTGCTGCTGACTTATCAACTACCAGCAGAGATATCGAGAGTGGCTGAGGAAGGAGAATTTGACGAGTTTGACCTAAACTCATTCTTTGAGGCAGAAGGCAAAGGCGAAGATGCTGTATTCAAACATCACGATGAGGTTCAGAAATGGTTAGACATGCTGAGA
>CACYKX010000321.1 GCA_902775075.1 uncultured Prevotellaceae bacterium | reverse complement strand
TAACCGTTTTATGTGTGGTTATTCTACCAAGATGACAACTCCTTTCCATCATCCGGATGCTCAGTATGGTGATAAGTCAACACTTACCCTTGCCGGTACTGCAGGAAAGACCTTTACCGATCAGTATATGTTCCGTTTGGCAGAAGCATATTTGTTGCGTGCTGAGGCCTATGTGAATTTGGGTAAAAAGGCTGAGGCTGCTGCAGATATAAATGTATTGCGCCATCGTGCAAAGGCTAAGGAGGTCACAGCAAGTGAGATGGATCTCGATTTCATCCTTGATGAGCGTCTTCGTGAACTCACATGTGAGGAGAAACGTCGCCTTACCCTTTCACGTGTAGGTAAGCTCAGTGAGCGCATCAAGAAATATAATCCATATTTCAGTGCTAAATATTCCGCAGAAGGTAAGGACTATGATTCTCACTTTGATCTGTTCCCGATTCCGTTGTCAGCAATCCAAGCTAACAAAGATGCTGAGTTGAAGCAGAATCCTGGTTATTCTGGCAATTAGTATTTCAAAGACAATATATGGTTAATAATTTTTAGTTAGTATAATAACGTAATCTTTCATTAAGCCTGGACTCCAAGTAAGTCTGGGCTTTTTGAAGTTAATTCCTTGAAAATGATAGTACAGAAATATCTATTTCTATGTTTG
The DNA here is from genome assembly GCA_902775075.1 of uncultured Prevotellaceae bacterium. The sequence continues at coordinate 2,144 of CACYKX010000321.1, read as the reverse complement.
TTCTCTCTTATATCCCTATGTTTGCAGGCTGGCAACTTTAAGGTCCTCCATGCTCGTATCAATTATGATGCTCACGAATCTCGACAAGTTGTGCGGGCCATCACGGATTTGCGTCATGACATCTTTCAGGTAACAGGTAGCAAACAGACATCCGGAGGTCAGATCGTTATCGGTACTTATGGAAGGAGTAGATTTATCTCTGAGTTAATAAAGAAAGGTATATTGCAGGCTTCCGATCTGAAGAATAAACATGAGAACTATGTCATCACCATAACGCGTGAACATCATCCTCGTCTGATCATTGCTGGTAGTGATATGCGCGGAACGATATACGGTATCTATGAGGTGTCTAAGCGTATTGGCGTGTCTCCATGGTATTGGTGGGCAGATATTCCTGTTAAGTATAATCCTGATGTTGCTGTCAGTTTAGATTATGATGTGTCTGGTGAACCAACGGTCAAATATCGTGGCATTTTTATCAATGATGAAGATTGGGGTATGAAGACTTGGGCTTCTAGAAACTATGAGAAAGAACTTGGGGATATCGGTCCAAAGACCTATGATCGTATCTGTGAACTCATCTTGCGCCTTAAAGGAAATATGCTCGCACCGGCTATGCATTCATGTACGGGTGCTTTCTATAGTCATTCGGAGAATCAGAAGGTTGCTGATGAGCGGGGAGTGATGATCACGACCAGTCATTGTGAACCCTTGTTATTTAATAATGCCTCTACTTTGGAGTGGGATAAGACCAAGGATGGTGAATGGAATTATGAAGTCAACAGAGAGAACATTTTGAAAAAACTTGATGATCGTATTCGACAGACTGCTCAGTATGATAATATTTACACGATGGGTATGCGGGGATTGCATGATGAAGCCATGAAGGGTAGCACTAATCCCAAAGATCGTGCCCGTACATTAGAGAAAGTCTTTGGTGAGCAACGTGCTATTTTGGAAAAATATAAGGGAATAAAGGTATCTGAATTGCCACAAATCTTTGTTCCTTATAAGGAAACACTTGATATCTATGATGCAGGTCTTCGTGTACCGGATGATATAACATTGGTATGGCCTGACGACAACTATGGCTATATGAAACGGGTGAGCAATGTCAAGGAACAGAAGCGAAAAGGTGGTAGTGGTGTGTATTATCACCTAAGTTATTGCGGTACCCCTCATGATTATCTTTGGCTCTCTACCACAGCTCCCCAACTTATGTATGAAGAGATGCGCAAGGCATACACAGCCGGTGCTGATAGATATTGGTTGCTCAATGTCGGTGATATCAAACCTATGGAAATAGAAACACAGATGTTTATGGATATGGCCTGGAATTTTGATGCTTTCAGTTATCAGAATGCTAATAGGTATCAGGCTCAGTGGCTTGCTTCCGTCTTCGGAGAGGAATATAAAGCGCAATTTCAGAATATCCTTGATCATTACTATCGTCTGGCATGGGATAGGAAACCGGAATATATGGGGTATGAATATGAGTGGGATAGCAAGGAGAATTCTCGTTTACATGATACGGATTTCTCTTTTGAAACAGGTACTGCTCAGAAACGTCTTGTTGAATATCAGGACATTTGCTTCGCCTATGAAGCTATTGAGAGAAAGGTGCCGGAGAATTTACGACCGGCTTTATTCGAATTGCTTGGATATTCTGTCCTTTCTGCTTATCAGATGAATCGTAAGTTCCTGTATGCACAGGCCAATCATGAGACTGGTAATGCTTCATATGCGGCTCAGTCACGTGATGCAAATGAGCAACTTCAAGATCTCATCGACCGTTATCATAGTTTGTTTGGTGGTAAATGGAATCAGATGATCTCTGAGATACCACCGGGTTATACGGCTCTTTATCAGAATATGCCAGAACTCGTTGAGGCTCCAACCGATAGGTATCGTTTGCCACAGGATCAGATACATCCTGAGTTTGCTCATAAGGTTGACCTTACAAGGGTTGAGTTGAAACCTCCTTTTCAGTTGCTTGAGGGTATGGGTACAGACTGGCATGTCATCCAGATGGGACAGCCACTAGACTTCAAATCGTCTGGTTCTATCAGTATTCCGATTACAGAGTTGAGAGGAAAAGACTCCCTGCATGTGTGTATTTCTGTAGTTCCGATGTGGCCTGTCAA
>CACYKX010000320.1 GCA_902775075.1 uncultured Prevotellaceae bacterium | reverse complement strand
AGACTGATGCGGTGACGGCGATGGTCTACTTCAAGTACTTTCACTTTGACGTGCTGATGAAGTTTCACCACCTCAGTAGGGTCCTTGATATAGCAATCAGCCAATTGACTGATATGGACTAATCCATCCTGATGAACACCAATGTCAACAAAAGCACCAAAGTTGGTGATATTCGTTACGATGCCAGGAAGTTCCATGCCCGGTATTAAGTCGTTCGGGGTGTGCACGTTCTTGTCAAACTCAAACACTTCGATTTTGTCACGAGGGTCTAGCCCCGGCTTCTCCAACTCTTTAAGAATATCCTGGAGCGTCGGTATACCGATGCTGTCGGTGACATAGCGTTTGATATCAATCTTCTTTCGTTCGTCAGCATTGGTAATCAAGTCTGCCACTTTACAGTTACAGTCTTTCGCCATCTGTTCCACTACCTTGTAACTCTCGGGATGCACGGCAGAGTTGTCGAGTGGATTCCTTGCTCCGGGAATACGGAGGAATCCCGCACATTGCTCGAATGCCGTCGCTCCCAGTCGGGGAACCTTCTTCAGTTGGGCACGAGATGTGAAAGGACCATTCTCCTTTCTGTAATCAACGATATTCTTAGCAAGGGCAGGACCAAGACCACTGACATAAGTAAGCAGATGTTTGCTGGCCGTATTCACGTTGACACCAACGGAGTTTACGCATAACTCAACTGTTGTGTCGAGAGATTTCTTCAGCGCATTTTGATTTACATCGTGCTGATATTGTCCCACACCAATGCTCTTTGGATCTATCTTCACCAATTCTGCAAGAGGGTCCATGAGTCGACGGGCAATACTTACTGCTCCACGGACGGTGACATCCTCATCAGGGAATTCCTCACGGGCAGTTTCCGAAGCCGAATATACCGAAGCACCATCTTCTGAGACCACGAAGATCTGTACATCGTGGTCGAATTGAAGGGTATGTATGAAGTCTGACGACTCTCGCGAATAAGTACCATTTCCGATGGCAATGGCTTCTATCTTGTAGTCTTTTACAAGTTTGATGAGTTGTTTGCCGGCTTTCTCTGCTTCACGAGCGATATGCGCCACCTCGTGATGTAACAGGTTGCCCTGTGCATCAAGACAAACAATCTTGCATCCGGTACGGATTCCAGGGTCAACACCTAATACGCGTTTCTGACCGAGAGGAGCAGCAAGCAATAGCTGTGTGAGGTTTTCGGCAAATACGGAGATGGCTTCCTCGTCAGCTTTCTCCTTGCTGGCAGAAGCAAATTCCGTTTCCATAGAAGGTTTGATGAGTCGCTTAAAAGCATCTTCTATGGCCTCATTCACATATTTATTATATTTGTAGTTTCTCTTGATCCTGTCGGTACACACTTCATCATCGGCAGCGATAGAGACACGGAGTATTCCTTCACTCTCTCCTCTGCGCATGGCAAGCAGACGGTGAGAAGTGCAACGCTTCAGTGGTTCGCTCCAATCAAAGTAGTCGCTGTATTTCTGTGCCTTCTCGTCATCTTTCATCTTTGTCACTACCTTCGAGGTAATATAGGCTTCTCTGCGATATATGGCACGCACATTCTGGCGCACCCGCTCATCTTCGCTTATCATCTCGGCGATGATATCTTCGGCACCATGAATAGCATCTTCTACGCTCTTCACGTCACCTTTTACGAATCGGTGGGCAGCATCTTCCACGTTGCGTATCTGTCCGAGCATAATCATTGTTGCGAGAGGTTCCAAACCATGTTCGCGAGCAATCTGTGCACGTGTTCTGCGCTTAGGTTTATAGGGCAGATAAATATCTTCCAGTACATTACCTTCCCAGCATGTATCGATGCGTTTCTTCAGTTCATCAGTGAGCTTGCCCTGTTCTTCAATCTGTTTTAGGATCGTATCCTTGCGTTTGGCAAGTTCTTTGAGTTTATCACTCATCTCAGAGATCTTAGCAATCTCCACCTCATCCATGTTGCCAGTACGCTCCTTGCGATAACGGGCAATGAAAGGAATCGTAGCTCCCTCAGCAAGGAGAGAGAGTACAGTATCTACCGCGTGAACCGGTAATGACAGTTCTTCAGATATCTTGTGTGTAAATAGGTTCATATCTTCTTTTTCATGGGTTGCCTACTTAGTCTTCTAGAGGGGCTTCTTTTAGCTTCTCAAGGGCTCTGCATAGTTGGTCGGGACAAGAGGTAGACTTGTTGCCACAACGTATGCCATTGATTTTTGCAATCACATCGTCAATTTTCTGTCCTGTGACGAGTTTGCTTACTCCCTGAAGGTTTCCGTTGCATCCTCCCAGGAACATGACTTGCTGAATGACATCATTCTCGTCGGCTGTCACATCAATCATTTGTGAGCATACACCCTGAGGCTGATAAAATATGTGCTTTGTTTTCATATTATTGTGTTGATTATTTGATGAGTAAATCCCAGTCTTCTGCAAACTCTGTCATCTGATGATAGAGGACGTCTGCCCCCAGCGAACTAAGACTTTCGTCAGGTAATGGACCGCTGTTGATGGCTACGGTAAATATCTTGGCTGCTACTCCTGCACGAACTCCCAGTGGAGCATTCTCGACAACGATTCCCTCCCATGGTTTCAGGTTGCCTGCTTTCTGTAGACCGGCAAGATATGGGTCGGGATTGGGTTTCCCCCGTTTCACATCGTATGCTGTCGTGATATGACTCTCGTCGAGATATTTACCGAAGTCGTTGAGTAGTCTTGCAATGAGTGGACGCTGACCACTACCGGTGACGACATTTACGCTCATTCCTGCCTGATGGATCTTTTCCATGATGTCAAGAACGCCGTCGAAGATA
>CACYKX010000319.1 GCA_902775075.1 uncultured Prevotellaceae bacterium | reverse complement strand
ACCGAAATCTGCTCCCCATGTACCAGCCTCGTTGAAATGACGAGCAAGGCGCTGGAGGTCATAGAATCGGCGACCCTCAAATGCAAATTCCTTGGCATACTCATCACAGAGAATATCCTGCATTGCAGCTATAGAATCCGCCTTCGAAGTCCCAACACTTATGTCATACGTCCTCGCAATCTCCTTCAGTTTCTCACCGATGACAGACTCAGGAAGGTAATGCGTATTCATCTGCGAACCGAGAGCGGTTGCCCTCGAGCCCTTTGCCGACTGAGCAAGTTCATTCTCTTTCCTGTTATATGTACAAGAACCATGAGCATGGATGCCATACACCTTATCGGGGGTAAAAGTTTCACGATACTGCGCATTGAGGAATGGCAAGGTCGTTCCAAGCATATCAACAGATTTCTGTGACATATACTTATATGCCTCAATACGTGGCGTACCATCCTCATTGAGCACTATCTTGCCTTCAGAATCCCGAGTTGGCTTCTTCACAAGGCTCTCAAGATACGTAGAGATTCCATTCTTGAGAATAGCGAATGCAACATCAGTATATCCCATTGCGTTGAGTGCTTCTGCAAGATGCAGATATATGGTTGAAGCACGATAGAGATACACATTGGCATTTATTACCTTTCGCACATACACACGAGTGGTGTCCGAAGGATTCCGATATAAGATAGCCATGTCGACATAACGATATTGCGATGTTATGCTTGCACGTCCATCACCAGCCTTAAAGTTCTTCACCCTTGTAGGGTAGCTGGTATTCACAGACTGTCCGTCATAACTTGTTGGATAGTAATAGAAATAGGCAGAATCCATAAGTTCATAGAAAACCTTTGACGGCTGAATCTGAATATTCTCTACGCGAGGACAATCTGATGAATTATTGATAGAATAATAGTCATATCCGAACGACAGAGGAATAGAAGTGGTCTTTCCTCTCTGCGAGCTGACTGCCATCGGAATATAGGTAACCACATCTCCAGAACTTGCAGTATTACCGTAGATAGAGACATAGTTATCAGTAAGCTGATTAAAATCAGAAGAAAAATCCTCTGGAACCGTATAATAATCCCTCATACGGAAAGATGTATAATATTCAGATATCACACCATATTTACATAGGTAATCAGCATATTTCTTCGCGGCTTTATCATATTGTGCAGTTTCAAGATACATATCTCCAAGAATCACCTGAACAGGTACGAAAATTCTGGACATATCGATAGACTTGTTTGCTCCCCAGTTGGTTTTGCCAATATCAAAGACGGATGTTCCAATACTAGGCACCTTGGTATTTGGATAACGCTCCAATAACAATTCAAGTTCAGGCGCGAGAGCATCCACAATCTGTGACAGATTCTTCTGGCAAGCAGGATCTGCAGCCTTTGCCTCAATTTGGGATATAGAAGTCAACGGTTCTGTGTAGAATGGGATTGTGAGCCCCTCAGCATTACCGCAATATATTCGAGCTAACTGAAGATAAGCCCACGCACGCCAAGCTGCAACAGCTATATACTCGTCTATAACCACATTCGTAGAACCAGTTTTCAACGTAGAATCACGATGTGCGAGATAGTAGTTACAGTTATTGATGACTTTATAGAACACGTATGAACTATCGTATGCATTATCCATATTTGCGGAGTAATTGGCTAGTTCCTTGAGATTCTTGTTGGTAACAGCCTCATCCACGGTTACGAGTTCACCGCGCAACTCCCCGATATAAAAGTACTGATCTGCAAGTTGCTGCATGGCCTGAGCGATACCAAGAGCAGAGAATACAGAGTCAGTCTTCATATTCAGCTCAGGATTATAGACCATACTATCATTGTCAGTCTCAAGCATATCCTGGCAGGAGTTTAGGGTAAAGAGTAAAATGAAAAGTGGAACAGCAAAGCTGATGAGCTTGCGAATAATATAGAATGACACCCTACCCTTATTATTATATTTCAGATTCGATTCTTTCATTTATTATAGATTTATATTTAACCCAAGTACAAACGCACGGCTCTGCGCGATATTTCCGCAGTCTATTCCTTGATACATCACACTATTACCAATACTGAACTCAGGGTCATTACCAGTATAATGGGTTAGAGTAAAAAGATTCAGAGCCTCAGCCCAAACATTAATTCCCTGAAGCCATGATTGCCAACTTTCTGGCATAGGTAACTGATAATTGATACGCACATATTTCATGCGCAGATATGACCCATCCTCTATCCAACGGTCAGAGAAACGATTGTTAAGCATCGGATCTCCGAATGCAAGACGCGGAAGTGATGCTTCCTGCCCCTCATAGCGCCAATGACCAAGCTCGGCAACCTGCTGATTGTAGAAGGTAGAACCTGAGTTGAGGATAGCACGTTGATAATTATAGACATCATTACCCAGGCTGAAGTTGAAACCTAAGTCGAGGGTGAGATCCTTCCAACTAAGTGTTGCAAAGATATTACCATAGATATCAGGATTCGGATCTCCTACTACAGTCTTATCCGCATCACCTATCAATCCATCACCATTGAGGTCAACAAAATGAACATCACCTGCTCCGAACCTTACATCCTGATTTGCAGAGTTTTTCATCACAAGATACCCCTGCGGACATGCAGTGCGAGCTTCAGCATCAGAAGAGAAGACGCCATTTGTCTTATAACCATAGAAGAGTGCCACAGGATTCCCGACAGAAACAAGTATATTATTATCACCATATACAGAATTGGTATAGTTTCCATCAGGAAGCATTGTTATCTTATTCTCATAATGCCCTATTGTTGCTCCAACTTCAAGAATACTTCAAGAATCCAATCGCGCATTGCTATAGGCTTACCCGACAATGCCAGTTCAAAACCCTTATTCTCAAGTGATCCACCATTTGTCCAATACTTATTTATACCAGAGATAGATGTAGAAAAGTTTTTAAGTGTCAATAGATTCCTTGTCTTGTGGATGAAATAGTTGAAATCGACAGACAGACGATTATTTAACATATTTGCCAGAAAACCGAAGTTCCACTTTGTTGTAGTCTCCCATTTGATGCGCTCATTGCCGATTGTAGTCATCTGCGAACCTATCGCCCAATTATTATCAACCGCAACTATTAACTGCATAACCGCACCTCTTTCGTTATCAAACTGCTATCGGAATATTCTTGATCTGTTCACCGGCCTGATAATTCTCAATCGTAAAATCATTCGTTGTAAAATCATAAAAATTCTTTATTTCCGGATTCAACGAAAACTTCGGTGCCGGATAAGTCGGACGCTTGATAAGCTCCTTGACTATATCAATATGTCTGTCGTAA
>CACYKX010000318.1 GCA_902775075.1 uncultured Prevotellaceae bacterium | reverse complement strand
AGGTATCATCCACGCCATTGTATTGTTGCTCATCTTCCTGTTTTTGATGCCATTGGCCAAATATATCCCTATGGCTTGTCTTGCAGGAGTTCTGGTCATCGTAAGTTATGGTATGTGTGGATGGCGTTCGTTCATGAGCATTATGAAAAATCCCAAAAGCGACATCCTCGTACTCTGGGTAACATTTCTGCTGACGATTATCTTCGACCTTACCGTTGCCATCGAGGTGGGATTGGTTTGTGCCTGCCTACTCTTTATGCGCCGTATGGCAGAGACAACGGATGTGAAGGTGATTTATGGCGAGATAAATCCTGACGAAGAGACACCGGAATTTGAGTTGGGCAACTTGGAGCATCTAATCATCCCAAAGGGCGTCGAAGTGTATGAGATCAATGGGCCATACTTCTTTGGAGCAGGAAATAAATTCGAAGAGATCATGTCTGGCATCGGCGATCATCCGAAGGTGAGAATCATCCGAATGAGGAAGGTTCCTTTCATCGATTCTACCGGTATCCACAACTTGACCAACCTCTGTTCTCTCAGCAAGAGCAATGGCATTGAGGTTGTACTTTCTGGTGTCAACGAGAAGGTATTGGTTTCTCTACACAAAGCAGGTTTCAAAGAGATGCTCGGAGAAGAGAACATATGCAAGCATATCAGTTTAGCTTTGGAACGAGCTAATCAGATTCTTGACGAGAAATAATCTGGAACGAGCTAATCAGATTCTTGACGAGAAATAATCTAAAGAGGGGGATGCTTCAAAAAACATCTCCCTCTTTAACCTATATAAGGCTACAAGCCTCTATTCACATTATCGCCTCAATCGTCCGAAGAATATTCGGATGGCTTTAATCTTGCATTCTATCACGAGATGATGCCAGTTCTTACCATTTAACTTGCAAAATGCCTTCTCTATCCAATGCCCTTTATGAGCTTTTTCCTCATAAGCATCAAATAGTTTCAACACCTGTTGCTCGAAATCTCTCGGAACAACCATGTTACTTTGTTGCTCATTCTGATAGATTTCGGCATAGTCTATCAACATTTTCTTCTTAAAATAATATATAAGTCCAGACATTTTGTAAATTTTGGATTAACCGCTGTTTATGTTATTATTCTTTCTGCTTTTCATCGAAAAGAATCCTTTTCGCTGCAAAGATACTATTTATTTTGAAATATTGTTCTTTTTGAGAAGCCTTTTTTTTTATATCTTGTAGTATGTTTTTTCTATGAATGACGAGACGAAGTATGTCTGATGAATAAGAAAAATGTAGTATAAAGTGTTCTTTTTGGTGATAAATTGTAAGTTTATCCGTTATTGATGATAAAAAACTTATATCGTTTGGATTTGTTTGTTTGCTTTTTTGTAATTTTGCAGCCGAAATAAACTTTAGAAACCTCTTGCCATATTTATTAAGGCAGAGTTATGGGCAATATAAAGGTAAAAAGATATGAGTATAATAAAATTTCTGAAAGACTGGTCGTTGCTAGTAGGTATCGTTGTAGGGTCGCTAGTATATCTATTGTTTACGAATGTAGAGTTCCTCGTACCTATTGGTGATAGTTGTGGCCCGTTGCTTGTATCCCTTTTACCAGTAAATATATTTCTGATGCTTTATCTCACTTTTATAAAGATAAAAGTACACGATATGCGCCCTCGTAAATGGCATTTCATCTTACAGATTATTCGTACCATGTTGGCCGTACTGGCGATGATTGCATGCAATCTATCAGCCGATGCGACGATAAAGTTGCTTTGGGAGGGAGTATTCATCAGCGTGATTTGTCCGACGGCTGCCGCTGCTCCGGTGATAACCGAAAAGTTGGGAGGTAATATCGCATCGCTCACAATATATCTGCTTATAGCCAACTGTTTCACGATCGTGATCATTCCGTTACTTTTCCCGATGGTAGAAAAAGGAGCCGATATTTCCTTCGCCTTTGCCGCTTGGATGGTGATGAAACGTGTGCTGATGGTTCTTGGTTTACCACTATTCTTTGCACTTATAAGTAGAAAGTATCTTCCTCGATGGGTAAACTGGCTTAAGCAATTCCGCAACATTGGAATTTATATTTGGAGTTTCAACCTATCTATCATCATGGGAATCACGATGCGTAGTTTGTTGCATGCGCCCGTATCGGGATGGGTTCTGATAATTCTATGTACCATACCGTTGGTTCTCTCGATTTTACAGTTTAGTATCGGTAAGGTTGTGGGTCGATATTACGGAGACAGTATTGGCGCGGGACAAGCATTAGGGCAGAAAAATACGGTGGTAGGAATATGGCTTACGCTGTCGTTCCTTAATCCTTATGCTGCCATTGCCCCTTGTGTATACGTGATTTGGCAGAATATCATCAATGCCCTACAATTATGGTACAAGGGCAAGTATGGATATCTGAAATGGTAAGCAGAAACAAAAAATAGTAAATATTCGCAAAAATACTTGCAATGTATAGGGAAAAAAGTTATCTTTGTGGGAGTGTAATTTACAAGTAAAATTAAGTAATAAGTGTTATTTGGGGTTCGAGTGTTGCGAAACAGTTGAATCCTATTTTTTTGTTAAGTAGTCTACTATCAAATTGTAACTTTTAGCTTTTGGAATATCTTTTTTTATTGTTCTTTTATTCATAATATTTTTGTAAGCCAAGGAAATTTCGTACCTTTGCCTTCAAATTAGTCAAACATTATGAAATCTGATCTCGAAATCTCACAGAGCACACCTAAAGAAAGTATCTTTGACATAGCATCAAAGTTGAATATTCCCGCCGATGGACTTGAACCATACGGCAAGTATATTGCGAAAGTTCCTTTTTCGTTAATAGATGATGAGCGCGTAAATAAATCGCATCTGATCCTCGTTACAGCCATGTCGCCAACACGCGCTGGTATCGGTAAGACGACGGTATGTATCGGACTTAGTATGGCTCTTAATCGTATGAATCGTAAGTCGGTATTGGCGTTGCGTGAACCTTCGTTAGGCCCTTGCTTCGGCATGAAGGGTGGTGCCACAGGAGGTGGATATTCACAGGTCATTCCGATGGAGAAGATTAATTTGCATTTCACGGGCGACTTCCATGCCATCACGAGTGCCCATAATATGATTGCGGCGCTCTTGGATAACTATATCTATCAGCATCGTGATGACGGTTTCTTCATGAAAGAGGTAACTTGGAAGCGCGTCCTTGATGTGAACGACCGAAATCTCCGAAATATCGTGACCGGATTGGGAAAAAAGTCGAATGGCGTGACGATGGAGAGTGGATTTGATATTACTCCAGCCAGCGAAATTATGGCTATCCTCTGTCTTTCTCGTGATGAAGAAGATTTGCGTCAGCGCATCGATAATATCATATTAGGTATTGACGGAGAGGGCAAGCCGTTCCATGTGTCACAGTTGGGCATAACGGGAAGTATCGTAGCTTTGCTTATGGATGCCTTGCATCCGAACCTCGTTCAAACTATCGAGCATACTTCTGCTTTTGTGCATGGTGGTCCTTTTGCCAATATAGCTCATGG
>CACYKX010000317.1 GCA_902775075.1 uncultured Prevotellaceae bacterium | reverse complement strand
GCCACAAGAGGCAGTCCCTCAATCAGAGGCTCTATTTGTGCCCACACTTTAGGAAAGACCGGAGCATCGTCAGTGTCTTCATGACAGAGGCCATGAACCTGACTGCACCAATAGTTATAGTAGTTGGGCTCGGGCTGGATGAGAGAGTAGAACGAATCTACAATCTCACCGTCGCGGACAATGACGATTCCGACAGAGCATACGCTGCTGCGCTCGTTGTTCGCCGTTTCAAAATCTATCGCTGCAAAATTATTGAGCCCTGCTCGAAGATTTTCACACTCGGCAGAGTCAATACGAGTATTACTCTGCTCTCGCTTACCCAAATCTTTGAGCCCTGCTCGAAGATTTTCCTGCTCTCGCTTACCCAAATCTTTGAGCCCTGCTCGAAGATTTTCACACTCGGCAGAGTCAATACGAGTATTACTCTGCTCTCGCTTACCCAAATCTTTCATCTATTTGTCCTCCTTGTATTTTGATAACATTCGCTCTATTTTTGATGCCATTTCCTCACGGAGCCAGAGGGGTTCCAGCACCTCCATATCCTCGCCGTTCCTGAGGATTTCCTGCTGGAAGTCAAATGTAGGCCGGATGAAATACTTGAAGACGCTGTATTCCTCATTACGTTCTATTTCCTCTTGTGACCAGTGCATCCGCAAGTCACGGATGTAGTTGGCTTGACCTGCTGACACTTTCAGCTTGACGTTCTGCGGTTCTATACTTTGATCGGCAATGATGCCAAAGGAACCGGCAAAGAACTCATCAGCATCCCAATCCTTTGGCATGGCGAAGGTTTCATCGGTCTTGTGAAGATAATGGATCCGGTCGAGAGCATAAATCCGGGGGCCTTTCTCATAATAATATGGATAGGTGCTCCGTCCCACCATGTACCACCGCTGCCTGAACAGCTTCACACAGTAAGGCTGCACATCGAAGTTGTTTTTCTCGTCCTTCCAATAGCTGTGATATGTCATGTTGAGCACATGGTTTTCTTTCATCGCCTGAATGATGGTCTGCAGATATTCTTGTCCTGACGGCACGTATTCCAGAACGATGCGGTCTTTAATGCTCTGACTGTTGGCCAAGGCATTGCTGACGCAGAACGTGTTGTAAAGCCAGGAACGGAGACCATTATTGCTGATATCCTCCGTATTGGCAATATAGTAACGGTACTCACCACAGTTCTCGTTGGCAATTTCGATACCGAACATGTCCCAAATAACATTGCGCCAATTGTTGAAAGTGCGTTTATGCATATCAACACCGCGGCTGATGTCTTTGTCGCTGAGCCATCTTCTGTTCAAATCCGTGAACGAGATTTTCTTTGCGCGATAGATGGTCTCTATCACCCACACATATTTGTTTATCAGGGTTTGTCCCCTATCATTGTTAATCATAGTCGATGTTTTTCTGCAAAGATACGTCTAAGGTACGAAAAAATATGGCAGAGATTTGGGAAAGATGAGAAAATTGACCTTTTTTATCTCTATTTCACTTTTGGAACCACCATCGTACTAATCTTTTTTCTTGAAGGTGTTTTATCCTTTCCAATTGTTTCAATAGCAGACCATATTTCCAATCGCAAAAATACAACTTTTATTTTATATTATTGCTGTCCGGTAAAACTCAAAATAACATAAAAACCTGCCCCGAAGCTCAATGAAACCGTGCTTCGGGGTTGTTTTTTCAAAAAGTAAGCCCCCTAATCGAACAACGTCGGTTCTGGCGGTGCTTTCCTCGCCTCTTTTTCAAGAATGTCATCCCACGTTCTGTCAGGATTCTCCATGAATCTTATGAAGTCGATGTAGTACATGAGTGTAAGGCGTATCATCGTGACGACCTGTGAGAAGGCGCAATTACGTTTTATACATCTTGACATGACGGTAATGAGCAAATTGGCAATCAGTACGACCCAAGTCTGTATCTGTATGGCGTTTACGCTGTCCCCATAGAAGAAATGAAGTGGGAAATTCTGTTTAAGCTGCTTGTACAGGGATTCTATCGCCCATCTGAGACGGTAGATTTCAGAAATGTCCTCTACGGAGAAGTCTAAATTGTTCGTGAGCAATGTAACAGGTTTCTTCTTTTCATCAAACAACTGTACCATACGTGACTCATGTGTCAGTTCCCCTCTGGTAAATCTGACTTTGCGGTCAATGTGCGTCACAAGTCCGTCTGTGTTCACAAACGCCACGGATTCAAGTGTCTCAAATTTCAGGTTCTTCTTCATCTTCGTGACATAGCAGACGCCTTCCTCCGTCAATCGTTGGAATTGTGCTATGTCTATATATGCCCTGTCTATGGCAAGAGTGGAGTCTTTGGGCAAATGCACCTCCTTAAGCAGGTAATGGTCGTGTTTGGCGGCGGACGTGAGCTGTACAACCATCGGCACGCCCACATGGTACTTCATGACGGTGTGGACTTTCATGCCTCCCTTCTTCTTACCGGACTTCGGATGCCTTCCAACACCTTTAAGGATGTTGTCAAAAAGAGTGATTGTGGTTGAATCCATCATATACAGGAGCTTCTCCCAGTCTTTCGGCTCGTTTGTCTGACCTTTGTAACTCTTTGGAGGGCGGCTGTCCGCTAAAAATTTCGCATATCGTTCCAGAAGGTAAGCGTACACCTTGGCAAAGAACTCCTGGGGACGGCGGATATTGGCCTCAGCCAGCGTGCTGCGACGAACCAGATAATCCAGACCCAAATGATGGAGCTTATGCGCCTCCGCCTTCATTCCAATCTCCAATTCACGAAGGGAATCAAAGTGCTTTAGTATGCCGAACAGCATCACAACCAAGTGATGATATCCGTCAAAACGTTTCACATATGACTCACTTCCTGACGTTTCACGGCTGATTTGCATTATTTTTTCACGATCAAGTAAATTTAACACCTGATTGTACACCGGCTGTCCGGTAAAATTGCTATCTTTGCTCATGATTAGATTTTGTTTTGTTGCAGAAGCAAAGATAATCAAAAGGGCTGATACTTCATGTAAGTACCAGCCCTAATTTTTATCTGTCAAAAAAGTTTTACCGGACAGCAATAGTTTTGAATAAAATTCAAAATATTCGTAAATTTGCAGTTAGATAAATTGGAATTTACCTAAAAGAGTTATTCAAACGTTCCATTCTCGTATTCTTGCTGGAATTGTGTACACGTCTTGCCTGTGGCTTTCTT
>CACYKX010000316.1 GCA_902775075.1 uncultured Prevotellaceae bacterium | reverse complement strand
AGGGACGGACACACCTGTAGTAAGCTTACCACATGAAAGTGTGATGGTACGCTCCTTGGCTGTTACCGCCTTCTTTTTCTTAGCTCGTTCTCTGTCGGGATCAGTGGTTGGATCATAACCTCTGATATTATCTTCAACCTCAGCTAAAGCACTACCATCCTTATCTTCAATATTGCCGTCACCAGCTGCATTGATGATATGGAAGCCCAACTTGCCTCCTTCACCAAATATCTTATCTTCTTTTAGAATTTCCTCCAAAGCAGCAGCCTCTTTCACGCCAGGCAGCAGCCAGAAAGTGTGTCTGAACTTATCACGAAATTCTTTATCAGAGAATGGGTATTGGCTTGTATCAGACTTTGTGCGTAGTTTCTCAACAAATCTACGCACGGCTCCTTCGTGAATGAACTTATCGACCTTGATTTCTGCCAATTTAGCCTTCAATTCTTCACGCTTCAGCGGACTCTTTTCGTCTGCAATAAGTTTCTTGTAGATTTTCAAATCCTCTTCCGTCCACACACGGAAGAACTCATGGAACTTGAACATTTCATTATTCTCAATGGCTTCATCACGCACCATCTTTGGCAGTGTGAAAGTAAGAATCTGCATACGAGGAAGTTCTGCATATGGGTTAGGATCACCGAAATGCTTATCATCCCATTCCTGCTTGGCACGTTGTTCCATTACATAGTCCCAAGTGTAAATCTCACCTTCATCGTACTTATCGAGCAGATTAAATGGAGTGCCTGAGAGAGACAAAATGCGAGTATTCTCTTTCTTCAGTTTCTCCATCACCCTAACACCTGCAGCTGCTTCGATACCCTCATGGGCTTCATCAACCATCACAAAGTCCCAATCATACTTCATAATGGCCTTTTTCAATGGATCGAAGTTGCGCTCCTTTCCTCCCACATATTGAGAGAGACGTAGATATTGCATAGACACAAAGAATACTAGTTTCTTCTTTCCTGCATCTACATCTTTAGTTAAAGAGTAGAAATTACCACCCTCCGATTCGTTGTCGCTCATTCGAGTAGCATAATGGTACTCTGGCATTTTGCCGAAGATTTTCTTGAAATCATCGTGCCAACCCTTATCCACTACGGGACGGTGGGTAATGATAAGTGTTGATTTATATCCCAACTGCTTTGCCACTTCCAGACCACTAAGTGTCTTACCGAAACGCATTTTGGCATTCCATAAAAACGCCTTTCCGTTTGGTTTGCGGAAATGTGCTACTGTATCGGTAATCGCTTTGTCCTGTTCTGGACGGAACTTTATATCTCCATATCCAGCAACCTGACCATTCTTAATCTTGTTGATGGCTTCTTGTATTTCAGCCAAAAAACAATGGAACCAGATGTCTGCATCTTCTCCCTTCAGCTTGTTTAGCGGCGTAGGTGTGATGCCCATCTTGTTCAATGTGCGATAAACATCATCAGCCTTGTAGCACTTAGTGGACTGATTGTAGGTCGTACACTCTACATGCTCCAGATGATAATTTACGCCCTGCATGTAAGAACGTTTGTCAAGAATGTCACGGACAGCCTTGAAGAGCACTTGTTTATTTGTATCGTCGGCTATTTCATTGTCAACGAATACTTCGCCAACCTTCAGAAGGTTTGCATGCTTTCTGTCGTTAATTGAGAGAACGTACAGAAGCCTTGATTGGGTGATTGTATATTTCATGCTCATATTGTGTGGAAATATTTTGTTTCAGATTATTCTTCCTCTTCATCCTCAGATTGATTGTGACTGTGAAGAAGTGATTGAAATTCTATTTTTTGCCACGGACTTGATTTAGGATCTTCGCCACGTTTTAACTTATAACCATCCTTGGGCTTGTTTTTGCTCCAATCGCGAATCAAACAATGAACGCCTATGTGTCCAGTTGTTGTTCCATCCTTACACGCTTTGCATTCGCGTTTTGTTGTTTCGCCAAAGAGGTTGGTTTCATATTGTTTATCACAACTGTCGGGCACAACCATTTTGATACCGTCCATCTGCCAGAGATTCCAGGAAATGATTCTTGCTATGCTAATGATAGAGGATTTCTTTAATTCTTCATCGGGAAAATATGCCTTATAATACTCAATAAAAGTATAAAGCAATGCCTCACGTGCCAACAAGAGATTGTCACCCTGCCACTCGTAGCCGTATGTGTGCATGTAAGCTTTACGTGCCCATTCAATCCACTCGCTTGGTGATTCTGTGTTTTCACTAACAACACGAAGTTTACGATCAAGTAACCCTATACGGTTCTGTAGAGGAATAGACTCGCCAGTAGTAGTGTCATAACGGCTCACAAGGTATGGAGCTTCACCACAAGTAATCTCCAGACGGTTTTCGAGGACATACTTTTTCCACGTCCTTTGCTTATCTCCTTCAGGGAACTCAATCTTTTCCTCAGTGGGAATCCAAGAATGAGTGCCATCCTCATTGACGACTTCACGATTGAACACTTCCTTTCGTCCGAACCATGCTTCATCAATCAAGTTGTTCTGGGCATTACAAACCCATGAAGGAGTGAAAACCTCTGCTTTATCCTTAGTGCGGTCAATCTGTAATTGTTTGTCTTTAAGAACACGAGGCATAATGACACGACCATTTTGACCGATAATCTTATCTGGCATTATCTGGTCATCATAGCGATAGCCATTCTTGGCTTCACCCTCACGTTGTTCATCGTAGTCATTAGTGGCCCAGAAGATATTGACAACCTTAGTAGGGTCATTAGCTTCTTCTCTGGCTTTGGCAGACATGGTGTGGTCTATCAGCAATTGAGTAAGCACATCAGGTTCATAGTCCCAGATGTCCTGCTCTGAGATGTCCACTTCGCTGATGTGTT
>CACYKX010000315.1 GCA_902775075.1 uncultured Prevotellaceae bacterium | reverse complement strand
CGCAAGATGATGCGCTTCACGGCGTTTTTATCTTTCCCTCTGATGCTGGGACTGACACTTGTCAGTCGGGAGTTTATCTTGATCACCATTGGTAGCAAATGGATTGGTTGTATACCATTATTGCAGATTCTATGTATCAGCGGTGCTTTTATGCCCATCTATACGCTTTATCAAAACCTTGCCATCAGCAATGGTCGTTCAGATATCTATCTATGGTGCAACTTCGGACAAGTGATTCTATTGATCGTCCTTATCATCGTCGGTCATTCTCTAGGGATGACTTATCTCGTAACGGCTTATAGCATCTTTGCTATACTATGGTTATTGGTTTGGCATTTTGCCACAAGACGAATTTCGGGAATCCGAATTCTCGATATCTTCAAAGACACTATGCCATTCTTTATGACTTCTATTGCTGTAATGGGGACTACTTACCTCATAACGATGAAAATAGAAAATGTCTATCTATTAATTGCTATACGCATCATCATCGCTGCGACACTATATTTCGCAGTAATGAAACTTGCTCATGTAGTAATTCTGGATGACTGCATCAAATTCGTAAAACAGAAATTCTCAAAATAATCTTTACTATGGACATCTCTATTATCATCCCCTTATATAATAAAGAGGAATATATCGAAGAATGTTTGGACAGCTGTCTAAGTCAAAACTTTCAAGGCGATTTCGAAGTAATTGTCGTCGATGACGGGAGTACGGATAATTCGGGAATGGTCGCTGACAAAATAGCCACAAAAGACCATCGCATAAAGATTATCCATACAGAGAATGGTGGAGTGACAGCTGCACGAAGAATAGGCTATGAGCATGCTTTGGGCAAATATATCATGTTTGTTGATTCTGATGATAAACTACTGGACGATGCTCTTTCATCAACATACGATGCTATCATCCAACAGAATGCCGATGAAGTGGTGGCCTATTATAAGACTCAACATGGAAGAATTGCTGACTCTGGAATTAGAGGATGGGCAAACCCGGACTTTATGATAAAGGAACTACTCGCCAGCAGAATCTACTTCTGTGTGTTATGGGGAATTCTATTTCGTAAAGAGATTTTGAAAGGATGCCTGGATATTCCTCGGGACATCAGAAACGGAGAGGATATCCTCTTACAAATAAAAGTTCTGGCTAAGAAACCTAAGGTTTACTTTATCGGGAAATGTATCTATTATTATATGGAGGGGTTACCTAATGACCGTAGATTGGAACTGGAGGTAGAGAAACTCTACGATAAAATCCTTGAGAACACTTTATCCGGGATGGGAAATAGATACAAGTCTTCTATCTTGCATCATCGGGTGAAGATGTATGAGAATTTTATAAATGAAAGAAAATTCTATGCTTTCCGAGATTATTACAAACAGTTTCGTAAGCATATGAATAAGGACATTCCTCTGCTTGACAAAATCGTAATGGCCTTACCTCCTCGATTAGCTTATTTCCTTGTCCACTACTATAAGAAATGGACAGGAAGATGCTAACTTTTACGATAACATATAATGGATATACAGATTCCAATTATAAGTTAATAGGAATATTGTAAGAAACAATACTATATACCTTAATGCTTGTTGATAACTTGCTTTCTTGATGTGCTTGAACATATAAGCGATAGCTATAGGCAGGATAAAAGCCCAGTGGGCTGTCATGATATATACTTCCTGAAGGCCGAAACCTAATACAAGGTGAAGGAACATATCAAAGCCAAACCATGATAGACATAGTAGGAAGAAGTGGGACTTTATGCCACATGCTATGCCTAAAATAAATAGCAACAGGACGATACCAACAATGACGTAACAGAAATAATTGGTATAGGCAACGAAGACCGGACGATCTACATTCACATCATGAAGCATCTTCTCGTCATGGAACATCAATGACTCGCCGAAAAGATTCTCTACAATGGAACGTGAACGTGAAAGTTTCATATCTGTCCATCGGAATGTCTCTCCCGACATAATAGCATTGGCGTGAGCTTTATCTTGTTTCTTATGGAATGCTTCTAATTCATTCTTAAACTTCGGATCTTTCAGTCGCTCTTGTAAGCTATTGTCACGACGTTCCTGCTCTGGTTTCTGTATATATTCGTCTATGAGCAGATAAGAACCTACCAATAGACATGATGGTAATATAAAGGCGATAAGAAAACTACGAGGATGAAACACGCGTCGACCATTAGCAAACCATTGTGCCAGACCGATCTTCACGCAATTGGTAGTGGTAATACCTGTGGACAACAGAAACAATAGTGCTGTGGCCCAACTTGGCATCTTCTTGTTATCCTTGATACTTCTTCCTGCGATATATAAGGTAAGCAACAAAAAGAACAAAGACAGTCCAAAATGGTCTGGTGCTACTACAGTTACCATGATATAGGCAAAAGAGAAGAAAAAAGTACATAGCAAGAGACTCTCCTTGTATCCTATCTCAACGATTTGACGCAGGATTCTAAAAAGGAATAAAAAGGAATATAGGGACAGAAGGACTAGAACAACTGCAACGATGAAGACTGCGCAATTCATATCCGTGACATCCATCAACCACTGATTGAGTTCTGAGAACGGATAAACGAAGATTGCCAGTAAAGGATGACGGGAAAGGACATAAAGTGAGCGCCACTGTGAAAGTGTGATATAGGTGTATGGATCGAAACCCGACAAACAAAAATTCTTGGTGAATATTGTATAGAAACCTAATTTGCCACATCTCGTGAATTGCTCGAAATGCTGATAGATAGCTAACGCATTCAAAGCCAACAGATATAGGAGGATAACCACTGATGGCCATCTTTCTTCCTTACTAATCTTAAAGATTCTAAAT
>CACYKX010000314.1 GCA_902775075.1 uncultured Prevotellaceae bacterium | reverse complement strand
CCGCAAGAATACTGCAAGGTGTTCAATGAGCATTTCAGACAGATGAATCAAGAGGCGGTCGATGACATCTCGCATGATATGCAGAGTGTAGTGCGCCGTCTGGCCTTCACTGTATTTCGCATTATGATGGTACTGACCTCCATCAGGTTCATGGACGAAACGCCCAATCCTTCTGCACTGACTCCAAAGGACGGTAGCCGGATTTTGTTGCGATGCTCAAAAGACGATTTCGACATCGCCATGGCGATAGGTGATGTTCTCATCTACCATACAGTCTATTGCTATGCCCATCTGCCACAGAGCAAGGTCACTACTAATGGACAGGGGGTGATTGTCACGAAGAAAGGAAAGATGGCGCAGCTGTTAGCCGCTCTGCCAGACACATTTGACAGAGAGACTTATCGGGCTATGTCCAAGAAGCAAGGCTATCCTGAGAGTACCACGGCCAAGTGGATCAATGACTACATCCGTCAAGGTCGGCTGGAACATTCCAGTCAAAACAGCTATCGGAAATTGTAACAATGGAAATGTCTCGCCCCGCGTGGTGTGACGGACTTTTGTAAAAGTCCTAAACATAATAGGGACTTTTAGATTCACTGGCTATAGCCGCTCACTTAAAAAGTCCTCCTATTATGCTCAGGCACCGCCCGAGACCTGGCATTCTCCACTTACAGACATTATAAACAATGTTAAACAAAAGTTTTCAATGGAAACGAATAAACCACGCGCCTCTATCCATGTTGGTGCAGACAAGAAATCTTTCTCTGCCCAAATGGGCAACGAGGCAGAGCGCAGAGGCTGGGACGAGAAACGCTACCAGTCAAAGAATGTTGAGACGGAGAAGAATAATCACTACAACTTCTCTCGCAAGCACCTCAACTTTGAAGTCACCAAAGGATGCAATGTTGTGCCTCTTGGTTCCAATCCTATTCCACTTCATCAACGCCTCCAGCAGCGTCACGATGAACTGGGCTTCAAACCATACATGGATGCAAAGCATCCCAACCAAGTTGCTCAGAACAGTCCAAACGGATTGGTGAACATCATCTTCGGTGGCGACCACGAAGTGATGAAACGACTGGCCTTTGGCGAACAACAGATAGACACCTCTGACCCATACGCAGACAATAGCCACATCAAGCTGATGCCAGCTATCTATGAATGGGCAAAGGATACGTATCAATTCTGCTGCCGTATGTGGGGCGAGGAAAACATCATCGGCTTTGACGTGCATTGTGATGAGACCGGTGTTCACGCTCATGCCTTGACCGTTCCTGTAGAGCAAGTCAAGAAGCGTGGACGCATTGGCAGTCAATATGTCAACAAGGACAATCCCGATAAGGTCCTGTCAACGAAAGAATGGAAGGCCTTGTCCAAGGAGGAGCGCGGCAACTACATCAAGACTGAGTCAACAAAAGGTGTGATAGAGCGTGTATCGTATGCCAAGGTATGGGGCGAGACGGCCAAAGACAAGTCGGAGTATCTCTCTGACCTTCACACAAAGTACTATAATGAGGTGGGCAAGAAGTATGGTTTGGAACGAGGCATCCCATACCAAGAACTCTCCGAGGAGGAGAAGAGGGAACGCAGACATAAGAGCAAGGTAGTGTTGGAAGCTGAACGTCAGGCGAAACAGGCCATAGCAGAGGCAGAAAAACTGAAAGCGAAGATTGAAGCAGAAGCATCTATTGTTACTCAACAGAAAGAGGAAGCTCAGAAGGAACTGAAGACTGCTCAATCCGGCTTCCTTGCCAAGATCTTCCAGCCAGGCAAATACAAGAAGGAGGAAACGGCAAAACTCAAAGAGTCGTATGATGCTGGTGTCACGGAAACCATCGGCAGCTTTATCAAAGCAGCGGGATTGAAGTGGAAGAGTGAACCATCTGCTGAAATCCTAGGACAACAATTCCGCATGTCATGGGACACAAACAAGAAACTTTCCAATGAATTGAAAAGCAAGGAAGGAATCATCTCATCAAAGAATGTAGAAATCCTAGGACTTCATGCTAAAGTAACCACCCTCACAGAGGAAGTGAACGGACTCAAATACCGCTTGACGCTCATCGATGAGAACGCCATAGAGCGACTGCGTAATGCCAAGAATGCTGAAACCAGTCGTGCTGACAAGGCAGAAAGCGAACTGAATTCGCTTCGGTCAGCTTATCAGGACCTATTAAGGAAGTGGAATGCTCTCTGGATGGAGCCAGAGTACAACGAGGCAGCAAGGAAGGTAAAGGAGCGCAAAGAGCGTGAGGCTCGACTTGCCGCAGAGAAGCAAGATCGATACCATAACATTCTCAATCGTTTCATTGCAGAAGGGCGTGCTGCCCTCAGAGCATTCGCACTTTCAAATAGAACGAACTTCAACGACAAAGAGGCAGCATCCATCTACTACGGCATCATAGCTGTTGCCCATAAGATGAAATTGAGCCTTGGTACAAAGGAAGGTATAACCTCGGCTGTCAACAACTTCCTTAGTGGTGTGTCATGGAATGACTGCTCAAAATTCCATGAAGAGTGCGTCACTAACTGGACACATCTATTTGCGGAACGGGATGTGACCTACGAGCCATCTATCATAGACAACTTTATCTCTTTCGTTGATTATATGTCATGCAGTGCAGAAGCCTACACTTCACTTGGTGGTTCCAGTGGCTGTGCAGATCAGCTCACGAATTGGGATGGTACGAAGAAACTGGGGCTGGAATCTGCAACAAAGAAGAAAGGACAATCTTATTGAGGTGCACAAAGCAATTAAGTTAGAGCGATTTGCAGCAAATTGCGTAGTTAGAGCGATTTGCAGCAAATTGCGTCTGCAAACGCTCTCAACTGTTAAAATGTAGCTAAGAAAGCAAAGAATTAAAGGGGTGTTTGATGCTATTTCAATATTTATCATTATCTTTGTGGTCAAAATCCGACAATTCAAAACAAGAAAATTCCCTAACAAGATTATGCAGAAACTTTCTCAATATGAAAAATCAAAATATTACTCTAAATATGGTGATACTTTTGAAGAGCTTGAAGCCTATGCTTACGAAATGGGTGAAGAGTGGGATGCCTATATTAAGATGTATGATGAAATGGACATTATACATCATAAATATCTTTCTTTGCGAAATTTGCATGGAATAGATTTGAAGTTATATGCTCTTATGCATAGGAACGTTGATATCGACCGTTGTAGTATTGTTGACAAATCATTTTTCTTGAGCAGGGTGAATGAAATTAGTGGATACAGAAATATTATTTACTCTAATAATGCTTCATACAAAGAGAAATTAGTTAGATACTATTTTGAATATGAATTTCTATTCGAAATGTTTTTTAAAAATACAACAGGAGTAGATATGTTACCAATATCCCAGAACGAAAATATTACTCTTGAATCATATCAAACAATAAAAGACAAGAAATATGGTCACTTTCCAGGCATTAATGACCTTTCGGATCAAACATGTTCGGTTCTCCTTTCAAATTTAAGTCTATTAGAATCTTCAATTAATGATGACAAGTACTTTGTCAATAGTATTAAAAGATATGATAACTTTGTTGATTTTATCAAAGAAATAGCCTTTTCATATTATTTTGGTCCTCACCGAGTTCAAGAAGAATGTTTTCAAGAATATTCAAAGACATATTGCAACAATGCTTCATTAAAAAAACAATTAAAGTGCATTGAACAATTAAGTCAATTACATTCACAAATAGCACAAATTGAGATTTCTTATTCTTGGAATTACACAAATTCTGAGATAGAAGCACTAGAAGAGAAGATAAAGAATTTGGAAGCTTCTTCACAAGAACTTTTTAGACTAAAACATTCTGTCCATTCCTATCTATATATAAATCATATTTCGTCTATTAATCCTTATAATATCTTACCACTAGAAGAATCTGAGGAAGAGATGAATGCGAGATTAGATAAAGCATGGGAATGGGAGAGAGAACGCGAACGAGAAATAGAAAGGGCAAGAAGAGAACAAGAAAAGAAGAGAGAAGAAGATATCTCAAAACTCGAAAGAAGAGTAGAACTAGACCAACAGCGTATACATGATATTAAAACACAGATATCTAGAATAAAATCACAAAAGAAGAATGAAATAAAGAAAGAATATTATGATCTTTTGAATGAAATATCGGAGACATGGCTTAAAGATTCATCAAATGTGTGGAAACATATGTATGAACATCAAGAATGTTTGCA
>CACYKX010000313.1 GCA_902775075.1 uncultured Prevotellaceae bacterium | reverse complement strand
GCGTCGTCATTGCTACGATAATTAATTACTACAGGCATTCCCATCTTCGCCAACTTCACGGCGATGGCTTTACCGATACCTCTTGAACCGCCTGTTACAAATGCATATCTCATAATTATGTGTTGCGACTATTTATGTTCGGCAAAGGTACACATAAATTCTGAGACTATACCTTATTGTATATTAAAAAAAACTTTAAGCAAACTAAAATCAAGTTTACCCGATCAATATCATGTAAACATTTCCGAATGAAAGACTTCCATCAAAAACTGCAATAAACTTACTTTTTATTTGCATTTGAAATAGGAAAATGTTACCTTTGCAGAAAATTTAAGGTAGAGATTTTATTTGAATTAATCATCACAATAAACATATGAGAAAAACATTAATTGCCGTTGCACTCATGGCTATAACCCTGGGTGCAAATGCACAGACCAAGAGCAACGTGGACAAGGCCAACATGGACCTTAGCGTAAAACCGGGCGAGAACTTCTATCAGTATGCGGTAGGTAACTGGTTGAAAAATCATCCGCTCGATGCTCAACATCCTATGAATGGTGCCTTCACCGATTTGGAAGAGCAGAACAACGACCGTATCAAGGAACTCGTCAAGGAGTATGCCGACAAGAAGATGCCTCAGGGCTCTGCCGGACAGAAGATCGGTAGTCTGTATCGTATGTACATGGACAGCATCGGTCGCAACAAGATGGGATACACTCCTATCAAACCTGTACTAAAACAGATTCGCGCCATCAAGAATCGTAAGGACTATATCCAAAAGATGTATGAGTTAGGCGCCAAGGGATATGGTTCGATGATGTTCGGTTTCTACCTCGAACAGGATGCCATCAACTCTGATAAATATACTTTCTCTGCCAGTCAGGGCGGTATCGGTCTCGATCCGGAATACTACACTCAACCTAACGAACAGCAGAAGGCTGTCGCGGCTGCTTACAAGGACTTGAACAAGGACTTGCTGAAGATGGTAGGTAACGACGAGGCTACGGCTACCAAGAAGATGGAGCAGGCTTTCGCCATCGAATGTCAAATCGCTAAGCAGAGCTACGATCAGGTGAAGAGTCGTGACCCTCAGGCAAACATCCATAAGATGCCTTGGGCAAAACTTGTAAAAGACTTCCCTGGCATCAACTGGAACCAACTCTGCAAAGCTTATGACTATCCTGCAGACATAGACACCGTGGACGTCGGTCAACCTGAACCTATCCACGAGGTAGAGAAGATTCTAACCTCTACCAATCTGGAATCCCTCAAAGCTTATATGGAGTTACGTGCCATCAAGGCTTCTGCAAGTATCCTTTCTGATGCCTTCAGCAACAGATTGTTCGAATACACCAAGGTGGTATATGGTGTCAAGGAGCAACAGCCACGATGGAAACGAGGATTGAGCTTCGTTCAAGGCTTGATGGGCGAATCTATCGGCAAACTATATGTTGCCAAATATTTCCCGGAAAGCAGTCGCAAGAGTGCCACTCAGTTGGTAAGAAACTTGCAGGATGCTTTTGCCGAGAGAATCCAGAACAACACATGGATGTCGGAAACTACCAAGAAGAAAGCCATCGAGAAACTCCGCTCTATGCGTATCTTCATCGGTTATGCCGATCGCACGGAGAACTTGGAGCAATATGTAAACATCGACGAGAGCAAAAGTTTGCGCGAAAATTATGACGCCTTGACTGTAGCTTTGCGCAAGGCCACCATAGAGCGCCACTGGAAGAAACCTGTCGACAAGGATTTGATGGCTTGCGACCCTCAGATCGTAAATGCATTCTACAATCCTACCAACAACAGCATCAACTTCCCGGCAGCCATTCTTCAGGCTCCATTCTTCGATGCCGATGCCGACAATGCTTCCAACTACGGTGGTATCGGTTCTGTCATCGGTCACGAGATGAGCCATGGCTTCGACGATCAAGGTTGCCAGTTTGATAAGGACGGCAACTTGAGCAACTGGTGGACGGCCGAGGACAAAGCAAACTATGACAAACGTACCAAAGTTCTTGCCGACTGGTTCAGTTCTCAGGAAGTTCAACCAGGTCTTAAGGTGAATGGTGAGAAGACCTTAGGCGAGAACATCGGTGACAATGGTGGTATCAACGTGGCTTTCCTTGCATTCAAGAATGCGCAGAAGCAGAATGCACAGAAAGGTACAGAGGGATTCACCCCGGAGCAATGCTTCTTCCTCTCTTATGGTCGTATCTGGGCAAGCAACATCAGTCCTGCATTCGAAGCATACATCGTGAACAGCGACACCCATTCACCTAACAAACTTCGTGTAAACGCTGCTCTCCCTATGATCGATGGTTGGTATGAGGCCTTCGACATCAAAGCCGGCGACAAACTCTATGTACCTGCCGAGCAGCGTGCCCACATTTGGTAATCAGACACTATTCATTATCTAAACGATATTGTTTATCTATCCACGGCTTTCTTTTTTGGGGAGGCCGTGGATTTTTATGAAATTTTACCTAGAAACATTTAAGAATATTCTTTACTTACTAAAATAAATTCATTATGGATGATTTTACTTTTGACGCTCCTACATATTGAGGAATAATGTAGTGAAGGCCATCAGCTTTTCTTTCAATAGTTAGAAGATGGCTTGGGGCTTCATAGAGAAGAAGTAGATTCGGGGGGAGATGATGATGAACTAATCCCTGAAAATGATCTCTTACTTCAGTCTTCAGTCTTCAGTCAGTTTTTCGAGGGGTATAACTTTGTACTTTCTGCGAAATTATCTGACAGATACTTTTCTTAATATAATTATTATATATATATTATATTTATATTTATTATATATATTATTATATTATATATTATAAGAGAAAAATATATACAAATCTGGCAA
>CACYKX010000312.1 GCA_902775075.1 uncultured Prevotellaceae bacterium | reverse complement strand
TCAAGCACCATCCTGTCAGAAGGCAACATGCTTATCGCAGTATCTCGCATACCAAGGAAAGATATATTTCCTCTTTCCCTAAATCTATTTATGAATTCTGACACATTATTTGTGGAGAGAGTTTGCTTTGAGTTATCGGTTGAAAGGAATTCGCCTTTTTCATTAATCGCCAGTTCTCTTCCTTCAAATATAACTTTACAAATTCCGCAATCCCATACAACATTATGGATAAATTCTTCTGGCCGCCAACATGCTCTTTTTTGGCTTAGGACTTCTCCAACAAAGTCAAATTGTGGACGAATTGCAATCGTAAAGTTGGAGTTGACGAAGCCCCACTTTCCTTTAATCCTAATAGGACACAATCCATTTTTGAAATTCCACCAGGCCTCATAACAATATTCATCTGGTGAAATATCTAATGGCTCAAGCGTCATAGACTCACCTATGTATTCACATTCTATTGGTGACTCGTCATATTCAACCTCGGAGCCATCATGGTATTTTATAGTCCACCTCCTGTCAACAATATAAAAACTATCAACCTTATTCATGTCCTATTTGCCAGTTATTGTTTCACCCCACGGGTTATTTTTATGACAGTTGAAATTAAACATTGCTGCCTGCTTACTGGTATTCGCATAGCAATACTCGCACAAGTGAGGACAGGTGTTGTATTCACCAATATCCTTTGAGGCCATGCACTCACAAAATGGCCTCTGACCCATATCTTTCCTATGTTTACTTATAAAATAGTGATTCTTGGGAAGAAGAATTGCATCTTGTGGAAGTTCTGGCTGACCAAACAATGACGGTGCAGGGACATCTTCAATCTTTACCCTCATGAAATCCATCAGTTTCTTGTCATCCCATGCACGACGGACTATTAAATCGCCATCAATACAACGATTATGGGAAATACCAAGAGCATCAAAATTCTCTCCACATGTAGCCAATTGATAGTTCCATCCCCGTTCTTTATTCAGTTCAACGAGTCTTTCGGCAAAATCATTCATTTCTTCATACTCCCATTCATGATACGGAATTCCATTATTGAGCAGATTGTTTTTCACCTTTTTATAACCATCGATATCGGCAAAACTAAATACGAGCTTTTCCGAATAGTTTTTTAGCTGATCGCCAATATTCTGAATCTTACTCAGCAGGTCATCAATTGAGATGTCATCAGTAAGTATTAACGGGTCAAAGCGCCATATAACGCCTCCGTGTCCCAACAGTTCATGCAAAAGCTTAAATGTTTCAATTCTGCTTGCTAATGAAGGAACCTTTTCAAGTTTCTCCTTTTCGTAATCGTTCAAGGTATATTGAACGTAGCACTTGATATTGCGCTCTTTTAATATTGGTAGAAATTTCAACAAAGGCTGGGGGTTCTTAGACCAAAACACGATAAAGCGCGTATTTTCATAAGAAACATAATATTTCTTTCCATTGAAAGGGTTCGTCCATGCAGAATAACCCTTTTGCAAACGGTCAAAGAACCAGTCTGCATAAAACGCAGGTATATCCGTGCTTCTGCTTGCAGAAATAATGAGTGGAGCTTGCATTTCGACAACTGTTCCGTCCTCTGTTTGTCTATTATATTTTTCCCATGTTGCCATACTTGATGCAAAATTACAATAAAAAACGATTCCTTTTATCTGTAATGTTTTCACAAGCCTTGTGAAAACGGAAGTTTATCCTCTTGTGGCAATAGGTAGTTCTTCTTATACTCACTGACCAACAACTCTTTGATGTCAACATCCAAGAGACTTGCTATTTTCAAAAGATTGGTAATGTCAGGCTGTGACGAATTGGTACACCACTTTGAAACAGTTGATGGTGTTACTCCCAGCTGCTCAGACAGCCACTTGCTGGTACGTTTTTTCTCGACAAGTACTAACTTAATGCGATTAATATCTTCCATATTCTAGGTTTTTATGCCACAAATATAATGAAAATATTTCAATTTGTAATACTTCGCCTTTAGAACTTGTCTCAAATCATACTATTATTATGTTTTTTTAAGTTTTATCTGATTAAATACTGATTATTTTTGATGCCTTAATAGTTTAATCGCATCCTGCATGATGTCATAATGGTCAAATGCCAGATGTGGCAAGTCAGACAGTGACCACCATTCTGCTTTGACCGCATCATCCTGGCCAGTGACCGCAATCGGCTCATCGATGATGGCCAGATAAGCAACAGTAATGGTTCTTCCCCTTGGGTCACGATCAACCTTGGAATATGCCCCAATCTGATGCACATTCGACAGTCTTAGCCCTGTTTCTTCCTCCAGCTCTCTAATGGCGCACTGCTCTGTAGTTTCGTCCATATTCATGAAACCGCCGGGGAATGCCCATGCCCCCTTGAAAGGTGGATTTCCACGTTGGATAAGCAGCACCTTGGGCTCTGCTTCCCTCGTTATTACGATACAGTCAGCTGTAACAGCCGGTCTTGGATATTTGTATGTATATGCCATAATCGATTAATTACAATCCCTTGAATGCCTCCAGCAGCATCTTCATGCCCTCTGTGGCTGTGGTTTTGAAGTGAGTGAAGCCCATATGCGTGCATTGCTCCATCTCTCCAGGGTCAATCACGAACTTAGGCACTTCATGGTGAGCATAGTTGATGAACCCTGCCGCCGGATAGACCTTCAGCGAGGTGCCGATGACCACGAAGATGTCGGCCTTGTTCACGATATCAACAGCTACATTCATGCTATCGATATACTCGCCAAACATCACGATATAGGGCCGCAGTTGTGATCCATCCTCTGCCTTGTCCCCCACCCTAATGGGCGTTCTCAGCGGATATTCCTTCACGCAAGTCGTGCGGTTATCCATCGAGCAGACCTTGCTCAGTTCC
>CACYKX010000311.1 GCA_902775075.1 uncultured Prevotellaceae bacterium | reverse complement strand
GGCTTTGGGCCACCGTCCTTTCCATCCGGAAAGCGACACCTATCGCCAGTTTATGGAAAAAACGCGCCAGCAAGAGGCAGACTTGCTGGCACGCTATCAATCAACTCCAATTTTGTAGAATTTTTGCTCATAGAGCAGCAGGGTCGGCAATATATATT
The DNA here is from genome assembly GCA_902775075.1 of uncultured Prevotellaceae bacterium. Next base: position 2,733 of record CACYKX010000311.1, on the reverse strand, counting down.
CTATAACTACCACGCCATCTTTTCTTAATATCGTAACAAACCACGAAATGATTCTGATTCCAATACAGGATACACTATTTCTTAGCAGGTTGTTTATTGAACTTATAGGTCATGCTGAAAAGCAGATAAGATGGAAGTGAGATGGCGTGAGTCTCACGAATGCCTCGTTCGTTGACGACATAAGCCACGCTCTTGTATTGGTGAAGGATGTCGATGGCCTTAAGACTCAAACCTATCTTATTCTTCAGGATAGATTTGGAGAATCCCATATTCCAATCGTATGTCAACTTGTTCAGGTCGTCGTTTGAATAGCCCTGACGCTTAAGCAGCACACACTCAGTTTCCCAATCTATACCGCCAGGCAAATTGGCAGACAACCAGAAATCGCCCTTATAATCCCATGTATTGCGATAGCCCATATCAGCCCTGTCGTTCAGAGGATTCCTCCAATCCGCACTTAGACGGAATCCGCCTGACACGCTCTTATGATAGCTTCTAAGTTGAATATGGGCATAGTTGTGGAGTTCGTTATTGTCAATCTGCTGAGACTTCCCCGTTGCACCATCAGCAGCAAAATTCTTGAGCCTCTGGTAGTTGCTCTTCAGATTGTAACCTATGGTTATAGGCAGTTTCAGGAACGAAGCAAACTGCTGTCCACGGGTGGTAAACTCTAAATTCCATGTACCACTGATATTATCAGGTCTGTTGACGTATACACCTGCATCATAACGATAGGTATTGACTATACGGTTGATATGCTTAGTGTAGGTCAGGCTTTGCTGCAGATACGCATTACTCTTTTTGACAGGCAAATCCCACGAAAGACTTGATTTCCATGTTGCTGGTGACTTCAGGTGGGCATTACCCTCATAGATATTGATCCTATCAGAAGTAAGTGGAAGGGTTATCAGCTGAGTTGCTGCAGGAAGAGAGTAATTCAAAGAGGTAGCAGCAGTGATACCCCACAAGGTTTGTCGCCAGTTGCCCCCTTTCCGTTTCTTTTGCGTAAAAGTTAATGTGGGTTCAAAAAACACAGGTGATTGCGTGATGCACGTATCAACAGGATATCGGAAATAATTTGTATTCCTATCAATAATCGACAAAGGGAGATTAAGGTTTATCATTGTTTCCTGTTCTGTATCAGTATTCTTGCAGTCATAGTAATAATTCATCCCCATAGTATATTTGTTCTCTGTCATCTTACGACGATAGCTGTTCTGCGCATCGATAACAGACGATACCACATCAATGATTGTCTCCTTGTCATTATCACGATTGAAGCGATAACCTGCATAGAACTTCAAATCTGTGTTGTATAGCAGACGTGAAATCTTGTACGACACATCGGCCTTTGCTCCCACATACGTGTCAGGACGGTCAATAGCCTCTGTGACATCGGTCTGAGTTATTCCTGATGTCCATGTCAGGTAGCGATTAAATCGGTCGGTCTCATCATTGATCTTCGTATAATCTACGCCTACGTTGAATTCGAATATATCAGTTGAATAAAGATTCTTGGCAAAGGCAAAATCCTGTGATACCCCATATTCCTTTGTCTTACTGCTAATCCAGCGTTTGCGAGCACTAATCATAGAGGGGTCGTTGAGAGCCACGCCCATACTGAACAGTGAATCCAGCACTTCGAGTCCCTGCTGTCTGGTGTCTGTACCCGACTCAAAGTAGCGCTCTTGGCTATAGTCTTTCTTGTTGTTGAAGCGCAGTTGCGTGGTACTCTCCAGCCAGATAGGCACTTTCAGAGTGTACTTATTTATGAGTGAAGCTCCGATATTCTTGTTGGTCTGTGCGTTATTGGATACACTGAATGTGCTGGCCTCGTTGTGGTAGGTTTCCTGAAACTCATCTGAACCCCGTTCTGTCTTTCGATGATTCAGTTCTACTGTCAGCATATTCTTTTGGCGTTTGTGTTCCGTCATCAGTTCGGCAGTCAGCAAATTACTCACTGTTCGTCCATCTCTGCCCCCTTCAGAATTGGCATACCCGCTAAACGAGTAATCGCTCATGTTCAGGTTGTTCATACCACCCACGACAGCAAAGCGTGAGACATCAGTAAAACGGAGTCCAAACAGGCGACCCAGATAAGCCTCCTCTGTTCCTGCGCCCACCTCAACATTGGCCATATAGCCCTTGCTATATTCCTTCTTCAGGTTCACGTCCATCACCAGGTCCTTCTTTGCCCTGTCATCGTGTAATGCTGCAGCCTTATCTGTTGTCTGGTCATAAACCTTTATTTCCTTAACGGTATAATAGGGTAAATTCTCCAGCATCAGTTTGTTCTTGCCTCGAAAGAAATCTTTTCCGTTAAGCAACAGGTTCTCTACCTTCTTGCCATTCACAAAGATCTCGCCCTGTTTGGTCAGTTCAGTACCAGGCATCTGCTTAATCAGCGCATCCAGCATACTGCCATCAGCAACGTTAAAGGCATCGGCATTATATACTAAGGTGTCACCACGATAGAACATCTTCACCTTCGTGGCTGTCACCACCACTTCTTTAAGCGTCTGATCGAAAAAAGTGCTCTTACGTTTGACATATATAGGAGACAGTTCGTATTTTGCATTCTTTCCTACATACTTTAGTGAATGAGTGCTATAATTAGATTGGTAACTGGGATGCGTGACTTTTCCTGATTTCACTAGACACTTTTTCTCTTCATTAGCTGATTCTGTAGACACTTTCGATGTTGTCGTCCTGAATCGATAGACACAAGCGAAA
>CACYKX010000310.1 GCA_902775075.1 uncultured Prevotellaceae bacterium | reverse complement strand
TTCGAGATGACCATACATCCTTTCAGCCGCAACGCCATAGGCAGCTTCGACTGGGGTGGCGTGATCATGAACCGCTATCTCAGCCGCGACAACCGTAGCCGACACCCACGCTACACGAGCAACACGTTTGAGCTTGCCACTGCCATCACCAACCAGACAAGTGTCAACTGCGTGGAGGTCACCCCGCAGTCCGACTCTACCGTCAACGCTGTGGAGCGTGCTTTTCTCAAGGACATCCCGACGACTTGGCGCGACACAAAGTTCATCGACGGCTACCCAACCCGTTATGCTGTCATCGCCCGTCAGGATGCTGTCAGTGGCAAATGGTTTGTCGGTGGCCTCAACGGCCTGAGCAAGCCGCTTCAGCTCACTCTCTCCCTGCCCATGCTTGCGGGACAGCAAGTGACGCTCCTCACTGATGGCAAAAACCGCGAAGCTGTGGAGAAGACCGTCAAGATTGGCAAGAACGGCAAACTCAAGGTATCGTTCCAGTCAATGGGCGGCATCGTCATCAGACAGAGATAAAATTGAAAGCTAAGGTGCACAAGGCACTGCATAGGGGGCTCTCACAGCACGACAAGGAGAGCCCCAACATTTCCACATGATACTATCAGTTATACCATTTTTTATAGTTGATTTTATAGTCACATGAGTAAGAAAAATTAAAACAGGGTAAGTTGGCGATTAATAGAGCATCCAGCAGCGATGAAAGACTTCTTTTAGGGAAAATATAGTTACCAGAGGCTTTACACGTTCAATGTCTCGAATGCTACACTGAGCATATTCTCACGTTAATTTTGGGGTTGCAATGTAGATTTTTCCAAGAACATTAAAAACTTTGCAAAAGACATTTGCCATACTAAAAAATATAGTAACTTTATCTGCGGAAATGATGAGACGTTTGTTAGAGTATTGCAAGTATTCGAAAAGCATCTCTTAACTCCAAGTCTTTAGATAGTTTCAATTTAATCGAACTCGAGTTATTTATATATAAAGTAATTAAATATGAAAAAAAATATATATTATTTCAACAGTTGCTTTTGCCATGTTGTCTTGTATGGCTTCATCGCCTCGACAGAGTTTACAAGCCCGATTATATGGTTTTTGGGCGCGATAATCCTATTATTGCTCACGACTATAAACGAATATAAAATATTAGATATATTAAATGATTAAAACAATTTTTACGATTCTTCTTTGTGCATTCTTTGTTAATGCAAATGCACAGAAGACTGTGTTATGGGATGCTACCAACCACATGCCTGTGAGTCATGCGGGTGTTTTTACAACTGATAAAGGTAAAGTAAAGAGTACATTCAGTGATGAGCATGGCATTGTGTCTGTTGATTTTCCATTCAACAAACTCGAAATATCCCATGTCAATTACGAACATTTGGATGTGTCATTACTTGGCGACACTATTTTCTTAGTTCCGTCAGTGTATCTCATTGGAGAAGTTACGGTAAGACCTTATGAGCCAGATTGGATCAGAACTAAGTTGGAAGATTTCGTGAAAAACAAGAAGCATCAGTATGCTCTCATTGACACTATTAAATATAGATATACCAGTCAAAATTTAGGTGGTAATTCATTATACATCTTCGTTAGTGAAGGGTTTGCTGCACATAATGAAAATTTCCTCATCCTGCCTACAAATGATACTATTATCTATAAAGATAAAACAGCTGGTTGCGACTTTACAAATCTAAAAAGTATATTGTATCATGATTTTGTTACTGATCTGGATGATCGCTTTATAAAGGACCATCGATTTTTTGTTGATGAAGAGTATCAGGATGCAAACCGGAATATTGTTCGAATAGGGTTCAAGTCTACCAAATACGACAAAGATTCTGGCACATTCTTACTTGATACCATTAACAATGTTATAGTAAAAGCCCAGCGGTCTACAGGACTTGAATACAATGTCAAGGATAAAACCAATGCATTGGTACGTTCCACTTTCTCTTTCTTTGCTGGTCATAAGTTCAAAGCTTGGGATATTGATTATGAGGTTCAATACGACCGTAATGGAGATTCTTGGTATGTGGGCAATTGTAGATATAACAATCTGATGTGTGATGAATTTAAAAGTAATAAGTTCCGTGAACAGTTTACCCATATATCATCGGTCTACGAAGCCGCTCCTTCTAACCAGCCAAATCTTTCATCTGGAAAGTTTATCGTCTTGCCTGAACCTTATGTAATGAAGATTGTCAGGAGTAAAAAGGAACGTATAAATGAAGAAGCTCTTCAAAAGGTACCAAAGATTTATAAGATATACTAGTACTGCTGCCCCCAGTGTTGACCAAAGTCTTAATCGAACCTTTATGGAATTGAAACACTTAAAAAAGGCATTGCCCCCATCTCTGAGGACAACACCTTTTAATGATATACACCACCAATCACGCCTAAAGATCATGAGGGTGGCCTACTCCATTTCTCTGATGAGAGAGTCTGGGATAAGAGAAGCTATTTAATCTACTTCCTCGTCCGCCTCGTATCCTCCCATCTCGCGGATGGCGTTCTTGAGCATGGTATACTGCTCGAAGAGATTGTTGACGGCCTCCTCACCCTTGGTGTAGTCGTGCATAGGACTCTTAAGGAAGAAGCTCAGGAAACGCTGAATGCCATAGCGCCCAGCACGATGAGCCAGGTCAGAGAGTAGCGTCAGGTCAAGAAGCAAAGGTGCGGCAAGGATGGAGTCGCGACAAAGGAAGTTGATCTTGATCTGCATGGGATAGCCCATCCAACCAAAGATGTCAAGGTTGTCCCAGCCTTCCTTGTTGTCGTTGCGCGGAGGATAATAGTTGATGCGTACCTTATGATAGATATTGCCGTAGAGATCGGGCTGGTCGTCTTTGCGCAGGATAGTCTCTAATGTAGAGAGTTTGCTGACCTCCTTGGTATGGAAGTTG
>CACYKX010000309.1 GCA_902775075.1 uncultured Prevotellaceae bacterium | reverse complement strand
TATCATAACAATAATTATGCGCAATTTCTAAGACGTCGATTTTCGGCTTTTCAACTTTTACCGAGAATAGAAATTATGATAAATAGAGTGTAGGCAGAAGTAACCGTCCACAGAACCCGTTGGAAATAGTGTATAAAGGGGTTCTGAGAGATTTTAGTCCCCTATTTCCGTGTCAGTTTCAATAAATTTAACGTTTGGATTCAGCGCAAACAACTTCTCTCTCAGAGTTCGATGTTGCAAGGAAGCAGTTCATCGTAGGTCATGCATTCCTCCGGAGATTTCGTCAGTACGGTCACTAGATATTTGAACGGGTCAATCCCGCACATCTTGCAGCTCTCGATAATTGTGTAGATCTTGCAAGTGCGCTCGGCGCTCTCATCGTTCTGTACGAATAAGTAATTTTTGCGTCCTAGAGTATGGCCTCTCATGCACCGTTCGGCCAGGTTGTTTGACAGTTCGAGCAGTCCATTCTTACAGAGCACATAGAAGCTGTCTATGCGTTCCTTCGCATAGTTGACCGCCTTTCCTATGTTGCTCTGGTCAGACAGTTCATTTTCTCTTGTGACTTTTTCGAGCCATGCCTTGAATCTGTCTAGCAGGAAGCGCAGGTATTTGCTCCTTCTCCGTACTATTTCATCTGGTTTGAACCTGCGTTCCCTATATAGTCTTTCAAGGAGGAACATCCTTTCTATATAGTACAACGCTTCTTCTGCCAGTTTCTTGTGGTACTGTATACTATCCCAGAATTTTCGTCTGATGTGCGCCATGCAAAAGACCTGCTCCAGCTCTTTCCTCGTCCTCTTTGATACATTCTCGTAAGTGATGTATCCGTCGTTCTGGATGAAACGCCCCTTGTATTCCTTGATCTCAGCATCAAGTACTTCAGCAGCGCGTGAACCTTTCTTGGTAACGAAGTACATCATTTTATATTGAGGAGAGACAAAGCCCCAGTCATAGCCGTTGCGGGTCTTGTGATTCTCGGGGTCCACAATATACTGGACTGTCTCGTCAATGTTGACACGGTCACTTGAAAGCACCTTGTCCCTGATGGCATAGTACAGGCCGTCAAGGGCATCTATACCCACCTTACCATAGTTTATCAATGTGCTCTTAGCCAGTTTTATTGGACCACTGTTAAGCATCTGCAACTGACGTTCATACGGGATGTGGAACTGGAATTTATTGACTAGGATACCTGCGACAAGTGTAGCATGGCACCTGCGCTTTTGCAGCTCATCCGGTACCCATGGCAGATCCGGCTTGATTACCTTGCCGTCTTTCGTGTAAATGTACCGCTTTTGAAGAACCTTGAACAGGTATCCCGGATGATAGTATATCAGGTATTTGGCTTCCGTCTTCATCAGACGGGCTCCTTCAATAGTCTTGTCATCAGGCTTTAGCTCAATGATGTTCTCTGAGTTTACAGGAATATCACTGTAATCACGTTTGGCAGGATGAGTCTTTCGGGCAGGTTTCTTTTGCTCTGCAGGATGCTCAGGATCCCCAAGGTTTTCAGAATTGTCAAGGACTTCCGGATTCTCAGATTCGCTTTGAATCCCTACCCCACTACTGTCATTGTCCTGGCTTCCCCCACCTTGCTTTCCGTCATTATCTGAATTGTCCTCCCTGTGAGTCTTCTCACTACTTGTTCCAAACAACATACGCCTGAGAACAGCAAGGTCATCAGCCATATTCCTGATGGTCTGGTTGCACGTCTCTGTCTCCTTCCTTGAAAGAACCAGCTCCTGTCTGATAGCAGAAAGTTCTTCCTGGTCTCGCTCGTGCTGTTCCACGAGGACACGGATAATCTCCATATCCCCTTCATGCTGTTTATGGAGGGATTCTATGGTCGAAACCAGTTGCTTTATGTCTTGTTTTCTGTCTATCATTTACAGGTACAAAGGTACGAAAAATAACTGAGAAAACCAAACAAAAGCAATACTTATTTATCTGATATTCAGATATTTACAACTATTTAACACTGTATTTTGCGCACCCATTCAACAGCCTTTTCAGGCGCAGCCAGTCCATCACATAGAGGTCTCTTTCCCTGTTATAAACTGGGTAAACGAAACGTCCTTTGTATATCTTGTGAGTATACATCGTGTAAATCCCATTGTGGTGGTGAAGCAGTTTGATTTCCTTCATTCCTTTGGAGATGAAGATGTATACGGCCCCGTCCCCAGGATCGCGACCGAACTCATTGATGACCAGTCCCCGTAGTGCCTCAATACCCTTATTCATAGGCACAGGCCTCTGGTAGAAGTAGAAGTCAAGCTTATCCGAGAGACCAAGAACCGAATTCCTCATAGAGTACTACGCTTAGGATGAGTGTCTTCAGGGCTGCATTTGAGAAATTAAGAGTAACGCCGCTGGGGAACGTAATGCTGCATTCCTTTATAACAGTGTTGGGTATTGGCTGTTCAAGCTCAATCTCAAAATAAGGATTCTCCGGAAAATAGCGACGAGAGCGGAGATTCTTCTCGTCATAGTCGGGAACGAGCGGTTTGAACATACGCTCACCAGAGGATGGTGTCGAGTGAACAGAATTGGAGTCATACGCATCGTGCGTGATGCGTCGGTTCATTGACTCTTCTACAATTCGGGTGCCATGGGATTCCTCCCATTCGTTTACCCACTTCACAAACTGAAGGTAAGGAACGTCATTCTCCTTACAGAAGTCGGCAACTGGCAATGTGTCGTTGAGGTACTTTGAGTACAGCAGTAGACACTGAGTGTGAGTTAATCGGTGATCCATATCTTTGTCGCTTAACGTTTTTGGCAGCAAAGGTACGAAGAATCACCGATTTATACAATGTGTGTTCTGTGGACGGTTACAGGCAGAACACCTAACAGAATAGCGTTTATTCCACTAAACATCGTCACAATTATGGTGCTGTAGCGAAACAAACGCATTCATGTTACTCTGGCTCAGAC
>CACYKX010000308.1 GCA_902775075.1 uncultured Prevotellaceae bacterium | reverse complement strand
CCATCCCCTCAAACTCACTGCCCTCAAGCAGTTTATTGAGATTATCCACATACCCCTGCAAATGCTTGCCGTGGTGAAAATCCAACGTCTGAGCGCTTAGAACCGGCTCCAGTCCGTCTTTACGAAATGGTAATTCTATAAGTCTAAACATATTGCAAACTTATTAATATTCTATCATTACTGCCAACTTTGAGTCTCCATAAAGAGGATGCTACTTTTGGAACTGGTTCCTCTTCTATATGGTGAAAAAAAATACGAATACCATTCGTCTCATTCTTAAAACGAGCCCCGCTCGGCTATGCCGCTTGTTCCGTAATCGACTTTGTCGCTTCGCTTGTCGAAGAAGGTCTCAAGAAAGGCATCATTTTTCCAAATCATAAACAAATACGTCAAAATTGACAGCTTACGACACCTTTTCATTAGCCCCTAACTTATAACCATTTCCAACGAGAATCGTTCCCTCTTCTCACAATCCTTCACGAACTTCTTGCCAAATACATACTGGGTACCTACTACTGGTAAATTAAACTATAGTTTCTCTAACTTACCTATCCACTCATCGAAATGAGGACATAACTCACGCAATTTATCAACTCCCACAGATGACGTTGCCAAAACGCCACAACGAACTTTGTCGTATCTCACTCTTTGCTTGAGAAATGAACTAATCAACCTCTTAGACGGAGCCTTGTCTAGGCGTGAATTGATATTTTCCGGTTGATTGTTAAACTCAAGAAGAATCGCTTTTAGTTCCTCTATCGATTTGTTTGCTTTCGGATATTCAGATTTCAAGGCATCAATACCACAAAACACCAATGCCTCAAACTCATGATATTGAATATAAGGAATGAATCTTCCTCTTGGTATGATTCTTGATATATCATCCTCAAAGGCGATTTCCACAGAGGTCAACAGAGCTTGGTTGGATAGTGATTTATCATTCCCTGGGACATCCGCAGGCAGACGAAACAAGTCCAACATCGTGGTGTAGTAATGTTTCTCAAACTCTCCATCCTTGGTGGCGTAGGAATGAAACATTAGTATGAGATCTTCTTTTATCTTGGAGTATTTTGACACTCCACCTCCAACATTCTTCTCTTCGTTAAATGAGAGAAGGATTGGTTTTGCCAAAATGTCTCTTTCACTCAAGTATGGCTTCAGAACCTTGGCTACAAACCGCTCCTCGGTAGGGCCTTCGCATAGGATATGGACTATTCTCATCATGGCCGTCCTCCTATTATGTTTTTCTCCCATAACTCCCCTAAAGTATAGTGTTCCAGCCAATGATTTAAAGACCGTGCATCCAATCGAGAACACATCGTTGAACTCCTCTTGTCATTTGCGTTCTCTACAACGATGATATCATCTGCTTCAAATTCGCTGACTAGATTTGGCGATTGCGTTGCAACAATTATCTGAGCTTTCATAGAAGCATCTTTAATCATACGCGACAATACGGATATCGCAGTGGGATGAAGACCCAGTTCCGGCTCGTCTACAATAATAATAGGAGGCATCGTTTCACGTGGTTGCAACAACAGAGTTGCTAATGCAATAAAGCGAAGTGATCCGTCGGAGAGTTGGTCTGAACGCATTATATAATCGCTTGCGCTATTGTCTTTCCAGTTTAAAAAAACATAACCCTGCCTGTTCGGTTCCAAATAGAAATCACCAAAAAAAGGCATCACTTCACGAATATACTCCTTAATCCGGAGATATGATTCTTTGTATTCATCCTTTAGCAGATATAAAAAAGAAGCTAGGTTGTTTCCTTTTGACTGGAGATAACGAGCTGCTCCTATAGGAGATGACTGCCGTAAATAACCCCTCATCGAGGTATCATGGAATTGATAGACCTTACAAAAACTCAAGGCAGAATGAATCTGGCGTGAAGTTTCGTCTTTAGGGTCTGACAACGCAGATTCTTTGTATTGCAGTGGCAACGCTTCTATGTAAGGACTCTCAATGTTTTTTCTTCCCCATTCTATGACTTCAGAAGTAAAAATCATGGAATCCGGACTCGCATAAGATAGTTGGAAGTTATATTTGTCGTATGATCTTTTTCCTGTAAACAACAATTCCCCAGAAATATGATCTGTTTCCTTGGAACCATAGTGAAAAAACACTTGACTTGTTCCATTTTCTTCGATAAAGCGTTGCATGCTTCCACTCATCATATAACCAAGCAACTTGAAGAAGCCAATAATATTACTTTTCCCCACTCCATTAGCACCAATAAGGACATTAATATTACCCAGGGTCATTTCTAGCGGATTCTCACATGATATAGATTTAAACCCTGCCAGTTTTATATTTGATAATTTCATAAACGTTACTCTTCGTATTGTATTTAGTTTCCTGTTATTTATCTTGTCGCAAATCATTGTCTATTCCAAATGCTTCACGCCCTACTTCTCCAAGAAGTCCTCCTTTGCCATAATCAGACTATCTCGATCCATCCTCTCTATCTTTGTTTTGCTTTCATCTTGATAAGATGCTTTATCATCTCATCAGTCAGTTCTTTGTCAACTTTCATCTTTTGAGTATTCAATTCAGCCAGCATCTGATATATCTGATTGGCATAATTTGATTCATCAGCCGTCAAATAGCCTCTGCTTTGGTATAACTGAAAGATATAATTATACGTGGCACTCAACTGCTGCCAGATCTTCGCGATCTGCATCTCCTTCGCTACCTTATCTAGCACAGACCATCGGGAATACAACTCCTCAAACTGCTCAAACACATTATTCATCATCTTCACTTATCTCTCTCTTGTCTCTGGCCACTTCACTTTGAGTTGCATCAAGGACTCCGCTTTCATTCTTCGTTTCCTCCGCCGAATCATTAAATCTATCTCGTCAATCATATACCCTGTTCCCTGAGTATGAAGCAGGTCATAATGGTCTAATAGGAAGTCGTCCACTCTGTAACGCTTCATAAGAGCCAAA
>CACYKX010000307.1 GCA_902775075.1 uncultured Prevotellaceae bacterium | reverse complement strand
AAATACGATTATTTCCTGAGAAAACCGCTGATTGCTGCACGAATTTCTCATTTTTCATGCAAAATAATTGATTTTGGGGTCAATTTTTGATATTTCTTTATAAATTTGCAACTTGAAACTGACATCATTTGAAATGATGAAAGAAAATTGATAATAGCTGCATTATCTTCTAATAATGAAGATAGACTGCACAATAGGCATCTACTTTTGCAGCTGAGAACTTGATTATTCACTCATAAAAGAAAAACAGTATGGCAACATTAAGAACCTATAGATGCAATTGTGGCTATGAAGTGCAAACAGAACCCACAGGTCATTATGGACTATTCTCTGGAGAGTATTACAATTTCCGTTGTTCCAAGTGTAAGGAAGTGATTACGATCTCTGCCGATGACCTTGCGAGTCAGAGATATTTTCCCACTTGCCCTAAATGTGGAGCGCAGAACGAGGATATTCATAACTGGAATCCAATCGAGGGTCATTGCCCCAAGTGTGGCAAGAAAATGAAAGAGATTCCTGGCATGATAATGATGGCTGATTAAAATTTCACGAATATGAAAAGAACTGTGTTTTTCCTTTTGTTGATTGCATCAATAAGTGTCAATGCACAAACTGCAAAGACAACGACAAACGTAAAGGTCAACAAGCATGAGCAAAGAGTCGATTCCCTGTTATCCAAAATCGACACGCTGCTAATGATTAACAATCAGTTGTTGGATCAGGTCAATATAAACTCTTCATTAAAGGGACGCTACAAATTATATCAAACTGAAAACATCTATACTTTCCTTCAGCTGGACACAAAAACCGGCATGATAGAACAGGTTCAGTGGTCGTTGGATTCCGACAATGAAGGAAGCGTCACCATCAATTCTGATGATTTGACTTATGGTTTGGGCTATGGATCTGGCTCATTTGAATTATACCCAACAAAAAATATGTACCAGTTTATCCTTATCGACAAAACGACTGGCAAGAAATGGCATGTTCAATGGGGTATGGAAAGTAGCAAACGTTGGATAAGAAGAATTTACTAAGCAATGAAGACTTATCTGGAAATAAAAGTCCCAATATCTTACGATGCACTTTGGTTTGCTGAACTTAGAAAGGCATTGAAAGACATACCTGTGCATTGGCAAAATGGCTACTACCATATCACTATGGCTTTCTTGGATGAGACAAGAAATCTGGCAGAAGTGGAAGCCATCATGCACAAGTATCTAGATAATGCCAATGCCGTTTCCATCACTTTCGACAAACTGGATGTGTTCTCTACCTGGAGCGATATGTTTATTGTTCACTTGACAGCGACTAACATACCAGAGGGGTTCCTATCCTTGGTGAATGACATTCGGAACGAGATAGCTTATACTAACTCCAATATCCAGTCCGACTTCCGATTACATGTCACGCTTGGACGTATATCCGAACCTAAAGCAGACGTAGATGACATTGGATTTCTCATTGACGAGGTAGATTTCCTTCCTTTGTCACTTACGCTTAATAAAGTGGAGTATCGAGAGTTCAGAGGAAGAAGCATATACAGAAATACGCTCAAATAGTAGGATGCGATATAGCGATTATAATCATGAGTAAGAATAGAACTTTAAATCCGAACATAGCATCTAGCAGAATAGATGTTCTTGACAAAGATGAAATCTTCGTCTTTGGCAGTAACCTTGCAGGACAGCACAAGGGAGGCGCAGCAAGAGCTGCAAACATGAAGTTTGGAGCTGAATGGGGCGTTGGCGTTGGCCTGACAGGTCAGTCTTATGCTATACCGACCATGCAAGGAGGCGTAGAGACCATAAAACCATACGTCGATGAGTTCATTGAGTTTGCAAAAGCTCACACCGACTTAAAATTCCTGGTTACGCGGATCGGTTGCGGCATAGCAGGATTTAAGGACGAAGAAATTGCCCCTCTTTTCACAAAGGCCATGTCTGTCAGTAACATATTCCTCCCGAAGGAGTTTTATGACATCATCGCTGCACCATACTTGGCTCATTGCTTCTATTATGGAAAGAATGTGCCAGAAGATTGTGGCGCACACGTTGGACATATGTATGAAGAGTATTGGGTTAGATTCCATTTCGATGAATCAGACTATCTCACGACAGAGACCATTAACTACATTAAAGAGGGACTGGGCAATTTCTGTGCGGATGATGGTGTACCTGTTTCCATGAAAGCCCTTCTATATAATCGCTTTTGTCATTGGGGATGGTGTGAAACGCCGGACACATTCAGAAGTTGGTACGAAAGTATCGGCTATACAAATGTGACAAAGAAACAGGACACTATACAGAAAAGGCCAAAAAACAAATACAATCCTTTGCTAATGGGAGCTGTCCTTGGAGATATTGCCGGCAGCATCTATGAGTTCAATCCACACAAGTCAACAGACATAGATCTTCAGGACAAAAGAATGGACTATACCGATGATACCATCATGACTATTGCTGTTGCTGACTGGATTCTTAACGATAAGAAACACACAAAGAAAGGACTGGTCACTCGTATGCAAGAATGGGGACGAAAATATCCCAACCCAATGGGAGCCTATGGTGGAATGTTCTCGCAATGGCTGACTTCTAAGAACCCTAAGCCATATAACTCTTGGGGAAATGGAGCTGCCATGAGGGTGGCCGCTGTTGGCTTTGCCTTCTCCACTTTGGAGGAAACATTAGAGGTTGCTAAGAAAAGTGCGGAAGTTACGCATAACCATCCTGAAGGTATCAAGGGGGCGCAAGCTACAGCTGCAGCTATCTTTATGGCAAGAACAGGTTGTTCCAAAGAGGATATTCGCCGCTACATAAGTGTAAACTTCGGCTATGACTTGAACAGAAATTGTGATGACATTCGCCCGAATTATAGTTTCGACGGCAGCTGTCAGGGAACTGTGCCGGAATCCATCATTGCTTTCCTTGACAGCAAGGATTACGAGGATGCTTT
>CACYKX010000306.1 GCA_902775075.1 uncultured Prevotellaceae bacterium | reverse complement strand
AGACAATTGTCCTTTGAGGGAGCGTTGTCTGCACTATCTGGTGGGTCAGCAGATGTCTGATACCATAAGTACATATTCCTGTGTCAATCCCCGTTTTCAAGATGTAGGCACGGCCAACTGTTCCCTATTCCGCAAGGCCGAGAAGGTGAAGTATGCCAAGGGCATGATGCACATCTTCAATGACGACATGCCCAAACGGGTGGAGCCGTACGTGCGTCAGAGCCTCATCAGCAAGCATTGCCATACCTATTATTATGAGTATCGCAACGGCACGCGCCTCATCCCTCCTGCCGTCCAAGAGGAGATACACCAGTATTTCCACGAAGCAGGATGGAACGGCGACGTCATTTTCGACGGTTTCGTCGAGGATTATGAGTGGTGAATAGAGAATTCTGGACTGAAAAAGTGGCACATGTGCCACTTTTTCAGTCTAAAAATGTTGCATATTCAAGATAAATCACTATCTTTGCACTGAAAAAGTGGCACATGTGCCAAAAATTCATTGCACAATGGAGATAAAAAGAGACATCTATCTGAACCAACTGGTCAATGCCCGACAGAATGGTTTCATTAAGGTTGTAACCGGACCGCGCAGATGTGGAAAGTCATACCTGCTAAAGACCTTGTTCCACAACCACCTTCTTTCCGAAGGAGTGGACGAGAACCATATCATTGAAGTGGATTTGGAGGACAGAGCCAATAAGGAATTGAGAGATTCAGATGCCTTACTGGCAAACATCAATTCCAGAATAATTGACCAGCAGTTGCATTTCATCATTCTGGATGAGGTGCAGAAGGTTGATGAGTTTGTTGACGTACTCAACAGCCTGCTACATATAAAGAACGCAGATGTTTATGTTACAGGAAGTAATTCGCACTTCCTTTCTACTGATATTGCGACAGAGTTCAGAGGACGTGACCATCAGATAAGGGTTTATCCATTAAGTTTCTCAGAATACTACTCTGCTGTAGGAGGAGATAAGAGTGATGCTTGGAGAGACTACTATACCTTTGGTGGACTTCCATTAATTCTGTCCTTCACTACTGACCAAGAGAAGGCAGAATATCTGCGAAAACTGTTCCAGACCGTATATCTGGCTGACATATTAGAAAGATACAAAATCAAGAACGACAAGGAGCTGCGTGAACTGGTAAACATCTTAGCCTCCTCTATCGGCTCTCCCAATAATCCCACAAAGATAGCAAATACATTCAAGAGTGTTGAGAACTCAAATATCACAAGCCAGACTATTGATAAGTATCTTCTTTATCTGCAAGAGGCTTTTGTCATCAGAAAAGCGGAGCGTTTTGATGTAAAGGGAAGGAAATACATTGGTACTCAGTCGAAGTATTATTTCGAAGATATGGGCGTCCGTAATGCGCTGATAAACTTCCGCCAGCAGGAAGAGAACCACATTATGGAGAATCTCATCTACAACGAACTCTGCTTGCGTGGCTATCAGGTGGATGTCGGACTAGTGGAAATCCGAAAGAGGACTGAGGACGGGAAGCAGGAAAGAGTGCGTTTCGAAGTGGACTTTGTCGTCAATCAGGCCAGTCAGCGCTACTATATACAATCAGCCTTGGCTATTCCTGACAAGGAGAAAGAGGAGCAGGAAACCCAATCATTAGTTAATATCGATGATTCTTTCAAGAAGATTGTCATTGTAAAAGACAACATCAAGCCTTGGCGTAATGAAAAAGGTATTCTAATGATGGGACTTATGGACTTCCTGTTGGATAAGAGCAGTTTGGAGCAATAATTATTCCAAGAGGAGATACGCCAGTATTTCCGCGAGGCCGGTTGGAACGGCAACGTCATTTTCGACGGTTTCATCGAGGATTATGAGTGGTAAAAGAGAAAATGCAGGCAGTACTTTTGAGGGTACTGCCTGCGATTTTTCAATCGTTAATGTTTCAATACCTTCTTGCCACCAATGATATTGACGCCCTTGCGAGGCTCCTTCAATTTTCTTCCGCTGATGTCATAGATTCCTTTTGGGTTGTCCATATCCAAGGTGGTATTTTGAATTCCTGTTGGATCAAACTCTTCTATGTTCATAAATTTTTTCCAAATTTCTGCATTCTGATATGACTCCTTACTGCCTATAGGAACTTCTAAGGTTGCCGTATAAGAATCAAAAGTAGGAAATGGATAATCGCTTAAGGTAGGAGGTGCTGAACATAATAACTTAATATGTTTCAATTTTTGAGTAGAACAAAAAGCAAATTTTTCTATTCGGCTTACACTTTTTCCTATTGTAATATATGACAAGTTACTACAGTTAGAGAAAGCATACCCACCGATGCTCGTCACACTGCTGGGAATTATCACAGAGGTCAGACCACTACAACCAGAGAAAGCATAGTCGCCGATGCTCGTCACACTGTTGGGAATAGCGGTGTTTTTGCATCCTGCAATCAATGTGTTTGTTACTGTCTCTATAATTGCATTACAGTCGTTATGTGAATTGTATTTGGCATTGCCACTTTCCACGACAATCGAGGCCAGACCGCTACAATGCCCGAAAGCACCGTCGCCGATGCTCGTCATGCTGTTGGGAATCACCAAAGAGTTCAGACCGCTACAGCCAGAGAAAGCATGCTCACCGATGCTCGTCACATTGTTGGGAATCACCAAAGAGTTTAGACCGCTACAGCCAGAGAAAGTGCCTTGGCTGATAGTTGTTAAACTGTTGGGAATTATCACAGAGGTCAGACCACTACAACCAGAGAAAGCATAGTCGCCGATACTCGTCACACCGTTGGGAATGTCCACAGAGGTGAGACCACTACACCATTCGAAAGCACCGTCGCCGATGCTTGTCACGCTATTGGGAATAACTACAGAGGTCAGACCGCTACAGCTAGCGTTTTTGCAAAATACTGTATACCAATAAGATGCACCTATAAAGGTAGAAAAATGATTTTGGTAGTTTCTTGAGCATTAGAACGAGGCGAAGATTTAAC
>CACYKX010000305.1 GCA_902775075.1 uncultured Prevotellaceae bacterium | reverse complement strand
AATGGACAGTATGCTCTGCCGTTTCAAGGCCACCTATCCAGCAGAGCGCATCGATAGTGTGCGCAGTCTTTTAGAGGATAAGGAACGACAGATGTTCCAATTATTCCCAAAACAGATTTCACGTCTCTATTCTCTTATTGTCGGAAGGTTAAAGGGTATCCGCGACTCTATGTCGTCTCTGCCTGGTGTTTTGCCACTCCTGAAGGGAGCAAAATGATTCACGGCGGTTCTTTCGCATTTAAGGTTGATTCAATCTCATTGCTTGATAAGGACGACGAACCTGCTGAACGAGTAAGGAGCGAGGAATCGCTAATCAAGGCCTTTGCCGATTCATGGAATGAAAGGGATGTGTCAATCCTTAACGGTATTCTCTCGAGCCATGTTCATTATTGTTCTTCGTTCGTTTTTGATGAAATCAGAGGAAGACAGGAAACCACAGCATATCTTGGGGATATCTTCAAGAGGATTAAAGCAGCAAATGGCAAATCTCAGCTTTCTTTATGCAGAAATAGAGAGACAGGGGAACTGATGCTCGCAGATATCAGTAAAAATGGGGTGTTCTCGTTTCTATTTCAGGATTCCAGAATTTCTGAAATTCGCCTAAGACCTCTAGAAAGAAGCCAAATTGAGTTCATAACTTTCAGTGAGAGCGTTGCTGACACCGTTTCTGTCATCCAATCCGTCGTGACTGAAACAAAAGAAGAGCCTCTTACCGATATATCTGATGATAACCCTGTCGAAGAACTCCCTCTCAATAATGAGCCACAGAATAATTCAGTAGAAATCGTAGAAGAGACGATTAAACACGATATGGCTCCGATAACTCCTGTTCAGGTTATTGAGAATCCACCTGTTGTGACTAAACCTACTGATAACTCGTCGACACAGTTTTCTTCCCCAAGTCCTGATTCTCAAAGAAATACCAGACAACAAACAAATCTTTCTCCGAATAACGAAAATGTTGTAAAACGAGTCAGTAAACAAAGCGGAAGCCATAATAAGTGGTGGATCATGGGACTCTCATATCTACTCGGGCTAGTTGTGACCTCATGTGCCATTTTCTTGTATATGAAAGGAGAAGTTGAATGGAGCAAGGAGGAGATCACATCTCAAATCGATATCTTGAAAACTGATAAGCATATCGCTTGTTTAGTCGACGAGAATGGTTCTCCACGATACAAGAAGGAGGACAATGTGCCTTCAGGAGAGTTTTATGCGAGGCACAAGTCCTTCTACTCTACAGGGAAGACTGATTCTTGGTACTATAGAGTCATTGAACAAACCACACCAACCACCTTTGTCTATTCTATAATGTCGCCACACGGGATAGGCTTTACTAGCCCGACTGGTTACGGTATTGATCAACGTTTCAATGAGTTAAAAAGAGATATTCGAGATGATATCTCAAAGAATTCAATCATCTCCGATAACAACAGTTATCTAATTAACTCAATGCTGAATGCAAAGTCAAAATACCATTCAGTTAGAAGAATAAAGGATGATAGTAAATCGACAGAGTGGAAGTTTGAAAATGACTCAGACTCATATGGTTTATACTATTGGGAGGATCGCTGGAAATGTGATGTCATCCAAAATGATAACGCTATTTGGAAAGACGCGATACTCTATACAGGAGTGGTCTTTCTGATTGTTGCTCTTATTTTAACCATAGTCTTTATGGCCCTTCCTGCTTTTCGGCCGCATTCAAAAGATTAATTGGTCATTGTTCATGTTTGATTAGAGAATGATATGCGAAGTCATTTGGTTTATCTAAGGTGGATTCTTCTCATCGCTATTGTTCTATTATGTACCGCATCCTGCAAAAGCAGGCGCAAGCATATCCATCATAAGCAGTTTATTGAGTGCTCGACATGTAGTGGAAGTGGGGAAATAGTCGTCGATTGCAAGTCATGTGATGGAACAGGGATAGTCAATTGTTATGATTGCTATGGTACCGGTAAAGAGGAATGCACCTGGTGCTGGGGGAAAGGTGGAGAAGAATGCTCTGATTGTGACGGGACCGGTCGTGAAGAGTGTACTTATTGCTTTGGAGAGGGCTATGAAGAGTGTTCCTGGTGCTGGGGTGATGGCGTTGATTCTTGGGGTGACATATGTTCACATTGTCATGGAACCGGACACCAAAGATGTGACTACTGCAATGGTTCCGGATATGTTCGATGTATGTCTTGCTACGGCCGGGGCTATGAAATATGTACCACATGTGATGGCACCGGAAAAGTAGCTTGCTCAACATGTGATGGAAACGGAAAGGTTTACTGTTCCATTTGTAATGGGTCCGGTAGGGTCAAGGTCAAGTGTCCGGATTGCGACGGTCAAGGTGGTAGGATTGAATAAATAATATAACGTTACGAGAAACGGAGCCTCATACGCGAGACTCCGTTCATAATGTGATCGGTACCTTCCGGCTCAACATCCCCGTTGAGCATTTCATATTGGTCGCCGGTTGGATGGCATTTGGAGCCGGATGGCATTCGCGCCACTCTCAAACTCCCGGATGCGCCCGGCGGTAGCATTTAGGAAGGTTCCAATCACCGGGGCCGTCAAATTCCCTTGCCGGACCCCTACAACTTATCCTGCTCTTCAGGAGTAAGATGAACTGCGGGCATTCCCGCTTTCAAACATTCGTGCCGCAAATATGGCCATTTATAAGGGATCATCGGCGCTGCACGTAGAGGACAATTACAATAGTCATGAAAGCAACGAACCAGATAGCCAAGACGATCAGGGAGCCCTGGATCCTGTCCCAGGATCGTTTGGAAAGCCAGATCCCCTCACCGTATCTCTTCACACGGTCCATTTCATCAACGTGCTTGTCAAACGCTTTCTTCAAGGTTTGAACCCACTGCTTGAAAGCCATCATCTGGACCACGATGAAACCGGCCATGATAGCCTTTTCCTCTTCAAGGTGAGCCGTCAGGCGCGTCTTCTCACCTTCAAGGAACCCATTGTAC
>CACYKX010000304.1 GCA_902775075.1 uncultured Prevotellaceae bacterium | reverse complement strand
TACGAGGAAGAGCATAAACTCAAGATTACACGGATCTACAATATGATTCCTTCTATGATGTGCCATAGGGCGCTCAATGCTTTCCTGGCGAATCCGGACTACCACGTCCACGACGCTTACGTGCTGTCCAATGAACGGCTCATAAAAAAAGACAGGTTCATTACCTATCTTCCCATCTATTTTGCTCCCTTTATTCGGAGCAACCATCCAGAAATTGTGACACTCTAATATAGCTTGCGTTTTGGCTTGGAAATTTTGTACCCCGCTGATTATAAGCATACAAAAGTGCTCCCGCCCGGGGCACCTTAAAAGAGCTAATTGTCTGATTTTCAGTGGTTAGCTCTTTTTGCGTCTTGATTTTTGGCGACATTTTGGCGACTTAAGGGCGGCTTTGTCGGTTAAGCCGGGCAATTACCTCTTCCGGCTTGTTTAACTCTTCGACCAGTTTATAGACCGTTGTACAAGGTTTGTGGGAGGCATAATCTTCGTCTTCATATCGCGCCTCAAGGGCCTTTGCATTCTTGATTGCCTGCTCCTGATTCCCAATCCTCTGCAGCAGTTCATACATCCCTTTGTCGTTCTTTTGGTACTCGAATTCGGGATACACTTTTCGAATTTCACGGGTAAGCATTTCAATATACTGTTGCCGGGAGTTCTGGGTGTCCAGGAATTGAAAATGCAGATAGTACCACAACTCGAAGGATTCATTGGACCAGGCCGGATTGACGCCGTTGCTCACAGCATAGGCAATGGCTTCATTAAAGTCCAGGAACTCATCTTTATCAAAAACCGCCCACACCACATCGAAGTGGATATCACAAGATGAACGCTGCTTCAAGGCAATGTCTATCAGAGATTTTGTGCTAGCCCCTTCACCCGCTACGACGGCAGTCAAGACTTGCGAGTTTCTTCCTTTAACTAATGCCTTGAAGTAATTTGGCTCCGTCTGTTCGCCTTCGCATACGATCAGATAATTGAGGTGCGTAAGCCTCGTTCCCACCTTGATTCGTTTCTCAAGACGGTGAGCTTTACGCTCCCTCTCCCGCATTTCACGGATTGCCTTCCCGGATATTGCCTTTCCCATATCAATCTACCCAATCATAGTTCAAATACGGGATGGCACCGTATCGGCCCTGGATATAATCCTTTTCGAAACTGCGGTCATTGCGCACCTTAACGCCCTCTGCATCCTTGAACTCAGCGAGGCAATACAGATCTGAGGATTCGGTCTTATCTTTCTCGATAAACCAAATCTGGTCCCGGCGGAATATCTTGGAACTCAAAAGATTGGTATCGTGCGTCGTGAAGATCAACTGTGCTCCATTCGGATTGGTCTTCGCACTATTGAAGAGTTCGATGATGTATTTGGTAATCAGCGGATGGAGCGCGCGGTCCAGTTCGTCAATGATCAAAGGACTTCCGTCTTTCAGGGCATTTACAATCAAGTAAACAAGATCAAACAGTCGATTCGTTCCTGCTGATTCTGAAGTCTTCATCGGGAATCTGCGGCTACCAATGATTTCACCATTCTTGTCATAGACATTGTGTGTTGTCCAGGCTTTAACATCTCTGATTTCAGCTTCTGAATCAGGAATCTCAAACGAAGTAAAACCAAAATCTAATTTTCTGAAAATCTGATTGATCTCATCGGAATACGCTTCTTTGGCAACTTGTAGGAATTGCCTTTGGGCATCAATGAGATCCTGGGGATTATTGGGGATAGGAGGTATGACGATACTCTTAACCAATTCTTTTGCGATAGGGCCATTGAAAGAATCACAGATGGAAAGGAACAAAGCATTGGACCTTGTCCTCTCTTCCAGTCCTTTCCCTTCAGCAAAAGCGGAAGTGACACCTATCTCGTCTCCTTCACGAATGAAAAGACACTTTTCCGAACGGCTATTAATCTTATATAGCCATTCCTTCGTGATTGAAGTCTGCGTGCATTCAAATCCATAACGGTAATGATTGGCAGCGTGGGTGATCACTTCAATCTCGAAGAAACAAGGCTCTTTTTCGCTATCATTGTCAAGAAGGAAGGGCAAGACCGGCAGTCTTGCGATAGAGCTTCTTGAAGATGACGAATTGACGATCGCTGAGAATGCCCCTAATGCGTGGAGAAAGTTGCTTTTCCCGCTGGAATTGGCTCCGTACAAGGCGGCAGAAGGTAGAAGCTGGAGTTTCCCAACCTCTATGATCTGGCTGCCAGCATCTTTAATGGAAGAAGCCTCCAGGCTTAATGTTTTCTTATCGCGGAACGACAGAAAGTTTCCTACGGTGAAATTAATAAGCATAAGCGATCCTTTCTTTTTAGCAAAGAAAACGTTTTTTGGCGAAATACGCAAGAGTTTTGAGAAAATCTCTCAATATTGCGTCAAATTTGTGTTATATTCTGCCGATTTAAGCAGAAAACGATGAGAATCGGCGGATTATAAACCGCGAACGAATGCCGCAGGTTGAGGATCAAGGAAAGAGATTCCACCCTTTAGGAATCGCCTGAACTTTTCCACTTCAGACATCTGCTCGTCAGTGCTGAAGGATTGGAATAGAATACTCCGGAGTTCACTATCTCCGTTCGCTCCCAGCAGTTCTATCTCCATCTCGTCGATGATATACAGATCCCCATAAAGATACAGCCCAGTTTTCTCATCATGGAACCGGCGGCAGGTGTCGCTTCTATAGAACACATCCAAGGCTTCCGTAAGGGAAATACGGAAAAGCTCGGACATCTTTGCGACGATGCAACCGATTCAGTTGTTTATTGCGTTGATAATTGTTTCGAGCTCAACATTCTGCCGGATACTCCACTTGGTGGAAATCTTTCCCTCATTTGGAACTTCCGTGTCCAATGGTGACACCGTCGCGCTGCGTAGGCTGCGAAGTTCTTCTATTATATTCGTGCTGATCTCCAGTTTATCCAGCAAGAATCCAAGTCTTTTGATGACGACCTGGCTGTCAAATTGTTTGGCGTAAGCAAGCAGTTTTCCATAGTCCAG
>CACYKX010000303.1 GCA_902775075.1 uncultured Prevotellaceae bacterium | reverse complement strand
ATATCAGATATATAATAATATGAGTATGAAATACAATAACTCCGAAATGTCGGGGAAATATCGTACCTTTGTGCCCGATATGGAGACAAAGATTGAGACAACGAATACTGGCGGCAAGGTGCTTGCCTATGATGGTGACGAACTTGTTGGCCGACTGGAATTCTCCTTCAAGGGAAATGTATTGAGCATTGACCACACCTATGCATACAAGGAAGGGATGGATGTGGGGAGTCTGCTTGTCAGTGCTGTCAACGACTATGCTGTCAGTAAAGGGTTAAAAGTCCTGCCCGTCTGCTCATTCGCCGTTGTCTGGTACCAGAGGCATCCGCAATTTCAGGATATTCTTGACAGGAAGGACTGACTTATTCGTCGCATGGAAAGCCTAACACCTCTGATGCGTCTTCAATGGCTTTGCCATTTCAAGAGATTTTCATCCTGCTCACTCTAAAGACGGTCATATTCATCCATATCAGCCTCCAAAATAGCCGTGTTCATGTCTATTATATTTCTGATTTCTACCCAATCCGTAGATTCGTCATCAAGGACATCCTTGAGGAGTTCTTGTGGAGCTATGATATTGTAGTCATCAAGACTGTATGGAAGTTCCTTCATAAGACGGGCTAATAAAGCATCCCTGTTCTCTACTGGATATGGATCAGCGGCAGTCTCTGCGATAATCACATCAATAGATGTACAACTATACAGATAATCAAGCAACGCCCACCAGTTTTCTTCATAGGAGTCAGGAGCATAGTCCCGCAAAGACTCAAAAGGAGCATCGTACCCTTCTGTCTTGTAGAATTGGCGCAACTCAAGCATCTCCTTGGGTTGGAAGTAAAGACATTTGTCCTCCGGAATAACAGCTTCGGGTACATTTTCGTTGTTAGGATCCTTACGTTCCAATGTGAAGTGATATGCCTTCTTGTTGATTTCGTCGAATTTCATAATAAAGGGTTGTTGGATTACGGCTACAAATTTAGGCATTTAATTTCTAAATCTCTTCTCTGAAAGCAAATATTTGAATTTCAGCTTGAAAGAATTATACCTATATATAATAATGTGTTTCTACTCATATAGGTTATCCATTAACCCTTAAAACCATGCCTTGTGAGGCACCGTTTTAACCGCCGGAACGGGACTTCCGGCGGCAGGGGAGAGTGGTCTGTTCAACTGTTCTTAGTATTGAGTGCCTGTCAACTTCGCCTTCGCTGGCGGCAAGCGGCTTCGCTCGGGTTTGCCGCGCTTCGTCTGCGTTGACGGCACACAATCCATAGAACTCATCATCTACTTTTCAACCGGATCTTCTTCCTCATTCTTGTCCATACCGGTCATGTTCGCAGAATCTATGCCCAAGTTGCGTATGGTCTTGTCATTGAAGAACTTGGTCATATCCTCCTCAATCTTCTTGTTGGTTATTTTGGCGTAGATCTGCGTAGTTTTTATGTTGGTATGACCCAGCATACGGGATACAGACTCGATAGGCACGCCCTTGCTCAACGTCAGAGTGGCAAAGGTGTGGCGGGCCATGTGAAAGGTGATGTTCTTCTTGATGCCACAAGAGGTTGCTATCTCCTTCAGATACTGGTTCATCTTCTGGTTCGACATCGAGGGGAAAAGCTTATCCTTGCGCTTAGGATCATTCTCGTACTTCTTGATGATGCATTTGGCACCGTCAAAAAGGACCACGCTGACAGGAGTGGAGGTCTTCTCACGCGCCATCTTTATCCACTCTATGCCATTAAGCGTGACAATGTTATCTGCCTTGAGCTTCTTGACATCAATATACGACAAGCCGGTGAAACAAGAGAATACGAACAGATCACGGACGAAACCCAGACGATCGATCTCGAAGTCTTTCTTAATTATAGACTGGAGCTCCTCCTCGGTGAGGAAGCCTCGGTCAACAGGCTCCAAATGTAGCTTCACGCCAAGATAAGGGTTAGAGTGGATAACTCCGAGCTTTATGCCGTAGAGGATGACGGTCTTGAGCGTCTTCATCGTTTTCATGGCAGTATTGTTGCACTGGCGGACTACGGTCATCAGATAGACGCTGAAATCCTGGATCACGGCAGGAGTGACATCCTTCAGGAGCATGTCCTTGCAATGAAACTTGTCGTTGAGCATAGCCATGAAGCGAACCTGGCAGAGCATATACTTCTGCAGGGTGGTCGTGCTAAGGTGCCTTACTGCTACCTGATCCTTAATGCTCGACAGATACTTATCGAACAATGCACCGATAGTGTTGGAGTCATCCTCTGTGTTGAGATAGATGGCTTTTACTTTCTCCAGGGAAAGTTTGCCTTCATACTCCAGTTTGTCACTGATCTCCTGGATTTCACTCTCGATGTTGTCCAGCTTCTTGTTGACCTGCAAGGCCTCTGTGGTCTTCCCCTTCAGCCGTTGCTTCTTGATGTCCCATAGCGACGGGGTAATGGTGATACCCGTCGTCCCGATTGTCACTCTGTCGCCATCCAATGTGATGCGCAACACGATGGGGCTCTTGCCCTCCTTGTTCACGAAGTTTCCACGCATGTAGAAAACTGTCTTGAATGCTCGTCTCATACTACTAGTAATTTTAAAAAGCCGTTTAATTGTTAAAATCACCTCTTGTTACAGGCGAATATTACGAACTCGACGGCTGCAAAGTTAAACATAATATTTTGAAAGACAATGAATTACACATAGTCTTGACGTGCTCTGTACATAGTCTGTGTTACAATTTTGATTTTTGGTGTTTTGCTGTAACACCAGTGTAACAAAAACAGACTATTTTGAGACTATGCAGCCTCTTTTTTAGTAGTCCGAACAAGTGAATCGGGAAACAAAAATCGCCGTAACTCGTTGGAATTACGGCGATTAGCTTAATTTCTTACATACTCTTCAGATAGTCTGAAAAAATGTTAAGCGGAGAGAGAGGCTCCGCGACCTCATCCGCTAAATTCCTTTATAATAAGTAGTTATCTAATCACTCAAAAGCCGTGTACCGTATGTGTAGCCATTTTT
>CACYKX010000302.1 GCA_902775075.1 uncultured Prevotellaceae bacterium | reverse complement strand
TACCGATGAAGCCAAGAAGAAGCGCGACCAAGAGAACAAAGAGAAGCGTGCCCGTATGTCTGTGCTGCGTGGTGTGGCCATCCGTATTCCGCTATTGGTATATGGAGCTGAAATCAACGATGATGATGGTGAGGAGATTACCATCGACAACTTCGCCAGCGAGGAAATCGTGGACCAGGCTTCTTGGGATGAATTCATGCCAAAGGGCTTCACCAAAGAGACCTTCAATATCCTGAAGGACTGCTTCGACCGTAGCATCTTCACAGGAGCTGCCAAGCGCATTCGCCAGATGGTGAAGGAGGCCGACAATCTGAATACTGAAGACCGTATTGCCAAGATTGCCACCATCTTCTCTTACTTCCACAATCCTGATAAGGAGACAGTCCTTACACCTTGGAAGGTGGTTAATCGTCACATGAGCGACTGCTTGGGTGGCTGGTGCTTCTGGAATGAAGAGTTCGATGCAGAATACACCGTTGAGAATCAATATGGAGAGAATATCAAGGCTGCACGATATGTTGAGAGAGGCAGTGTTACTCAGGACATATTTGGCGATTACAATGCCCGTATTCTTGAAATCAACTCCAAGACAGGTCTCTATCCGCTCTATATGGCATACTCCCTCTTCAAGACTTCAAAGGAAAAGGCATTCCGTGAGAACGAGTTGACAGGTGAGCGTGGCACAAGCACAGACTCTGAGGGTTACTACCGTCAGGCTGGTAACGACTTGGAGATTTGGAAGGACGTGCTTCAGGATAACATCTTTGTTGTCTGCCGTACCAAGATGGCAGTAAGCATTACTAAGCGCACTCTTGCTGGTTTCCGCAAGGACATTCGCATGAATGTAAAGTGCTATAGCAAGAAGATAGAAGTAAACGACCTCGTGAGTGCTGGCGTATTGAAGCGTGATACAGAAGGAATGACCAAACAGGGAAACACCTTCTGCTTCAACGGAGAGTCAAAACTCGACTGTGATATGATAACTGTGCTTCGAGCTAAATCAGAAGCATTCCGTAAAGACATTGTGCAGGGAGTTGATTTCTGGCACGTATATAATTCTATTCCCAAAAACGCAAATGAAGATATAAACAATATGAATTTTAAAGCAATTGTTGGTAATCCACCATATCAGATAATGGATGGTGGTGGTGCTGGCGCAGCGGCTACACCCATCTATAATCACTTCGTCACTATAGCAAAAAATCTCAACCCCAATTATGTAAGCATGATTATTCCAGCTAGATGGTATGCTGGTGGTCGTGGCCTTGATGATTTTAGAGTAGATATGCTGACGGACAAGAGACTTGAAGTTATAGTTGATTTTCCGAGTGAAAAGGACTGTTTCCCTACTGCAAATATAAGTGGCGGTATTTGTTATTTTCGTTGGAATAAGGATTCCAAAGAAGAAAAATGCCAATTTATTAACGTCATAAAGAACAAGAGAGTTTCTGCACAAAGAGACTTAAATGCGCATGAGTCTTTCTTACGTTATAATGAAGCTGTGTCAATTATTGACAAGATAAGTGCGATTTCGAAAACCTCAATGTCAAGCATTATTGCCCCTTATATGCCCTTTGGCTTAAGGTCATATGAAAGAGGAACAGCATTACCAGAATCTCCAACAGACGTACTTATGCATCATTCAAAGGGGACTGGATATGTATCTCGTGATATGATAAAAGCTTGTTTCGAGTATGTGGACAAATACAATGTAATAATAGGTAAGGCTATCTCTGGACATTTAGGTGAAACTGATGAAAATGGACAGGTTAAACTGCTGGCGACTACAAAGATCATTAATCCAGGCGAAGTCGTTTCCGAATCATATCTCGCAATAGGTATATTTGATAGCTATTCTGAGGCAAATGCATGTTATAAGTATGTTATTTCTCGGTTTGCAAGATTCTTGCTTCTTCAAGGTTTAACTTCTATGAATATTACGAATGAAAGATTTCTATTCGTTCCTCTTCAAGATTTCACCAAAGGAAGTGATATTGATTGGTCAAGTTCTGTTTCAGAAATTGATAAACAATTATATAAGAAATATGGCTTGGCTGATAATGAAATATCATTTATTGAAAGTATGATTAAGCCAATGGAATAATATGCCGATGCGAAACTCCACAACTTTACCTGACGGATATGCTGTCTGCGAGCATAGTGACTGTCCAATGGTGGTCACATGCTTGTAGGCATTATAAAGATTATAGATATGGCACAACAAACAACCTATACGATTAAGCAGATGCACGAGCTTTTCCACCAGTTCCTTATGGGAAAGTTTGAGGGCGACGTGTCTGAAACCAACGTGATTGTAGAAACAGCAGAAGAGGTATTGCCCTTTACGCTGAACGATCACTTTGGCACAAGCTATAGCACTATCTACGAACTCCAGGATGAAAGCGAGATAGAAGATCTGCGCAAGAAAATCAAAGCCCATCCCGTGCTGAAGAACATCGACAACCGTGAGGAACCACGTTATACGGAAGTGCTGAAATGGTACAGGTTGTTTGTAAAGTCGTTGCATAGAGACATCACCCCAGTTCTGGTGCCAGGCGAGGACGACGACTTTCCATCGAAAGTGGAAGAGGATTCAGAGCCGCCAGTGGAACACAACGATGCCGACTATGCGCCAGACAGCGAAGGACTGGAACATCAATACAATCTGACGAAGAAAGAGCGTAATCCAGAGCTACGCCGCAAGTGCATAGAGTACTACAAACAGTTGTGGAACGGACGCATCCGCTGCATCTGCTGTGGTTTCGACTTTGGCAAAGCCTACGGCGACATTGGTGAGGGCTTCATAGAGATTCATCATGTAAACCCACATCATACCTTTGAGGGTGTACACATGGTTGACCCAGCCAATGACCTCATACCGCTCTGCTCCAACTGTCACTCGATGATTCATCGTGTGGAAGGGCAAGGCAAATGTATGACGCTGAAAGAACTTAAAGACCACTATAAGGGTATAAAATATAACGACTGAGACTATGCAGACACAGGAAGACATACAATT
>CACYKX010000301.1 GCA_902775075.1 uncultured Prevotellaceae bacterium | reverse complement strand
GCGTAGGCATCTGTCTATTATCTTGTAACGCAATAATGCGTTTTTGTTTACTGGCATGAATGTATTTATAATTTAAAGAGTCCATAATTTGTTTATATTGCTATTAAATGGTTCATAATGAAAACTGTGCAGAAAACAATCTACATCTTTCTGCATGTACCAATACTTATTACCTTGTTTATTATTTCGATTCATCTTTATTTGTTTTTATAATTCATTTACTCATCCGGCATTTCACGGAAGCCTCCGTAGTCATCATCATACCGAACTCTTTTCTTCTTGAATGTAAACTTACCGCTGGGATACTTTTTCTTGAGCTCTTCAAGTTCCTTCTCCAAGCGTTCAACAAGACTATCTTCACCATCATCACCAGAAAGCATCCAATCTACACGTTGGGCATAGATATAAGCCATCCTCAATACGTAGACAGCTCTTTTCATTATATCTATCGTCTTACGGTTGTATTGGGGATAATATCTTGGAACATTAAAATCATCGTCCCAATAACCAATCCAGGGGTCCCTTTTTAAGACTTCCTGGGGGATTTTGCGACCAGAGTTCAATATTCTTTGCTCTATCTCATCGGCCATATACTCAATGAAGTGTTGTTTGTAATCAAATGCACCTCCACTCATGATAAATTCCTTTCTTAATATTCGTTACAATAATCATTCTTCTTTTCTACAATTCTATTACTTTGCCACACTCAAATCCGTTCGAAAGATGCTCATCATTGAAGACATACCCCAATTGGTTGCTGACGATTTTCGTCTTGCCAATAGTAGCATCTATATTGGTATGGGAATGACCATATATCCATACATCGATACGGCTGTTGGTTATGAAGTCCCCCAATTCCGTAGCGAAGGCGCTGTTGATGAGCGAGTCTAAATGCTGTGGTGCCACCACCTGCCGTGTAGGCAAATGGTGGGTAACCACAACGATTTTTTCAGCCGTACTCTCTGCCACACTTTTCCTGATGAAGTCCAAACAGAACTGGTGCAGTTGGTTATACTCATTCACCTGGATGAGCTTTCCTTTGTATTTAGTCTGACGGAAATCATTCAATCCTTTCCAAACGAAATACTCATCCTGTGCTGGAATGTTTGACCACAAAGTACTCAGGACGAAATCAGTGTTGTCAATCCGAACTACCTGGTTCTGATAGATGCCCACATTGTCTTTGAGCATCCATTTCCATTGCAATCCACGCTCCATCACATCGCAAAACTGGTAATACTCATGGTTGCCTGGGACTATCAGAACCTGACGATAGTTGGCCGATGCCCACTTCCAGAACTTACTGAGCGGAGCAACCGTATTGTTCAGGTAGAACGTATCACCTGCCAACACAAGCACGTCTCCTTTTACAGGGAACTCATTATGCTTGATGTACCTGCTGTTCTCTGCGAACTCCATATGCAGGTCACTCATGTATTGTATTCTCATTGCCTTTGTTCATTAATTGGTTTAACTTTTCTAACAGGTTCCCATTCCGTGGCATCTATCACATCGGCCACTTGCTGAGCCGTAATATCTTCATCCACACAAGGGAGTGTTATCTCGTTTCCTACCTTCTCATCATACGAGTACTTGTTGGCACCGGGAGTTATGCCGACATAGTCAGTCTCTTCTGCGATTCGGAGGAGCCTTGCGGTCTCGTCACATACGACACCTATTCCCTCATCGCACAGTATTTCGAGCATGTTGACTACATCATTTGAATAGCCATAGACGCAAAATCCCAAGGAGAAATACCATTGCCCGTCGGCTACTGGAACATTCTCATTGCCCCAGCGGTTCGTCTTCCTACGTGCATGAAGGTGGATTCTTGCGTAGGCAACATCCATGCAGTGATATGAACTGTTGTCATCATACCATTTTTGATAGTCCTGCTCGCTGTCGAGGTCCAAACCTTTTATCTCACGTCCCTTGCTGTTGTACCTCACAAATACTTCTTCGTCAGACTTATTGGCGAAATCAGACTTAGGTTCAGGACGATAGCGATCCTGCGTCCTATATGCTTCATAAAGAATACGCCAGACGTGTATGTAGATTCTGAGCGTCATTTTATCAGCTGACCACAGGGGCAAACTATTACTCTTCTTTACAATATCCACCACTCGCGCGGGATTATTAAACATCCTGTAAACAGGACAGATGCGATTCAAGTCAGCACGCTTGATGATTCCATCCCGCTTAGAGTAAGGCAGACTCTTCTCGACATAGGCATTGTATTCGTCAGCATTCTCACAGATGCTATCTACCAAGACGGTGATATGCTTCTCAAGCTTCAGTAGAGACTTCGACACATTCCCATGCCAGACATCAGGTCTTCGTTCTCCCCCAATGTAACTTGCACTCCTAAGGTCAATATATCTCCACTGGCGGTTTCTGATTATCATGTAGTGGAAACCCTTATAGTTAGCCGTAAACACCTGGTACCAGTAATTCCCGTTAGCATCAGCAGTTTCCATACGATTACGCTTGCCTGGTGCCTTGAGTTCTATCCAGAGCCACCGTTGCTCATCATCACCCATTTCCTCCAGTCGCTGCATGGTCTTCTCAATACGGAGCATCACTTCAAGTGCCGCATCGTCTACAACCACACCGTTCAAGTGGTGTTCATGGGTTAGGTACATCAGATCTCTGAGATCATTGTACCTCAATACAGGTATGTGTTTCATTGTTTTACTACTTTTGTTTGTTCAGTTTGCTTATTTATAATTCTCTTTACTTGCCCAAATGACACTGGAGCAAAGCCATTGTTGTCCACTCCCACATCATACTGGGTCGGATAGAGAAACTGGAGCCTCTCCGCGTCATTTCCTGTGTTATTCCTTCGGGTATGGACATGACCGAACAACTGCCAGACATCCTTGTAACTGCCTTCAAAACAAAGGAAAGGATAGTGAAAGAGGTATATTCTCTGCTTGCCGACTTCGATGTGCATCTGCATGGCTACATGCTCAAAGCGACTGATGAATCCTTGTCGAATATTCTTCAAATCGTGGTTACCCATGATTAGATAAATTTTGCCATTCAGACGGTCGAGTATCTTTGTCCAT
>CACYKX010000300.1 GCA_902775075.1 uncultured Prevotellaceae bacterium | reverse complement strand
GTTCTGAAGATATTCAATGTAAGGCAGCAGGTAGTTACTACGAACTCGTTCTGCTGTGTAGGCATCCATGCGATGCATGTAGGCCAAACACTTGAAAGCTCCCTTCTTTGAAGAGAAAAGCCAGTAGATAGGACGATTCTGGTACATCTTCTTATGATCTTTCCAGAAATCCTTCAGCAGATACTGCTCGATAGTCTGACCAAGCTGCTGCTCGATATAGTTCAGGTTCTCTGTCAGCTGATCTTCACCAAAGGTGATACGCACAAAGTCGGCTATACGGCTTACCAGATTATCGTCAAACGGTGAACTTTGGGGTAGGATAGGAATAAGACCATCGTCATCAATATAAACCTGACTTTCACCATACCAGTATTCTTGCAGTTCCTGAGCTGTAGGCTGTGGATGGGCAATGTGCAGTCCTTTCTTGTTCAAACAGTAGCGTCCCATCCATATACCAACAGCATAGCTGATGAGTTGTTTCATCAGTACATCAGTATGCCATTCTATTTTGTTGTTTACAATGCTTATCTCACCTTGTTGTAGAATTGTAATTTCGTCCATTGGCACATCTGGAGTCAGCTCTTCTTCGAGACCGTAGATGCTGATGAACTGACGGTTAAGCTCTTCTTCGGTCTCATGGAGCTTTTTGAAACGCTCTGTCCATTGGACCTCAAACTCCTCCACAAAATCTCTCAACCGGAAGGATGAATTCAAATTTCCTTGTGCTACTTGCTCGTTGAGAAGGGCTACAAGGGGATTTGCTTCATAATCCCATGACGTTTCAACGATATCCCAGTCTTTCTTACTTATGTTAATGCAGTTGGTGACAAGTTCTGATATTTCTGTATTGTTTAATATGTTGTTCAGAATAGGCAATTTAGAAATCTGTCCCCCCTCAAAATTGGTTGTGTCAAATATCTTTAAAAATTCATTTGATACGGCAGAATTAAGAAATCCAATGATGCTACGGAGATTTCTTTTATTGCTTAAATATATACTTGGTCCAGCGACATCAAATATGGAACCTGCAGGACGATATCTAAAAGCACCTTTTGTAACCAATTTTGACCAAGTTATACATTCTCTGAAGTAATATTCGGTATTTGGAACGGTAGAACGTATATGCCCACTTGAATCTGCAAAGTTTCTAATTTCAAAACCATCATCCTCCCAATTTACCATATAGTCCATATTACCATACCATTTACGGAACTCTCCGCCTTTATTATATGGAGCCCATTTTTTATTGGAAGAAATAAAGTCGTCCAATGATAACGATGAAAAATTGTTCTTTTTTAAAGATGTCTCAAACCATAAACGAAGAAATTTATCATTATCAGCTGTTGTCATACCCAAGCAAACAGTTGCATACGTAGTAACGTTTTCGTTTTTAAATAAATCCCGTACATTATCAGATAACCAGTATCCAATAACCATTTCAGGAAGATCCAAAAAATTCTTTTGTGGAATTAAATAGATTTTTTTTGTATCTCTAACAAATAGAAGTCTCTTTTCTTCGCAATTGTTCCCTTCAGATAATTTAATATAAGAACCTGTGTGATTCAAATCGCTATTTCTTGTTAATACAAACGATACAGTCTTAACAACCTCTCCACCAATTTCGTCAAACAGTCTGGGACCTAAATGAAGCATAGAGTCTATTGTCATTTGACTAATAACCATTTGACGAATAGACAAATATGTTTTTATAAACATCCAAGACTGCATGTTTATCATTCCAATCTTACCATTCTTACTAAGCCTATCATAAGACAGCATCATAAAAATGGCAAAAAGATCTGTTCTACCAGAAACATATTTTTTCTTTATATAGTTTGAAAGCACAGAATCAAATTTGCCACTCTTCATATATGGCGGATTCATCACAAGAGCTGAATACTTGTCAGTCAGCGTAATAATCAATTCCATTGCAGGAATAATATCTTCAACTTCTTCTGGAACGAACTGCTGGCTATGCCAATAATCCAATGCCTGACGGATAGCCAACAATGTGGAGTCAGCTACATCGAACTTCATGATAGAACCAAGTGATTCTGCATCCTTTATCAATTTGAAAGCCTCAGAAAGGTCAGATAGTTGCTGACGTGAAGGTGTTTCACGGAAGAACTGCTGCAAACGACTTGGCACCTCATCCTGTGGAATGGGAATAGGCATCGATAATACATGAGGCAAGACATGAGCATCAGCAAAAGAAGAATCCTTCTGACATGCTTTGAGCATCAAGGCAAACATAGCCAGTTGCTTGGCGCGAGTATCAAGATCAACACCTCGTAGGTTCTTCGTAAAGATGTTTTCGATAGCTTCACGACGGCTGTAGCCCTCATAGATATAGAGGTCATATAGAATGTCGAAGCACTCGTTGAGAATATGACCAGAACCACAGGCAAGGTCACCAACGAGTAGCTCTGTCAACTCCTTATATTTGTAAATACTTTCCTTAGGAGTAGGCTTTGATGGTTCAACAAGATAATTCCATTTCGACTTGAATTCAGAAGCAGCAATAGAATGGTTGTCAAGATAGATACGCCCGACGGTGTTCTGCACCATGTACTTCACAATCCAATTGGGTGTAAATATCTGTGTCGCAGCAGGAATCTCGTCTGCCTCATATTTTCCTTTCTTGGCAAACACCTCATCTTTACGTTCTGAAATATAGAACTGATAAAGCCAACCGATTAGTTCTGGAGAACGGAACTCTTCATCTGTAATAAACTCAGTGTGGTTCAAGAGATCGATAAAACCTCCCTCGGTCAGAATGTCATTAGGGAGCAAAAGTTCTGTGTAGTCAGCCAAAGCACCAAAGCATCGATAAAGTATTGCGTTTTGGTGGCAGAAAGCTGAAACGAGGATGGCGAATTGCTCTGTGGTACGGCTATCATCGTCGAGCAAATCCATCAGGAGCTTACGCTGCTGTTCTGGCATTTGCGGCATACGCCCCATACGAGCTTCGTCAACGATGCGAGGGGTACGGGCTGTATCTACATACTCCAAAACTGGTTCTATCAGCTGGTTCTTCATCAAGATACGAATAGCCACTAAACGGTTAAACCAGGTA
>CACYKX010000299.1 GCA_902775075.1 uncultured Prevotellaceae bacterium | reverse complement strand
AGCAAAGACTTATTCAATATACAACCCTCTGGCGAAGCATTTGACGCTTGTGCCAGAGGGTTACTATTGAAGATAAGCCCTTGGGAGTTACCTTTCTGAGAATCACCTTTCCCTATTCAATTCCTCACGAGTAGGACTTCTATACAATCCAACGTGCACCCTGTTTTTCTTACACTCATCAAGAGTATGTACAGGCGGCTCAAGGAAATCAGGAAAAGCCTTCTTATTGAGCGACTGGAAATAGCGCAGAATGCCATCCTTCCACCATTCAGCATCGCGTGTCTGTGTCATCAGGCGCGTCTGCACATCACGGAATATATCCTGATCAATAGCACCCTCAAGGGAATTCCATTGACGCTGCATCTGACGAGCCTCATTTAGTCCGTTCTGATAGCGATAGCATAGCTCTTCCCAAACACTACGCCCCGTTTGACACTTATGATTCCATGAAACATGATGAAACCAGAGCAGGTATTTATCAGGACAAGTCTTCACATCTTCCATCATGCCACCGAAAGCTGGGGAATACTGCGAGGTATTATCCGTTCCTGTTGCCTTCGTGCGGTCAAAGCCTATACCATCGGCATCTGCCTGATTATAGAACACAGGCAACCAATCACGACGAATCGGACGATTATCCCATGCACCTGGGGCATAGTGCGAATTGCCAAACTGGTGGGTAAGTCCGATTGGCATCTCATAGTCAACCACAGCCTCACGACTTCTCATGAGCATTGAAACTACGGTATCGTGCTGTTTCCCATTGAGCGAAGGGAATGTCAGCGACACCCATTCATTTGCTATCGTCTTTGCATCAAGGTCAGGATTCCACGCCATTCTGCCAAAGGCATACCAGTTTGACTGCGCAAGCGGATGTCCCGTCCAGTTGGCATCAGTACCAGTATTGGCTACTCCCGCTATGGCGTTGTACTTAGCCTTGAGCTGATTTGCCTTATAGTCGGCATACTGTGTCACTTCGGAAAAAAACTCCTCCCACATGGTGCCGAGATAGGCAAGGTGATTGGCTTGTCCGAGGTATTCCTGAGTTATCTGAAACTCTGGCATCTCTGCCGTCTGGCGAAGTGCCCCAAACAGGGCATTGAACGGTTCGCGAGGCTGGAAATCAATAGGTCCGTTCTTCACCTGAATAATCACGTTGTCAAGGAATTTCCCGTCAAGATGCTCAAACTCCAGTCGTGCCTGCTTTGCGCGGTCTGGGTCGGTAGGATTATTGATGAACGCTCTCCACATCACTATGCCTCCATACGGACGAATAGCACCAGCAAGAAGATTTGCTCCGTCGGCATGTGTACGACCATAGTCCATAGGTCCGGGCTGCCCCTCACTATTAGCCTTTACAAGGAAACCGCCAAAGTCAGGTATCAAACCGTAAATCTCCTTTGCTTTTTCCTTCCACCAACGCTGCACATCCTTATCCATAGGATCGGCAGTTGCAAGGCCGCCTACCACCACCGGACTTGAGAAATTCACAGCCAGATATACTCTTATTCCGTATGGACGCAGCACATCAGCATACTGCTTTGCCATCTGCAACACCTCGGTGGTGAGCATCTTAGGCGAGGCATTCACATTATTGAGCACAGCTCCGTTTATGCCTATTGAAGCACAGGCACGGGCGTATGTATCGTTGTTCAGGGGATTATTGTTTATATCCTTAACCTCATTACTGCCAATGGCCTTTGGAAAACCGCTCACATTCCAGAAGATACTCTTTCCAGCATATCCTCGCTCGCTGTTTCCGTCAAGGTTATCCCAATGGTTAAGGAGACGGATGTCATGAAACGGACTCTCCTTCACCTCCATGTCACTACCTGTGGCATTCATCGTCTGAAGCTGGAGCAATCGGTATGCGCCATAGAGCAGACCTATATCCGAAGGAGAAGTAATAGCAACCTTACCATCCTTTATCCTGATGGTATAGGCATCACGTTTCATTCCCTTCACCTTCTTCACCGTCATACTCACAGGCCCGCCATTCCATGCAGAAGCCAATTCGCGCCTGGCAATATCCGTCGTGGCAGTACTCTTTGCAGTCAACGTAATCTGGGCATTAGCAGAACCCGTCTTACCAAGCCATAGTCGTGAACCGTCATCTGCATGACAATTTGCAGCAAGACAGCAAGCTACTAATGCTGTCAAGACGGATTTCCTCAACGAGAACATCATTTCATTCATAGTTCCTAAAGTTGTTTATTTTTGTTTGTTTTTAATCCGATTAGTACAATAACGTGAGTTCGTCAGATTATAACTGTCTGTAATTTCGGCATGTTTAGCGACCACAAAATTACAGAAATTTTCCGTATTGCAAATGATTTTTACAAAGTTTTTGATGTCCTGATGGTAAAATAGCCTTAAAAGTCCCCCTCTTAAGACGTGAATTGAAACATTAATTGACTCAAGTTTCGCTTGTGACGGACCTGCAGACGAACTAAACGAAGAACCTGCATAGCCTGTTGAGTCTAAGCGAAAAAAATGCCGAAGGCGCTCGCCACCCTCCGCGTCTAATTTCTTAATTCAAGTTTCGAAGGCACAAAACTGTCTGGAAGACAATACTATTCGTCCCCCGTACATACGAGCGTAACGAGGATGTGCGGGGAAAACCGATTATCTTTCTTATGCATGAAAGGCAATACATAATGACTGTCTTGCTAATGAGCACAGCGAAGAACTTGCTTTAGCTTGTCCTGCGAAGAAAGACTGTTGATGAATAACTATGCCTTCGTTTATAGTCCATCATTAGTCCATCACTACTCCATCGCTACTCCATCGAAACGATGGAGTAGCGATGGAGTAACGATGGAGTAACGATGGAGTATCTTCGAAGGAAGAGCGGAATTTCTTGCAAGGAAAGCCTCATGTTGATGAGATTGAGAATCAAGAAAGAGAGAAAGAAAAATCCCCACACCGCCAAGGATTCACGAGGAATCGGTGGAGATGTGGAGAGTTATAATGGTTTAATTAATACTGTCTTTATATATAGTACCATCAGACAGTTCGTATTCTACAAGTCCTTTATATTTATGCCACTTTAGGCTCTTGAATTCACAAGGTTGTTCATCAAGCTGAAT
>CACYKX010000298.1 GCA_902775075.1 uncultured Prevotellaceae bacterium | reverse complement strand
TTATGGAAGATGACAACGTGGAAGCTCCTGCATCAATAGTAGCTTGTGTGCATGATTTTGTATCCTCCATTCACTCTGAATGGGATAAACTGGCATCACTGCTGGCAAGATCTCTGGACAGAGACGAGGACTTTATAGAAGAGCTTTTGAATCAACTGGAAGAACTTTTCATTGCACACCCATGACAACAATACAATATGCTTCTGACCTTCATCTGGAGTTTGCCGACAATTGGCGTTATTTGAAACAACATCCGCTAAAGGTATGCGGTGACATCCTGATTTTGGCAGGCGATATCGGTTATCTCAGTGACGAAAACTATTCCGATCATCCCTTCTGGGATTGGGTATCTGAG
This sequence comes from uncultured Prevotellaceae bacterium, assembly GCA_902775075.1. The sequence goes on along the minus strand of CACYKX010000298.1, from coordinate 2,740 downwards.
AACTATAATCAGGTCTACTGCTGCATGGGCAACCACGAATTCTACAAATATTTCGATGTAGCGACTCTGATATAGTGTTAGATGCTAAATACAAAAGACTTGGTAGTTATAATAAGGTTTCTAAAGTAAATCCTGATGACGTACACCAAGTAATGGCATATATGTCTACACTCCATGTAAAAAAAGGAGGATTCATTGCTCCCCTCGAAACAAGACAAGACAAAATTCCTACATCTCGAATATCAGGAACATCCTCCAGACTTCTTATTCTCGGTATCGAAATAAGTAAAGCATCGTCATCTTATGCTGACTTTTGTGAGCAAATGAAAGAAAACGAAACTGCATTTGTCCAATCAATTAAGATTTGCAGTGCTGAATGTCCAAATAAAGCTCAGTAGTGCATTTATGCTATTGATTGTAGCATCACCACAGGCTATGCCACTCCTATCAGCTCTATTTCGAAGATGAGCGTGGAGCCACCGGGGATGCCGGGTTGGGAGAATTTGCCGTAGCCCATCTCTGCCGGAATGTAGAGTTCCCATTGGTCGCCGACGTGCATCTGCTGGAGGGCGATGATCCAACCGTCAATCAAGTCGATGAGCCGCATGGCAATCGGTGTGCCGCCAATGCTTGTGTCGAACTTCTTGCCGTCGATGGTCCAACCGGTATAGTGAACGGTGACGATGCTTCGTTTCTGAGGCCGCACACCGTTGGGGTCGCCCGACTTCAAGACCTTATAATAGATACCATTGGGGAGGGCTTTCACTCCCTCCTCCCTGGCTTTGTCTTCCAACCACTTACGGTTGGCAATGATGTATTCGCGCTTAGACATGTTGCTCTCTATTCGTGATTTGTCTTCTTATCCCACAAAGATATTACTTTTTCCAATAATATCGGCATAATCATCTGAAAACTTCATCGAAGTTCTCTTTCAAACCAAAATTAATAGGATTCCATGATGAGATTAAAGATAAATTGTGCGAAATCAGAGATGTCTCCTTCTATACTGGCATTTTCAAGTGCAGCCATGTAGCTGGTTCGCCGCTCGACGGGGATAACCGTCCACGGTAATCCTGCGGTGACAAGCAGTGTGTTCATAATGAACCGTGCCGTACGTCCGTTGCCGTCCATGTAGGGGTGAATATACACAAAAAAGAAATGACCAAGAATGGCTCTGACATAAGCATTATCCTCTTTACTTAGAAGGTCGCAGAATGTAGGCATGGCATCCCTTAGGGCATCAGGATTAAGAGGCGTATGCTTGGAATTGCAAATATACACCTGATGACTGCGATAGCCTGCCAAGTCAGAAGCCTTGATAATACCAGCGGTAATACATGGTTGGAAGAGTTCAAAGTGCCAGGTCGGGAAATCATCGGCTACGATTTTTCCCGGCTGTCCACTTGTCAGAATTTTCCTTACGCTATCTTTCACGGCTCCGAAAGCCTGATAGTAACCACGAGCGGCAAGCGCATTGCGTTGTTCTGAGTCCCTACTATTGTCAGCCGGATTCCAGTTTCCACTCCTCACTTTTTCTATCAATTCCTCCGTAACACGATAGCCTTCGATGGAGAGTGAATGATAGGAATCCTTCACATAGTTGGCTTCCATGTTTGCGATAACGGTGTCTATATCGTTGGATTTGAATTGAAGATTGATGCCTAAAGACATGATCTGCTTCTTCATCTTCTCCCACATGAGTTGAATTCTGACAGAATAGGGTGACTCATTGATACCTACCAATGGAGATTTCTCAACAAACGGATCCTCCTCACGAAGTTGGTGGCCCAACCGTTTCATGAAGTTGCTTATTTCATCAGCCATGTTTCCTCTCCCGATGTTTCGCAATGCGCCACAGATACGTGAGGCGCGCGTGGTATTTCCCTCGTCAGCTACAATTTTGATGATCTCTGAAGCATCCTTCAATTGTGTAAGGCATGTGCGGGCATTTAATGCGTCAGAAATGAAATACTGAGGTGAGCAATACACCAACGCCTCAGCCAAGGGATAAAGATGGATGCCGTATCTTGGCTCAACATACTTGTCTGCGGGTATGGACGCTGTGATATCCATCAGAGAATCACCATGCAGCAACTGAACAACATTGTTGTTGGCTTTTGACGCTCTAATGATTAACTGGGAGGGACAGGTGGTTTCGCCGGCGTAGTACGAGAGCGATTCCTCTGCCGTCAGGCACCAATCTTGGCCAAAGCGACTGGTAGCATAAGCAGAAATAAACTGCCAATAAGAGGCATACCATACCGTCGTGTCGCCCTCGCTCCCAGGAAACGATGGTATATACCAGCCTCTGATTACTGGTTGCAGATAGCCATTTTGCAAAAGTCTTTTGGTATGTGTCTCACCAAGTGCCGTATAGCCTTTGATAATCATATTGCCATGACTATCTTGATAGTCCTTTAAAACGCTTAGTGACTCTGCCAACTTCTCCTGTACACTTGCCATATAACAATCCTGTTAGTTTTGATAACCGAACTAATGTTAGTTTTAATCGGTGCACGGCTATTAGTTTTTACCAGTGTACGACTATTAGTTTTAACACATGTTCTGTTATTAGTATTTACACTGCAAAATTACAATAATTTTCCTATTTGACGGACACTATCACCCAAAATTTTTCTCATTTTAATGGGTTGAACTTCATTTTCAGGCGCCTTTTATCTTTTAAAAGAATAAAGACACATAAAAATTAAGTGCCGACCAATATTTTTATTAAATTTGC
>CACYKX010000297.1 GCA_902775075.1 uncultured Prevotellaceae bacterium | reverse complement strand
AATGGAAGTAAAATGCTATACGAGTTGCCCGAAAGAGAGAAGCAGAAGATAGTCCTTGGCTACAGCCATTGATAAAAGCCTTACCGCTCTCTTCGGGCATTTATTCTTATAAAGGTGATTTAACCAAACAACGGGTTGATTCTCTTTTCTATTTTCTTCGTTCCTTTCTTGTCAATGCCATCGAAAGCAATATGTCCTTTGCTGTCAATATCAATGACGACAAATTTATCCACCCTTGAAAACGGGTACCTGTATCTATGACCGTGAATTGGAAGAGCAAGCAATATGTCCGTAAACTGAAGTATACTCGAATCGAAAGTCGTCTGTTTATCCTCTCAAGCCATGATGCATATACAACCCCTTTTTTGATGATATAGTTAGTATTACTGTGTTGTGTGCAACCGTGGCATTAATAATTTAAGACGTTAGTTATAACATACGGCCTTCATTGGCTTTTTAAGCCTCTAAACCAACACGAAAAATTATTCGATTGAAGAAATATTTGATTTAACTTTCACAAGTTGTCGACTTCTGCTTACTAATGTGTAATTGAAAGGTTATAGTAATTACCTGTCAATCATAAATGTGAAATAACTGTAAAACTACTGGTCGTGTAGTCAAAAGTTAATGCGATTAGAAAACTATTTGCTAATTTTACACCTACACTACAAATTATTAATATCAACGCAATAATAACGAAAATATGAAAGTGCTAATAGAAACCACAATCGGAAGTATAAGTAAGTCTAAAGCCTTACTATTACCTATCTGCGAGACAGTGAAGATGGGTAAATTTCTAGTACCCAAATATGGATTAGCATCTTTTGGAAATTTTGATTATTCTGGAGCATTTAAGGATACTGAGTATAGAATTGAAATTCAGCCAATTTATGATATCATTATTGGAGATGTTTTGGAAAAAGATGACATTGTGGTATTAGGAACACTGTTTGAAAAGGCTCAAAATGGAACTTTCTATGGATTAAGTTCCATAATATCTGATACGCCAAAATGTTATAAGTTCAACTACGACTTATTTCAGTATAGCAGTGGAGTTTTTTCTCGTGAACTACGGAGACAATACGAAGGGTTTATTGGCGAGTACTGTATTACGGATTTCTCATTGTCATCTGATAGAAAAGTCGTGTCTATTATGACATCGGATGGTTGTTGGGGTGCTATTAATTGGAAGCGTGATGTGATAGTTCCACAAGGAAAATATAGTTGGGTAGATGTGTTCAAGAATGGATTAGCAAGAGTAAAAGCTGGTAAAGAAACGAATGGCTTAAAATCTGCGGATACACGCTGGGGACTTATTGACATAGAAGGAAAAGAGATTCTGCAACCTATTTATACTGATTTACAGATTATGGATAATAAAGTATATGTAGAAAAGAATGGTAAAAGTAACATCATCTTATTGAGAGACTTGAAATATGCCACCTATGGAAGCGTAAAGAAGAGAGATGAAGAATTGCTTGAATTAAAGAAAAAAGAAAGATCGATGTTTCGAAATAAGCCGGACTTTGATCCTATGGGGCATTATGATTACAACAAAGTGGCAAGAGAACAAATAGATGATGCATATGATGGGCAGCTTGATACCCATTGGAATACAGACTAAGGGTGTAATGCGATAATTTAAATGTCTTCTACATCATCGAGTACGACAGCAAGTGGTTGGCTGAGGTAGATGTAATCGCCCCCAAGCGTATCAAGAAGATCCACTACTCTTGGATGAAGCAACTCGACATCAAGGGCGTTATGGCCTTTCTTTAGGGCAACGTGTGAGCACCGCTTACGCCACGACCATCCACAAGAGTCAGGGCAGCGAATATCCCATCGTCGTCATCCCCGTCCACTTCACCAACTACGTCATGCTCCAGCGCAACCTCATCTACACCGCCGTGACCCGTGCCAAGAAAGTCTGCATTGTCATAGGTCAGAAGCGTGCCCTGTGGTATGCCGTCAGCCACGTCACCGTCACCCAGCGCAATACGAAACTCAAGGAGCGGTTGCAAGGCAAGGCCGTCCCCATGACCTACACGCATCATGACGAAGCGACACAGACGGATATGGCAGCAGAAGACCACACACACAACAAATAGAGCCCATGAACTACGAAGACATCTGGCAGATACAGGACGAGATAACGGCAGCGGTCAACTCCCTTGGCTTTTCCCTATGGGACTTGCATTACGATCGTTCCTCCTTCGCCTTCCACATGGAGTTGAACGAGCATCTTCCCGACGAAATTTTGTCGTCCTTCTGTTCTCAGATGCCATTGCCAACAGATTATGACGGAGAGGGAAATCATGGGTCGTTATTTTCAGTCAATGTATGAAAGTCTCAATATCAGCCACAAATCCGCAGCCTTGACATTCGCAAGTACCATCGTCATAGACAACAACTTCTCGGCATCCACATTCGGGGCATAGCAAACCATCCATAAGCTGAGACTCTATTTGAACAAGGCTTTGAGAATATCGCCCAATCCGAATGTAGTGCGGCGATAGACACGGTTATATAAGGCCTTCTTGGGATGTAAGATACCCATGCCTCGTTTGCCATAACCAGGAATCAGCGCACGCTTGATGGCTCTCTTCGCCTGTCCCGTCGTCCGTGCGCTGATACTTCTCTTGATTGACGGCTTTCTGAATCCGAATTTCATAGGTGCTCCTTCCTTTAGATATTACTTATAACGGCAAATATACGACTTATTTCTCAAAGTCGTATATCTGCCATGATGATTTTCCGGACTAATCTTTCAAATAGCCTTTGTAAGTCTTACTCATAGGTTTCTTTTTCTTCACCACTACATTAGCGTTACTCTTGGGCACGTAGAATTTAGTGGTCGTCGGCGTGTAGATACCAAAGGTGATTCCACTGACAAAGCCATCCCAAAACGTCTGTTTGTTCTCAATCACATAGTTTTCTACACCTGGCACATAGGATTTTACCTTCTGGTGATTGACAATCAGCCCACAGAGGAAATGCTGATTATGCTCACTCGCAACATGGACAAGTGGCTCCTCCGGGTTAATAGTTCCCACTGCGTACTTGTCACAGTAGCACGATGTAAGACAGGAAACAGAC
>CACYKX010000296.1 GCA_902775075.1 uncultured Prevotellaceae bacterium | reverse complement strand
TGACTTGAGTAGTCTGAAAGACCTGTATCTTGAAACGCTTGACCGTATCAGCGAAGATGAAGGCAGACACAGGGACGATGGGAAATACCGCTTCAAGGCGGCCCGATACTCTCCTGTCTTATATCTAAAAGAGGAATTAAGACAGGAACTTTCCGACCTATTGGAAGAAAAGACAGGTGTTGAACTGAATCTGTTGTTTGGACGACAGGCCAATGTCGCAAAATTCATGCGTCGTTTGCTCGTGCGTCGCTTTGAAAGTTCTGAATATGCCTTCCGTATGTCATTGGAATATATGATAGGTAGTTCTCGTCAAATCTTAAAATGGATTGAGGGAAAGGGCAAAATGCCTGTCTATAAAAAAGGTAATCTGCCCGATGTTGATGACTTCTATAAGACCGATGATGATGGCAACGACCTCATCACGGAGACCTACGAAAAGTATGAGAAACGTGGGTTCTTTGAAATCGATATGAAGTATATCAAGGAGTCCTTCGTTGAAGACATCAAGGCTGATATGGCTCTCCTTTTAGAGATACAGAAGAAATGGTTCGGCGAAGACGGAACTATCATGAGCGACCCCAAATTGGAATCGTTCAAGGGCATCTTAGACAAGCAAATTGCTAAGGACCCCCAGCGAAAAATCATTGTGTTTACTGAGTTTGCCGATACCGCCGATTATCTTGGCGCGGCTTTGCAAGATTACGGTCTTCCCATATTCAAATACACCTCTGCAGATGCTTCTCAAGCCAACAAGAACACCATCAACGCTAACTTCAATGCTGGAGAGAAAAAGGAGTATCAGCGGGATGACTATAAAATACTGGTAGCCACTGATGCCATTTCTGAAGGATACAACCTGCATCGCGCCGGAACCGTTATCAACTACGACATACCCTACAACCCGACCCGCATTATTCAGCGTATAGGGCGTATCAATCGTGTTAATAAGAAGGTGTTCAACCAGTTGTATATCTACAACTATTTCCCAACCGATGTGGGCGAATCGGAAACCCGTACCAAGGAAATCTCCACGCTAAAGATGGCTATGATTCATGCCATCATGGGCGAGGATACCAAGGTGCTGACAAAGGATGAAGAGATACAGTCCTACTTCTTAGAACAATATCGCAAGGAAATGGCCAAGAGCGAAGAGGTCTCATGGGACGTTAAGTACCAGAAGTTGCTGAATGCAGCCAAGGGAACAGAGATTTTCGATGAAGCCATGCAACTGCCGCATCGTGCCCGTACTGGCCGTTCTGTTGCAAAGCCAAGAAGCGGAGTCCTAATGTTTGGCAAGAAAGGTAACGACTTCGTCTTTAAGATAGGTAATGATGAAGGATTGATTGTTCAGCTGACAGCAGAAGAAGCCATTGGGCTTTTCGAAGCAGAGATGTCCGAACAGCCTTCGCCACTCTCTGAATCTTTCGAGCCTGCCTATCAGTTGACCAAGTCCCACCTGTTCAGCAGCGATGTCAAAGACAAAAACGAGAAAATCCGTCTGGAAGCCATGCAAAAGGTTAAGGTAATGTTGAATCGCAAAGCCCTGCCTGCGGATTATCTTAAAGATCTGATGAAGGTGATTCAGAATGATGGCCTTTCTGGTTATGAGCTTCGCTTTATCAATCAGCTGAAGCCAGCAGATTACCACAAGCTGCCTGATCAGATAGACGAGTACTATATTAACCGCATCATCGAAACATGTAATCATGTGGATGATGGTGAGGAGTCAATCATATTAGCAGAAGAATTAAAGTAGCATACGAGATATGGAGTTCAATAAAGCATACAATCGCGCAGAGTTTCTCTCCTTTCTGAGAACCAGTTTCCTACCAGAGGATTTTCAGCAGGAGTCAAGTGTTATAAACAATCCGGTTCAGTTCCAATATACTCAGCAAGTAATACGCTTGGGAGAATGTGAGTCACTTGGCTTGGTCGTTTACGAAGTGCGCCATAGTTCAAAGCATGATGCCCGTGTAGGTCTGACGAAAGAGGCTTTCCGACTGCTGGCTGATGAGTTCTGCGAGCGTGCTTTGGTGTTCTTTGTGCCAAAGGATGACGATAGCAACTATCGTTTCTCGCTGATTGAGATTACACTCGACCAATCGGAAGAGTCCTCTCGCATCAGTCGCCGCTACTCCAATCCTCATCGCTACTCCTATTTTCTCGGTAAGGGTATCGCATATTATACCCCTAACAAATATCTGAATGAATACGGTCGTGTGGTAAGCTTGGAGGATTTGCGCAACCGTTTCTCGGTAGAGGTGCTTACCAAGGCATTCTATCAGGAACTCAGCGACTGGTATGCTTGGGCAATCATGGTGGTACGCTTCCCCAACGACTTGACAACGTTAGAGGATAATCAGAAGTACAATTCTGAGGCCATGATTCGTTTGATAACCCGACTCATCTTTGTCTGGTTCCTCAAGCAGCGTCATTTGGTGCCCGACGAGTTCTTCGACGAGCAATATATAGCCTCTGAACTTATAGAAGGATTTACACCTCATGACATAGTAGATTTGTTTGGCAAGAGTTATGATAGCAAATATTATAAGGGGATCTTGCAAAATCTTTTCTTTGCCATGCTCAACAGTCCTATCACTCCAGAGGGTAAGGATACCATTTCGGAACGTCGTTTCCGCAATGGTCGTGGCGATTATGACAATAACAAGTTGATGCGCCATGAGGATTTGTTTATCAATCCCGATAAGTTTGTGGAACTGGCTAACAAGTATGTACCATTCCTGAATGGTGGTTTGTTCGACTGCTTGGACGACAAGGACAAAGGCATTTATATTGATGCTTTCACTGACCGTAAAGTCATCAGCGATCAATTGGTGATACCCGACTTTCTGTTCTTTGGTGATGAGGTGGGTAAAAACATCGACCTCTCTGAGTGGTATGGCGACAAGAAGAAAAAGAAGGTCAGTGCCCGAGGTATCATCGATATCTTGAAGCGCTATAACTTCACAGTAGAAGAGAATACGCCCTTCGACCAGGAAGTGTCACTTGATCCAGAGCTGTTGGGAAAAGTGTTTGAGAACCTATTGGCAGCTTACAACCCAGAGACACAGACAACAGCCCGCAAGCAGACAGGATCGTTCTAT
>CACYKX010000295.1 GCA_902775075.1 uncultured Prevotellaceae bacterium | reverse complement strand
TTACGGTCATAAACTAAGGCCAGGTGAGACTTATTCATCGAATATGTCTCTCAAAGAAGCTGACGCATTGCTCAGAAAAGACCTCCAGTCCTTGTGTGCGATGTTCAGCAAGTATGGCAAAGATTCCCTTTTGCTTGCAGCACTTGCCTACAACGTAGGACCTGGCAAAGTCCTTGGTTGTAAAGGCAGGTGGCCTAAGAGTACGCTGCTGAAGAAAATCGAAGCAGGAATCCGTGATTTCAAAGAAGACTATGTGCAGTTCTGTCATTGGAAAGGAAAGAAAGTAGCTTCGATTGAACGTCGTCGATATGCAGAACTGGCACTATTATATATCAGGTGATGGAAGATAGAACCATAGATATGGAGGTTGACGGAATACGGTTTATCTCTCATGGCCATTATTATGACGGCATCAACAACTGGCTTTGCCACAAGTTGAAGGAGAATGATCCGCGAGCAATAACCTATTGTGCCCGTCAGTTAGTAAAGATGTTGCCCGAGAATGCGGTTGTCGTGCCCATTCCCGGGCATCATGGCTTTGCACTTCAGACGCTCTATCTTGCAAAAGCCATATCAGAACAAACAGATGGCATCATTCCTGTAGCCAATGTGCTCAAAGGAAATAGCAGGACTTCCAACTATCAAGCCAAGAAAGCAGGCCATCCACTTACTTCCTCAGAACTGGGCTTCCGACAGGTAGCCCCTTTGCCTAAAGATAAAGTCCCATATCTATTGGACAATGTGGTAGATACAGGAACCACCGCCAAGGCTGCTATAAAAACGCTTGGCGGTGGCATTGTTCTGTCCTATGCAATGAGTGACACTCTATTGGAATGTAGAGAATATAGTGGTTTGCACAGATGATACTATGATTGGTTCTCACTCATATCCTTAACGATACCCATAAATAAGAGTTGGCTGTAGTCTCCTCTAATAGCGAAACCGAACGGGCGGTCAATCTTTATCGTAATCGGTTCAGAGATGTCATCTGGAGGTGGGCAGCCCGCCACGCAAACAGCCATTGTAACGGCTGCTGCCTCAGTACCTTCTTCTTCAACGGCTATTACGCACTGTTGCTTGATTTCACTGATATGAGCTGGCAAGTCGGTTATATTAGGTAACGAATCTTCTTTTTCAAACAAGTCTTCCAGACCCAATGCGGTCAGGATTTCCTTAAAAGACAGCGTGTTGTCAAACTTGAAACGTGGCATATACAATTCCACGTCTCTTGTATCTGAAGCTTCATCCAACCAGTCTGGATTGCTCATAATATCGTTAATATCAACCCCTTCTTTTGGAAGAACCAAGACCATACTGTATTTATATGATTTATATGGCAGGGTAATCACCTGATACTCTTCTGTCTCGGCATATTCTGCATCTTCAATGTTTTGATACATCATGTCAACTTCCGATTCCGTGCCATCAGCATTATGGAATATATCGGTATCGGTCAGGCTGGAATCAAATGGTTCTTCCCATTTGGCTTTCATATATATGGCATCCAGCAAAATCATTAGCGAATCCTTGTCTATTTCTGTGTCAAGGGATTCAATCATGTGGCGCGTTTTATCAGCAACCCACTTGTCAATCCATAACTTCGTTTTGGTTGTCTGTGAAAAGTCTGCGTTATGAGCTTCAGCCTCGTACACATCCTGAATGTATTCGAGAAATTCCTCTTTTACTGCTCCTAAGTTATTGTCATACCAGATACCTATGGCGTGTGCTAAATTGAAGTCTTCATCATCGTCCGACTTCACTTCACTATTAAATCCTGATATTAACTTATCTATTTGTTTATAGATGCTACTATGTATATCCATTCCTTGTTGAAGGATTTCAAGGATGGAACAAAGTCCTGCTGGGGAAAAGACAAAATTGCTGTGATTCTTCAGCATCAACACTCTGGAGATGGTAGAGGCAAAACTAAAGTTTGGGTATGTCATGAGGTCTCCTTCAAGGGGAGGTTCGGGTTCTCCCATCAGAGTCATTGGCTCAGGTCGTTCAGGCAACCCCATTGTTTCCATTTCCTCTGTGTTATCAATCATGTCTTGTTCTGCTGGGATGATGGAGAATGCCTTACGCAGTTCTTCATCACTCATAATTCCATCCAAGACAACAGGTTTTCCTTCCTGTTCTCTTTTGTCTATAGCTTTCATCAGATAGCGCAGTTCAGATTCGCATTTGGGACATGTGCCTGGACAATCTCCTTTGTGCGAACATTCTTCCATTTCAAATGGAATGTCGTTGGCATCTGCAATACGCTTTCGTAATGCTTTCAGTGCCTCGCATATTTTTTTTCCTTTTTCCATATCTAATGTTTCTTGACGGTGTAAGTAAATCTATCTATATCTATAATGCCCATTCTTTCAAGGGATAAGATGCTATTTTTTACATCAAGCTCAGTATTAAAGCCTGCGATTAGCGGCACCCGAGCAGTAATCTTGGCATTATTGTCTATTAGGTATTGAAGGTTGCTGATGACTTGTTTGTTGTCCTTCCCTGTATATGCCTTGTAGATATGTGGATTCATATCCTTAATGTCAATTATCCAGTGGTCAACTACATCTTTCAGCATCTCTACATATAATTGTGGCATATTCAGTGAAGTTTCGATATTGATCTTCCACTTTTTGCCTTTGTGCAAGCAGATAGAACGAAAGTGCAGTATCTCTTTGCATGACATGAGAGGTTCACCACCACCGAAGGTAATTCCACCTCCAGTAGCTCTGAAATAGAGATCGTCCTTACTAACAGCTTTATACAGTTCTTCTGGAGTAAAACGTTTCCATACACCTTCTGGTGACAGTGCTTGTGGATTAAGACAGTACTTGCAGTTAAGCGGACAACCGTGGAAAGCAACAAGAGTCGTTACTCCTGAGCCATCCACACCTATGCGATGTCTGCTTAGTCCTATGAGTACTGCAGTCTTCATTTATCGATTTTAGATTAATCTGTTCCTACAGGTCTGTTTAAGCGACCTTATATGAAAGTTTCACCCGATTGAACTTTCCGAATAAGTTCTTCGGCATTGTATTCTGGTGGTCGCCAGTAACACGATACCATCCGGCCATGATTATAGTCGAACTTGCTTAACACATCTTTAATGTCATCAGGTAATTTAGCCATGCCAAATTCAT
>CACYKX010000294.1 GCA_902775075.1 uncultured Prevotellaceae bacterium | reverse complement strand
CGGTGGTGGTGGCTTCGGCGGAGGCATGCCAGGTGAAATACCAGGCGGCAGAGGTGGCATGGGCAGACCTATGGGTGGCGGAATGCCTGGAGGTCAGGCCGCAGAAAAGTCGTACGACTACGACAAGAAACAGCAGAAATACGACAAGGCCATCAAGAACATTCTCTCCGAGAGTCAGATGCAGGGATACGAAAAGATAAAACCTCAATTTGCATCACAAAGAAGGGTGAAGGAATTCCTTTTAGGCGGACAGCAAGAACTAACACATTAATATCTTGCATTATCGCACAGGGCTCAAATTTGGGTCCTGTGTTTTTTATTAAAGATATGGCATCGGTGCTTGGGGGGCTTTCCATTGCCTCAACAGAATTTTTCCATAGTCCACTGGTACAACTATCAAAATATTATCGTATCTTTGCAACCGAGAACTCATGATAACCTATAACAATGTTAGCTCGGTCGTTGTACATATTCATAGAAGAACTGATAACTAAAAAAGAAAGATATGAAGAAGATCGCATTTGCCTTAATCATTGTCTTATTGTTTGGAATAAAAACAATAAAGGCACAAGAACAGGAATTAAGTGCCTCAGAACCTATTAGCAGTGGTTGTCTGTCACATAGCCGAGGAGCTGAAATTGCCACTTCGCCAACAATTAAACTGACGAAGGAGGAAAACATTTTGTCAGTAGAACTGCTTAACTATACAAGCAACTGCGGTACAACAGGTTTCGAGGTGGAAAACAAGATAATTGATGGCAACAACGAAAACCCCACCGTAGCCATCAACGTAACACCTGTTATCCCTGCTTATATGGACTGTACCTGCCCTTTCAACATATCCTATACGGTGCGCGATCTGGAGAAAAACAATTTCTATTTAACGTGCTGGTGGTATGAAGGACAAGTAGAACTGACCGAAGGTGAGCCATTAGTCTTGGAATATCAGACAAAAGATGTTGTCATAGATGGTTTGAAGTTTAGATTATTGAAGGTTTCACATCAAGCCAAACTGATAACATGGGATAATAATGTGACAACACTTCAAATACCGTCTGAAGTAGAATACGAAGGCGAGAAATATACAGTTACCAGTGTTAACCAGAGTGTATTTTCTAAGAATTCAAGCATCACCAAAATTATTATACCGAAAACCGTCAAGAACACTGATTTTGGCAGTAATGAGGGATTTAAATACAATCCATTTGTAGATTGCATTTCAGTGGAATCAATAGAGGTTGAGGAAGGGAATCCTGCGATTTGTTCTGTTGACGGTGTGCTTTTCAATAAGGACACGACAACTCTTATAGGTTATCCTGCGGCATCAGCAAGAGAGTCGTACACCGTGCCTGCCAGCGTGAAGACTGCGGGAGATGGGGCTTTTTTTAATAGCAAGTACCTGAAAAAAATAGTATTGCCCGACAACATCGAAACACTAGGCTATAGTTTATTTGCAAGTAGCAAAAGCTTAGAAGAGGTTGTTCTTCCGTCAAGCATCAAAGAATTGTCAATTTACCTTTTTAAGGATTGTACAAAACTGAAATCTGTCGTCATTCCAGAGGGAGTAACCACCATTGGCTATTCTGCTTTCGAAGGATGCACCAGATTGGAGTCCATCTCATTGCCAGAAAGCATCAATTTCATCGATTTTTTTGCTTTTGGATCTCTTTCCAACCTTAAAAATGTATACTGCCAGGCAAAGATAGTACCCAATACAAGCCAAAATGTTTTTGGCAACGTTAACCTTTCTAAGGTAACCCTCCATGTTCCAGCAGCATCCATCAACGCATATCAAGCTACAGAGCCTTGGAAGAACTTTAAAGAAATCGTGGCACTGCCGGCTCAGATCGACTACCACCCGTTTGTCGAAAACGGTAAGGAATGGACAATGGCTTCTTTGGGAACTGTTGGTCCTGAGTATCAACATACTTTCAGTTATCAACAGATTAAACTTGGCTCTGCGATAGAGGTAGACGGCATGACGTTCAAGCAAATAGTCAGTTCGAGCTGGCAATATGACCAAGATGGCCCAACCAATTGGAAAGAAACCACTGAATATGTGGGTGAGGCAGACGGAAAGGTGTATATCTATAACCAACAGACGAAGAATACTATTCAAGTCATGGATTTCACATTAAAGGTTGGTGACACCTATCGTCAAACGCTTACTGGTGACCCGAATGACGGCTACTGGGACTTTGTCGTAACGGCCGTGAAAGACACCGTAATAGCAACCTCTGCTGATAAGACACCACGCAAATGCCTGTATCTAAGTTGGTCTGATTCAAAGGAAACTGACGATGTGTGGATTGAAGGTATTGGCTCACTCTATGGAGGTGTACAAGGAGCCTACGGACAGGTGATGCCTGGTGCCATATCGATGTTACGCATCTGTAAGGCAGACGAGCAAACGCTGTATGAAGCTTACCATCCTTTCTTGAAAGAAGGAAAGACGTGGAACTATCAAGAGTATTATCACAACTTATGGGATGATGAGCAATGGACGAAGAATGTCTCGTATGTCATCAACGGCACCACAGAAATAGACGGCAAGGCATATTATAAAATGTATCGCATAAGCGAAGAGGGCAGTGAATACTATTGCGCTCTTCGTGAGGAGGACAGAAAGGTGTGGCAGTATACCAGTGATGATGGCGACCAGTTGCTCTATGATTTCGGTATGTCTATCGGTGACAGCTATACGCCTTCAGACGAACCTATTCGCTATCAGCTTACTGACATCAAACCCATGCGGTTCCAATATTATCAACTTCTCAATGTGTTACATTATGACGTATCAGAGCAATATGACCCTACAGAGCCTTACGAGTACATTGGTCCTGAACAAATTGTCGAGGGTGTGGGTTGTGAAAAGGGATGGAACATCATGAAACTATACGCCCAAGTACCCTCTAACGGTATTTTTCATGGAGAAAACTTCTTATCCTGCTATGAAGACGGAAAGTGTATCTTCACAACTGATGATTTCAACTTATACGAAATGCAGACAAAAGAGATAGAAGTTATAAACGATAACAAGGCAGAAAACAAGAAAGGAATCTACAACCTTCAGGGTCAGCGAATCCGTCACTTGCAGAAGGGATTGAACATCGTTAACGGAAGAAAGGTTCATGTAAAGTAATAGTTCAGTCTCTGCTG
>CACYKX010000293.1 GCA_902775075.1 uncultured Prevotellaceae bacterium | reverse complement strand
ATCCTTAATCTCACTGAACACGTATTCAAGTAGTTCTTCCTGACGCGGTTGTCCTAGAGTGAGACGGTAATAATTTAAGATTTTGATGAGGTGAGCGTAGTTGTTCTCGTCCCTGCTCATCGGATAGAAAGGTAGAAGCCTTTCAATTTTAATTACCTGATCATTTCCAAAGCACCAGTATGGTATCAAGTCGGATTGATGCTCACCTTTCTCAACTTCTGCGGCTTCAAACATTTCCTGCCATACGTCATCTTTAAATTGAATGTTGCCGTACTTTCGAATAATGTTCTCCCTTATCGCCAAGCATTTGAAGCGATTTATACGCCCCTCCCTCTGTTCTAGTTCGACAGGATTGCTTGGCAGGTTCCAATGCATAATCTTACGACAGTATAGATGGAAATCCAAACCTTCTTGTCCAATAGATGTTGTGGCTAAAACAAACGGACGCATAGGACTGTTGAAAGAGCCTTGAATACTGTCTTTTCTATTCACAACGCCTTCAGCTTCGCCGCGGGTTTGACCGAACGCCACAGCATAATTAGAACGCATTTTACGTTCTCGACTTGATTTGTCTCCACTTATTCTTGCCTTGAATTCATTGAATGATTCTACTTCTGGCGATGCGGTATGAAGTGTAAGAGCATCAAGTATCTGCTGATGACGTTTCTCATCGATTGCTTCACCCTCTTTGATTAAATGGAAGTACTCATCAAGCATTGATTGAAAATTGCCATCTCTACAATAACGCAGAACGTCCTGCCAGTGAGCATCATCATCCTTACGACGGTTGTATGCCAGCTCTACAATAGCTGTAGCATCTAGAGTATTAAAGCGACGTCTGAATACTTTAGCCAATTCTGTTGCCCATTCTGTATGGCCGTTATATGCACGAAGACAACATACAGCAGGAGATCCAAGAACCATATTCACGATAGTTTCTTCCAAATCAAAGGGTTCCTTACCAAGATTTAGTGGCTCGTCCAAAAGGTTCAAGAGTGCTTCTTTGTGTGCATTAAAACCTTTCTCATCTGAAGTGGTATACTCCGCCCATTGTCTAATTCGCTCTTTACCATCAAATAGCATAGGAACCAGATAATACCAAGTGTTGTCTGGTAGCCTTGTATCAACTTGTGGCATACTTCTATATGGTGCAAGTAGCCTACGCACCTTTTCTCTGATGTCATTCTCAATGACTTTAAGGTCTGTTATTCCTGCATTAATATATTCAATCGGATTATACAAATCTGCCAAAGCTTTATTTGGATAAACAAGTGAAAGCAGAGTCATTGCTGCGGCTCTACTGGAGTCCAGTTTAAAAGTAAGACGCCCCTGTGGAGATCGATTCTTTGCGAAGTAGTCTCCTCCCAATTTACCAATAGCTAAACGCTCTGCTTCATATGAAAGAAGGCTTGCTATCATTTTGGGCACCATTTCCCAAGCAGAGAATACCAAAACCTTTGAGAATGATTCCACACCTCTGAATGCCCCTTGCGGTGTGTAATAAGGTCTTGTTGGCGGCACCCACAATAACAAGGCAGATTTTGCATCAACAGCCTCTTTTTTCAATCGCTCGAAACGAGCATTTACAGGAGGAAGCGGTTTATACCTATTGACTGTCAATTTGTTTAGCCAAAGCCATTTACTGTGGAGAATCTCAACTTTATCCTGATTCTTTTTGAAATAATCGGTCAACTTTTTCTTTGCCTCATAATTCTGCATGAAGGAGAGAATATACGGGCAACTCTTCACGTAGTCAACAGGCAAAGAAATGCGTAACCCAGTTTCCTCCAGTACTCGCTGAATATCAAGATAAGCAAGAATGTCTCCTTCTGAAATAGACAAGTGATCATTCTTGGTGTCATCCTCGATATAATCTCCACTGTCCATCACAGAATTACGCTCAGTTCTGCACATGCACGCATACATAGCTTCTTCTGCTCTATTTTTCTTCATTGTAAGGACAGAGACATCCCCAGTGGATAATTCTCGAAGTGAATGAGAATAGTCTGACCAAACTGTTTTGAAATCTTTGTATGCGACATCACTTTCCAGAAGGAACTTCATCACAGACATGAACTCGGTGTAATGACTGTCTTCACCAGATTCCTGAATCTCCTCAGGTGTGGAGTAAAGTTTGTAAGGAGTTGCAGAAAGAAGCAACACACGTACAAGGTCTTGAACGTCATCTGATTTGTCAGTAAGGAATCTGTCTGTCAGCAATTTTGTATCTTCATCTTGATTCTCTATTAGAAAGCGGAACCTTTGGAATTCATCCATAATGACAAGGTCTGGATTCAGACGACCAACGCTAATTTCTGCGAAAAGACGGCGGAGTTTGCAAATGATAGTGTAATCACCCTGAACGACACTATTGGTATAGTAACGCCCAGACAGATAGTCCATCATTTCTTGAAATACAGGACTTGCCTTGACCTCTTGAAGAATTTTATCTGGATAATTTCTTGATTCCGTTTTTTTGCAGTTTAATACTCGATTGATGTAAGAATTAGGGCTTTTAAATACTCTCCAAGTCCACCCATCGTCTTTAACCCCATGTTGAAGGGTATAATTGAGCTTGTCTCGAAGCTCATCATTCTGTTGAAATTCAGGGAGGAATGACAGCACTGAGAACATCAGGGCCCGTTCGTCCATACTACCAGCCCCCTGTGTGACTCGGAAAGAGGTTTGCGGAGTAAGGGGTATCAATTCTATGTATTGGCCCTTTTCTGTAGCAGCTATTTCCTGCTCCTCAGCTTTAAGATGTTGCATGGACAAACGTGTTTCAGCAATATCGTCATATCCAGTTTTGAAGATGTCTAACTTACGAATATTTTGACGGGCAATATTCTGATTCGAACAGACATAGACAACTTTGAACAAAGGATCTTTTTCTTGATATCTCAGTTTTGCCATTTTGGCTATGACACCTCGAGCAATTAGGGTTTTCCCTAGTCCAACCTCGTCAGCTACGAGTATGCGTTTTTGTTTATTTCGATAAAGAGCATCAATTCTTTCCACCGTAGCACGTTGGAAGTCTTTCAGCATAGCGAGGGTTTTTGCCTCGATTTCTTGTATCTGTATGTCTATAGTACTCATTTCAGCTTCAATGTTTTTGTAAAGGTTTCATACATTGGGATGAATTCATCCGGAATGATATCACAATCC
>CACYKX010000292.1 GCA_902775075.1 uncultured Prevotellaceae bacterium | reverse complement strand
CGAAATACTAAAAATATATTGCAAATATAAGCGCTAACTCATTATGTTGCAAGTATTTTTTATCTTTATTTACTTTTTTAACATTGTAAACGAGCACAAATTATTTTTTTACCTTCTTTTGGGTCTTTGAAACCTTAGGGGTTTTCTTCTTTTCTATAACTTTCTCTTTCACAGGCTCTTCGTTTTCCAACTTTTCGATTTTCGCCTGTAGTCGAGCAATTTCCTTATCCTTCATCTCGATTTCATCACCCTGATTCTTAATCGTCGTAAGAAGACTTTCCAACTGATCGTTATCAATGTCATCGGAATATAGATTGTTGACACGAGTGATAAAGTCGCCCAAGATATTCATATAATTTGTAAAAGCATCGAAAGCACTACTATAAATACCACGATCAAGTCCTACATTACTTGGTTTGGTCGTCATAAAGCGGAAGTTATTGCTGGCCTGCAAATAATCCCAATCCATGTTGATACGAGGATCATTCGCTATGCGTACACGGTCGGCAACACTATACAACTTATTGAAGGCTTCGCGCTGCATCGGATTACCAAGCCAAGTGGAAACATCACGCTCTTCATCTACCCAACTAAGTGTATCGGGTACGTTGAGTTCACTGACACTCTTCATCTTCATAAAGATTTCAGAAGGTGTTGAGAAGGTAATACCTTTAGCTTTAGCACATGCTGGTAATGCGCGCAAGAATTCCAGGATGTTACTAGACAAAGGTTGTGCAATACCAAGAGCCGTAAGTTCCATAAAGATATTTATCACCTGTTCCTCTTCTGGCAACGATGCTATTTCATTGATATAGGTGTCGGCAAAAAGTGGATAGCCTTCCCATTCGCTGTTATTGAAACGAAGAGAAATATCATCACTCAGGTTGACATCTCGAAGCAACAGTTTAAGTTTTGGAGCAAGAGCACAATGATATACATAATGTGGCGATTTCCATCCCAATACATGTTTGGCACCTTCTGTGAGCATTCCTTTGAATCCCATTTCACTGGCCTGCAAACCAATATCATCACTATAGATCAATGAGGAATTACGAAGTACTGTTGGTTCTTTACCAAAATACTCCTTGATCTTTTCCATCTGTTTCTTCACATCCATCCGGAAGGTTTCCTCATTGGCGAGTGAAGATAAACCATGAGAATAAGGCTCCGCAAGGAATTCTACACAACCTGTTTCGTTGAGTTCCTGTAACTTATCTATCACTTGAGGGGCATGCAGTTCAAGTTGCTCTATACCTACACCTGATAGCGAAAAGGCCACCTTGAACATTCCCTTGTTCTGCTTAATCATATCAAGCATGGTGTTGAGGGCTGGCATATAACTACGCTCCGAAATATCACTGATGCTACGTCCATTTTCAAAATCATCATAGTAATAATGATCAGTACCAATGTCGAAGAAACGATAACGCTTCAGATGGGTTATTTGATGTATCTCGAAATATAAACAAATCGTTTTCATACTTTAATCTTTGAACTTTAAACTTTAATTTTATTGATATATCATAGAGGATGCTTATTTCCACCCAAGGGTACGCAGGTAGAGCTCATGTATCCAGGCTCCCACCTTTTCCCATGTTATTTGGTCTACTTCCTTCTTTCCTTCTTCTGAAAGATAGTTGAAAAGACTCTCATTATGACATATCGAATAGATAGCATCTGCAAGAGCATGTATGTCCCAATAATCTACTTTGATACAATTATTCAGAATCTCAGCACATCCACTCTGTTTTGAGATAATCGTAGGAGTTCCACACTGCATAGCTTCGAGAGGAGAAATACCGAAAGGTTCGCTCACTGATGGCATAACGTATACATCACTGGCCTTCAGACATTCATACACTTGATTGCCTCGCATAAATCCAGGAAAATGGAAACGATCGGCAATACCACGTTCTGCCGCCAACTGTATCATCGCATCCATCATATCTCCGGAACCGGCCATACAGAAACGTACATGGCGGGTACGATGCAGCACCATATTAGCTGCTTCTACAAAATACTCCGGACCTTTCTGCATCGTAAGACGACCTAGGAAGGTGACAATTTTTTCCTTGCCTTTATGGTCTGGACGAGGAAGTGCTGCAATCTCTGGTTTTAGTGGATATACAGCATTATGTACAGTAAACACTTTCCGTGGATCCTGATGATATTGATTGATGACAGTCTGACGTGTAAGCTCACTTACGCACATGATGCAGTCGGCATGGTCCATACCATCTTTCTCTATACCGTAAACGGTAGGATTCACATGACCGCGACTACGATCATAATCTGTAGCATGCACATGGATACACAGTGGTTTACCACTAACTTCCTTAGCATGGATACCTGCAGGATAGGTAAGCCAGTCGTGCGCATGGATGATATCAAAATCGTAAGAACGTGCGACAACACCGGCAATGATGCTATAGTTATTGATCTCTTCGTTAAGATTAGAAGGATATCCTCCTGCAAACTCCATACATCCCAAATCATTTACGTGCATATAGTTAAAATCGGCATAAATATGTTCACGCAGACGATAGTAGAGATTAGGATCCATGACATTGCCTATGCGCTGCTGCACATAATTATAATCGACATCACGCCATGCTATAGGCACGCAGTTCATTGCCACAATATGGGCGAAAGTATGATCTTCATCACCAAAAGGATGTGGCAAGCAGAGTATCGTTTCGATGTCTCCCTGGGCATGAAGACCTTCTGATATTCCAAAATTTGCTGTGGCGAGTCCACCATATACATGAGGAGGATACTCCCAACCAAACATTAATACTTTCATTTCGGCTCCTCCTTATTAATATTGATATTTCTCTAGTAGTTCAAGTGCTCGCAATATTTCGGCCACATTCATGGCGAATGATATGGCACCACGACCGGTGAATGGTGGATTGCCATCAAAGAGTTCGCTTATGGTTCCAAGACAGTGACTGTTCATTTCATCTTCATAACCTACCATCATACGCTCTATAAAGCTCAAACGAGTACGCTTATAAAGTTTCAAACTGGCTTCCATATAAAAACCAGCAAGCCATGGCCATGCGGTTCCTTGATGATATGCATAATCACGTTGCAACTGTGGACCTACATATACAGGATTATATCCACCACTCTTAGGAGAAAGACTTCGCAAGCCTTTAGGGGTAAGTAGTT
>CACYKX010000291.1 GCA_902775075.1 uncultured Prevotellaceae bacterium | reverse complement strand
ATAAATCTTTGAGAACTCTTTGGCTTCAATGCCGCTATTGAAACAAACGCTGAACATCTTTAGGAAATCAATGCGGTCACAACCATGCTTGGTCGTTATAACAAGAGGCATGGTCTTTGCTTCATCAAACCACTGTGCGCCAATGACGTATGAAGCATAATAGCCTGATTCCGTTACTACCGGTTTTTCTGAATCTTGTTCATCATCTATTATCGGGTTATTACGCCACTGCCACTGAAAGAACCATCTGTCCAGACCTTTGCTTTGGCCTGGAAGACGCATTCCTTCCCCCCA
Organism: uncultured Prevotellaceae bacterium; assembly: GCA_902775075.1. Next base: position 3,376 of record CACYKX010000291.1, on the reverse strand, counting down.
ATACTCTTGAAAGGACAAGGAATCGTATGGTATCTTTTCGTGTTCTTGCATTATTCAGTCGTGTAATCTGACGTTGAAGGATAATAGCACTCTGCGTTCTTCCAGCAATCAAAGTATTTATCATCATCTGACATACTTCTGAGTATGCCATCCTTGATATACTCCTTAATGAGAGGAATAACCTCGTAGCGCATCTTCAGCATAAAGTAACTGTGGCCGACCTTCAAATCTTCCAATTCAAAATCCGAAGCTTTGTGCTTGGCAATGAAAGAACTGTTGTCTTTTCTGCCCAAACCATTAATCTGAGCAAACAAGGCAAGAGCAGCCTTCTTTACATCGGATGCTACACACTGAGAGTTACACCAGTTCTCGATAACGTCTGCCCTTGATTCCAATGTAACAAAGGCGAAACGACGACGCACCGCATAATCAATAGTTCCCGTAGAACGGTCGGTAGTATTCATCGTACCAATGATGTAGAGGTTTGATGGAACAGAGAAGTCTTCCTTTGAGTAAGGCAACTTCAAACTGATATGATGTGAACCGCCACCACTGCGTTTGTCGGCTTCAAGTAATGTTATAAGTTCTCCAAATATCTTGGAAACATTGCCACGGTTAATTTCATCGATGATAAGTACGTATGGCTTATCCGAAACCTGGTTCTCCAGATTATATTCTTTTTTCACGGCATTGATGAACGCCTGGGCATATTGCCGCCAATTATTCTCTACACCTTCACCAAGTGCCTGCATCTTAACCTTTTCTATATTAAGGGGTGACGGTGAATATTGGTCGCCTTTTTCGCTCTTGGACAACACACTTCGTGTGCTGATGGTGTCATTGCCTTCTGTCCACCACACATACAACTCAGACTTTCCTGTTACAGTTGGAATAATCTTTTTGTTCTCATACCCCTTAATAGTTTGGAGATATTTGTCAATGCATGTTGCTATGTCAGCGTTTTCTTTAGTCTGCGCTAACTCACAGATGGTTTTGAATATGCCATTCTCTACATTATACTCAACGGCATCGCCCTTTACCTCTGGCTTCAAGCCCTCGATAAAGTCTTCATAGTCCATTGACTGATGGAAGGTGCAGAAAGCTATTTGACCTTCATTCTGCAATCTTTCATACTCTTCCATTACCTTCTGATGGTCTTCGAAATCAGAGAAGGTAGGATTACACATACCTACTGCAATAGCAGCTGTTTTGTACGTTTTACCAGTGCCAGGAGCACCTTGAAGGATAATTTGCTTCTTTTGTTTGAGTATTTCTAATTCTTCCATCATAGTTGAATCATTATTATATTGACCTTCAGTTATGTCTTCCCCATTCAGATTCCCAATAATCTCAATGATTTTTTTTGCCCAGTCTTTCTTGGTGACATTTTGCAATCGTGGTGCAGCAGAAGTGGAATCCTTGGACTCTTTCAATATTTGTGCTATGTCCCATTCACCTTTGTGCCACTTGACTTCGACACAGTGATTATTTACAGGATGATCTGGATTGAAGTAATAACCTCCAATAATTTCACCTACAGCCATTATTTTATTGAAATCCTTATTTCTGCAGATTACATAGTCACCATTATTCATATTATGCTTCATGTCATAAAGCATCTTAACAGAATGACCTGGTTCTGTAGTTTTGTAAGCTTCAACTTTTTCTTTCAGGGCATTCCTGATTCCTTTCTGGTCACGAAGCTCATTGTTGTCAAGGCTACCAATTTCACCCCATTCATAGATTGAGATATAATTACCATCAACCATATCGTCAAAGGTCTGTTTGTCATCACCAGGATAGAACAGCCAAACTTGTTTGTTGTTTTTGCGCAACTTGCTAACATAGTTCCACAATGCGGTTTGAGCTGTCAGCAAAGTACTCTGGAGACATTCTTCTTTCTGTAATTCTTTATTAACAGAGTCCATGAGTTCTGTATCTTGCTCAACAAGGGGAATCAAATGCTGCTTTAGCAATTCATAGAAATGAACAAGCTTTAGACCAGCCGCTTTTGTTTCAACACCAATCAGATTGCATAAACTGGCATATACATCACTCTTGTAGAACGTGTACTTTTGTGGGTCATGTAAGGTTAGAAAACAACTAATCAACCTCTCATCACACATTGCACTTGTGTTAGGTCCAAAGTTCTTCTTAATCTTTCCGTCCCATAAAGTTTTACAAGAGGAAGTAAAAGTGTCTATGCGCTGCTGTAAATCAACATTTTCATCAAATAAGATCTTAAAGGCTTCTCGATAGTCTTCAGGTTCGTATTCAGCAAAATGCCTTATAGCAGTTAACTGAGTACTGTAGCAAAGATTCTGGAATCTAAGAGCGTTTATCTCTTTTGCAAAATCTTCAGCACCAGTATTTGGATGCCCAATTTGCTTGGTCACCAACTTCCATTTGTACAATTCCTGCTGTGTTGAATCACCATTTAGTCCATATTGGAGCTGATGATTTTTAAAAGCAGTTACTATGTCGTTCAGATCCATCGTATATCTTATATTTATTTACAGACTATATTATTCATCTAATGATATATAATTTATTTCATTCGTCAGCGACATCCTGAAACCTGTTCATGTTGAGATTCATACTTTTACTATAAATGATGCCCATTCATTTCTAAATCAGTAATGCAAGATCCTGTAGCATAACAGTACATAGTTAAAATAATACTGATAGCTGCATTTAATTCTTGCTCAGAAGTTGTAGGTGAAATATGCGATTCGCTGTTACGCCAATCCTTTACCATGAGTAACCACTGGTATAGTTGTTGATTTGCCTCATTGGTGCTATATTTCAACTGCCACAATGGCCGTACATCGTGTATTACGTTTGCCCACGTTACCGATTCTCCTTCATTTTGTGGCTTAACCTCTTCGTTTGTCATCAAATAGTACAGCTTCTTCAGATAAGCTTCAAATTTGGTGACTAATAGATTAAATGCTACATGTTTGTCAACAATCGTAGAATTATCCTTGTATAAATTGACAAAAGCACGATGTATGAATACACCTACGCCATCTAGTTTTTCCAAAGAATCTTTATCAATAACATACATTAACGCATTGATTATTTCTTTTTGTGGACGCATGTTCTGACTGACTCCTTTTAGAGTATAAGCAATAATCTCTTCTATTTTTGCCTTAATTTCGTCGATTTTTGGTTCTGAACTACCAGATGATGCCTGAGGATTCTCCAGATTATCAAATTGTTCGTCAATATTATCATCATTATCCTCTTCCACATCATCTATTGTCACATCATCGTGCAAGTAGGCATAGAGAATTTTCTTACGACTATCTGCACTCAGAATAAACTCTTTCAGCAGATAGCTCCACTTAGTCATCATGAAAGGAGGTGCAACAGG
>CACYKX010000290.1 GCA_902775075.1 uncultured Prevotellaceae bacterium | reverse complement strand
TTCAGGATGATTGTGGGTCACTGCAGCTGTCACTGCAGCCAAAGCCAATGCCTCGTCCAACGTTTTGGCATACAGTCCCACAGGACTCACCCTCATACCAGCACCATTTCCCCAACTATTATAGGGTTGAGGATTTTCCCTGTAGAGCCATGCATCAAAGTTCCCTCCATATCCAGCATTAGGGTACTTTCTTCCCAACTCCTGCATATAATATACCAACCCCTGTAGCGAATGGCTCTCATCTTCCACCAACCATTTCGCCACAGCCAAAGTCATGACTGTATCATCTGTAAAGTTTGTCCAAGGCGTGAACAAATCAAAATCCGTACTTTTCGTATTCTGAAACTCATATATCGAGCCAACAATATCACCAACAATTGCACCTAACATATTCTTTCTGATTTAATTATTTTATCTTGATAGAACCGATAATATCTCCCATAATTTGGACTTCATCAAGAGGCTTTTTTGTATTTGCTCTTTGAATTATCATCATGTCACATTTTCCTGGAATTATCAAACCTATTCTACTTTGGATGATGGTGTCCTCTCCTTCTGTGAAAATTGAAGAAATAGAATATGTAGGATGGCCATCAATAGTATATAAGGAATCCATTTTAATCACATCATAAAAGGTCTCCGCTTCTTCATACTCCTCTATTTCTTTTGATGTAAAAAGCGTGATGAAGTCCTTTACTGAACTTGGAAATGAATTAGGTGTTTCCCACATAATGTATGTCATATCTTCATCAAGACTATCCTTTCCAATCAGAAGAGCATTGGGGTTGCTTTCATCTGGTCCATCCTCTTTCACATAATAGCCATTGGGGTATGACAAAGAGAAGAGTTCGCACTCATACGTTTGTCCCTGTGGTTCCTCGTCAATTGGTTCTAAACCTTTTTGTGCTCTTTTGTTGTTACAAGCACAAAGTGTAACCACTAATAATGTATAAATCAATACTCGTTTCATATTTTGTCATATTACCTGTTGGTTGAATTAAATTCGTAAAATATTTATGCTTAAAAAGTTGCACATGTCGATAAAATTTAGTAACTTAGTGGTCGCCAAACTATTAAGTTATAAAGTCACGGTCATGTACAACTTCGTTGCAAAGTTCGGAAAGATTCTTGAGATATGCAAACAATTTGCAGGAAATCAAGTAAACGAGAAAGGAAATGTCACTCGTTGCGGTGTTGTCCCCACCTTCTCCGATTTGGAGGTGGTGGCGCTCTCCATCACAGCGGAGGCATTCAGTATCGATAGTGAGAATTATCTCTTCAACAGACTGAACACTGAGTGTCCTGGAGCCATCCCCAACCTGATCACACGTCGACAGTATAACCAGCGCCGCAAGAAGACGATGCTGCTTGGTGAGAATATCCGTCAGGCCATAGCCAAGGCTATAGACGGCGGCGAGACTGTCTTCAGCATTGACTCCAAGCCCGTGAAGGTCTGCCAGAATGCAAGAGCCAACAGGTGCCAGATGGGAAGGACGGACATTGACCATGCTCCTTCCTGGGGCTACTGCGCATCGCAGAACATGTACTATTACGGCTACAAGCTTCACGCCCTGTGTGGCATCAGCGGAGTCATACACTCCTATGACATGACCGCAGCCAATGTGCATGACCTGCAATATCTTAAGGACGTGCAGTGGGAGTACAGCGACTGTACGATTCTGGGCGACAAGGGCTATTTGAGTGCTCCTGTCCAGTTGGACCTGTTTGAGACAGCCAACATCACCCTTGATGTCCCGTACAGGCTGAACCAGAAGAACTGGACACCGCCCACATGGGCCTACAAACGCTTCAGAAAGAGAATCGAGACGGTGTTCTCTCAACTGAATGACCATCTCATGATGATACGCAATTATGCAAAGCAGCCAGATGGTCTTTTTGCACGAATGGCTGCCAAGGTTGCTGCATTCACCATGTTGCAGTATTTCAATATTCTCAATCATAAGCCAATAGGGCAAGTTAAGTATGCAATGTTTTAATTCATCCAACAGGTGAAGACTTATATTTTCATTGCAATAATGCTGCTTGGCCTGATGCCGTATGTGGCTGAGGCGCAGGGAACGGAAATTAACAGTCGCGACCTTCGCGGCAAAGTGGTTTATCAGGATGATGAGGTGGTGTTCCGCCAACTTGACGAACATACATGGATAGGGAACGGACACAGGGTCTATAATGAGTCGCTCTACCTCGTCGAGGGTGATGACCGTGCACTTCTGATTGATGCAGGGACACGCATACCTGAGCTGGACAAGATTGTGGCAAAGATTACTTCCAAGCCTGTCACGATGATGTTGACCCATGCCCATGGTGACCATGTGGGTGGCGCAGGTCCTTTCCCAGAGGTTTATCTGAACGCAGGTGACATGCCCATTGTTCCGAATAACATGCGTAATTACAAGGGGCAGATCAAGTATCTGAACGATGGCGAGGTGATAGACCTGGGCGGTCGTGAGATAGAGGTCATCTTCACTCCTGGTCATACCGCTGGAAGCACTACGTTCTTTGACAAGGCCAAGCATTACGGCTTCAGCGGCGATGCTTTTGGATCAACCAACCTGCTGGTGTTCACCAACCTTTCGACAGAAATGTACACTGCCGAAAGGATTGAGAACTATATGAAGAAGCATGAAATCCATTTCCTCTTCCCTGGTCATTATAGCGGAGACAATCTGGAGACGCTCCAGCGTGTTACCGACATCAAGAACATGTGCCGAGAGATACTGGACGGCGAGCGCAAGCCAACTGTCAGCAACGGCAACAATGGCGGCAATGACATGATGGTTGACGACAAGGGTGTCCGTATCAACTTCAGTAGTCGGTCAGGAATGAAATGATAATTTCTTCTTTATTTACTTTTGATGATTTTCTGTCTGTTCTTTATGACGACACCTGTGGAGGCATCGGTAGCAGGAATGCCACCCAACGTGTAGGCGCTGTCTTCACTGAAGGTAACGGCACGGGCTGGTGCAGAAGGGATGGTGGTCGGAGTGTCTTCGATGGCATCATACTCTGACATTGCCTCTGCCATGCGGCTGTCAAGGTCTTCCAAACGGTAGAGACCATCGGCATTGGCTTTCAGTCCTTCGACAGTGACGGGCAGCACCATAGGTGTCTCTTCTAATGAGAGCAAGGTGCGATTCTGCAGTTGGTGATATTGGGCAT
>CACYKX010000289.1 GCA_902775075.1 uncultured Prevotellaceae bacterium | reverse complement strand
GAGAGGATGACAAGTTTGCGAACCACATCTGTACCACTCAGGTCGATGCGAGGGTCTGGTTCAGAATAGCCTTGCTCTTTGGCACGATGTACAGTCTCAGAGAACGGGACATCAGAAGAGATCTCGTTGAAAATGAAGTTGAGTGTACCACTGAGCACAGCCTCGATTTTGAGAATCTTGTCACCAGAGTTGCGTAGGTCGTTGATGGTACCAATGATAGGAAGACCTGCACCAACATTTGTTTCAAATCTGAACTTTACACCTCTGGCAAGTGCCGTCCTCTTTAATTTAGCATAACTATCGTAATTGCTTGAAGCAGCAATCTTGTTGGCTGCAATTACAGAAATGTTATTCTCTAGGAAACGCTGATAGAGAGCTGCAATATCCTTGCTGGCAGTACAATCTACGAATACACTATTAAAAATATTCATAGCGATGACGTTGTCTCGTAGTTTGTCTGGAGTACTTGGCTCTGATGTTTTCAAATCATCGCGGAAAGTATCGAGGTCTAGTCCGTCTCTGTTGAATATAGCATTATGTGATGATGCTATTCCCACAACGTTGAGTTTCAAGCCGTTGCGTACCATCAGTTCATGATATTGGTTCTTGATCTGTTCTATTAGTTTTCCTCCAACTGTGCCGACACCACAGATGAAGAGGTTAAGGACCTTATATTCAGACAAGAAGAAACTGTCGTGGAGAACATTGAGGGATTTGCGGAGAAATTCACTCTTCACAACGAAAGAGATGTTCGTCTCTGATGCACCCTGAGCACAGGCTATGACAGAGATACCACTTCTACCGAGAGTTCCGAATAGTTTACCTGCGATACCGGCAGCATGCTTCATATTCTCACCGACAATGGCTATAGTGGCCAGACCACATTCTGCATGCATTGGGAACATTGCGCCATCTTCGATTTCGGCAGCAAACTCCTCATTGAGTGCTGATACGGCAGCTTCAACATCCTCTTCACGTACACCAATAGAAGTAGAGTTCTCGGAAGAAGCCTGAGATACCATGAATACAGAAATGCCCTCGTTGGCTAATCGGGTAAAGATACGACGGTTTACACCAATTACACCTACCATAGAAAGACCGGTTACAGTAATGAGTGCTGTACCATTTATCGAAGAAATACCCTTGATAGGTTTCTTGTCATCATCTATTTTTTGCTTGATGATGGTTCCGGGATTTTCCGGGTTGAAGGTGTTCTTGACCTTGATAGGTATGTTTTTGATGCATACAGGATATATCGTAGGAGGATAGATGACCTTTGCACCGAAGTTGCAAAGTTCCATAGCCTCTATATAACTTAATTGATTTATGGTATAGGCCGACTTGATGACGCGAGGGTCTGCAGTCATGAATCCGTCAACGTCAGTCCAAATCTCAAGTACCTCTGCATTAAGGGCGGCGGCAATAATGGCAGCTGTATAGTCGCTTCCGCCACGTCCTAGGTTGGTTATTTCATCAGTATCGCGGTCGCGAGAGATAAAACCTGGAACTAGAGAAACTCGAGGCAAGTCGCAGAAAGCATCTCTCACCAATTTGTTTGTGAGTTCACTATCTAGCGTGTTCTTATTGTTCTTGCGCTCAGTCTTGATGAATGTAAAGGCATCAAACCACTTCGCACCACGGATAAGTGTAGCGACGATTTTGCTCGATAGACGCTCACCATAACTTACGATAGCGTTTTGAGTTTTTTCGCTCAGGTCATGAATGAGGAATACACCATAATATATACTCTTTAATTGTTCAAAGAGTATATCTACTTGATTGAATAAGTCCTCACGTGATTTGGTATCGGTGATGATGGTATCTATCATCTTATGATGGCGATCTACCATCGCATTGAATTCATCTTTCCAACGTTCCTCATGTCGGAGAGCCATCTGGGAAGTAGAAAGTAACTGATCTGTTATACTTCCCAAGGCGCTTACTACGATAACTACAGGCTGGTGTTTAGCCTCGTTCTCTACAATCTTTTTTAGGCTGAGAATGCTTTTTACGGAACCTACAGATGTTCCGCCGAATTTTAATACTTTCATGTGCATGATTAATTTTAGTATTGTAATGCCACCCCCGAAACTACCGAGGCCGAAGCAAAACTTGGTTGCAAATGTAATAAGAAAGTTAAGAAGAACAAAATAAATCGTTCAATAATTGCACTTTTTAGCTACAATTTGTTATTCTTTAGGGTGTGAATAGTTTATATATGAAGAAAAATGCAGTTCTGTTGCATCCCTCTTGTTATGAGAAGATGTAGATACATTATTCATTTACTTGATTTTATGAATAAGAATTTGTAACTTTGCAGCATGATTCAAGAATATCAACTTCGCGTTCTTCCTCAGGTAGCATATAATGAGGAGAATATTAAGCAATATCTCGCAAAAGAGAAAGGCCTCGATGCTCGTACAATTAATCAGATTCGAGTGTTGAAGAAAAGTATTGATGCTCGTCAGCGTACAATCTATATGAATTTGAAAGTGCGTTGCTATATCAATGAATTCCCTCAGGATGATGCTTATGTTCATACGGATTATCCTGATGTAACAGGAAAACCCGATGTTATCGTAGTGGGAGAGGGACCTGGTGGACTCTTTGCTGCACTTCGATTGATAGAACATGGCTTGCGTCCTGTGATACTGGAACGCGGTAAAGATGTGAGAAGTCGCAAAGTGGATATGGCAAATATCACTAAAACTCAGAAAGTTGATAGTGAGAGTAATTATAGTTTTGGCGAAGGTGGTGCGGGCGCATATTCTGATGGTAAGCTATATACCAGAAGCAAGAAGCGTGGTTCGGTAGATAAGATACTGAATGTATTCTGTCAGCATGGTGCATCAACATCTATTCTTGCGGATGCTCATCCTCATATTGGTACGGATAAACTGCCTCGTGTCATCGAAAATATGCGCAATACAATTCTGAAATGTGGTGGTGAAGTGCATTTCCAAACAAAGATGACTTCTCTGATTCTTGAAAAGGATAAAGTTGTAGGTGTTGAGGCTATCAATCAGAAAGACGGTAGCGAGTTGACATTCCATGGACCTGTTATTTTGGCGACAGGTCATTCGGCTCGTGATGTATATCGTTATCTCTTTAAGGCCAAGATAGAGATTGAATCAAAGGGTATCGCTGTGGGTGTTCGTCTGGAGCATCCAAGTGAGTTGATCGATCAAATACAATA
>CACYKX010000288.1 GCA_902775075.1 uncultured Prevotellaceae bacterium | reverse complement strand
CTTTGCTTCCCGTAATTCGACATAGCTCCTGCGGATGTGGGACTTGCAAACGGTTAGTATAAGAAATATAGAAACGACAAATGACAACAAAATATATGAGAAATAAATGGATGGTAGCAGCACTGGCTGTTTTAATGCTCACAGGTTGTGGCCACAAGGAAGATAAAAGTAATAAGAATAACATCAAAAAGAGATCGAATATCGTCATTGATCAGAATATGAAGCAACGACTTGCTGAACTGGCTCATACACCAAGACCACGTGGCGCCTTCGGTTTCTATGTCTTTGACCTGACAGCTGACAAACCGGTATACGGATGTATGGAAAACAGAGCGATGTCTTCTGCTTCCTGCCTAAAACTACTTAGTGGTACCGCTGGACTACACTTGTTGGGTACTAACTATAAATATACTACTTCTCTCTATACAAAGGGCAAAATGGACAATGATACTCTGAGGGGTGACATTGCTCTGAAAGCTGACGTAGAACCTCAACTCAATGCGCCGGACATGAAGATGTTCGCCGAGGTGTTAAGATGGAAGAAAATCAAAAAGATTACGGGTAAGGTGTATCTCGATTTGTTCATCAAGGAACCCGTAAAGAGTGAAATGCATTGGTATCCTTGGGACTTGTCTTTCTCTAAGTATGGTATATTCTTCAAAGGTGCTGACCAGGTGAAGAAAGCTTTCAAAATGGCTTTGAGAGAGAAAGGTTTACAGATAGATGATAGTCAGATCGTACTGGGCAAGGTTCCTGCAGGATCACATTGCGTATTCAGATTCTACCGCACCATCGAACGTGTCATCAAACGTATGTGGAAAAATAGTTCTAACACACAGGCTACTTCATTACTTTATGCCATCGGTCATCATGTAAACCCTAAGGCTGAACCTACAAAAACTGGTGTCATGTATCTCAAAAAATTCTTGCATGAGGAGATCGGTGTCAAGGATCCAGCTATCGTAATTCATGATGGTTGTGGTCTGTGTACTCATAACCATATGTCACCAAAATCGCTCGTGCAGATCTTAAGATATGGATATAAGCATCAAGATATCTACCGACTGATGAAGAGATATCTCTCTGTAGCGGGCGTTGACGGAACAGCTCGTGGACTTCTGAACACACCGGAGATGAAAGGTAGAATATGGGCTAAGACCGGCACTCTCTCCCACCCTTATGGTATCAGCTCTCTTGCTGGTTTTGCACAGGGAAAGAATGGTCACATGTATGCGTTTGCCATCATGGACAACGATATGTCGGTTTTAGATGCACACGTATTACAAAAGAAACTGGGACAAACTTTGATGAAATAATCTTATTCGCGTATCTGTAGACTGTAGTGATTGCCGTCAAACTTTATTTGCATCTCTCCGAGATGAGTACGGGATAACGCAAGAGCTACATGTCCCATGGTACGACGAAGATTCAATTCGCATACAACTACTTGATCATGTTCTATCGAAGTTTCTGATGTTGCGTCTGCACTTACAATCATCATATCAACACCAAAAGGTCCTTGATAAACGGGAGCTATATCAGCACTCACCTTATCGATAATCGACTGTCGGAGTTCTTTTTGCCTCTCTAGAGAAAGGTATTGGCCGAGGATCCGTTCTTTCTCGACCTCTGAGGCTAAGACATTCCCGGTATAAGCTCCTCCGGATGTGGCAAAAAGACTGAGACCGGCATATTCGATGATGCCATCATGTGAGATATACTCAAAGGCGAAGTCTATAACCTTTTGGTATTGCGGTTCTACGATAATGCCTCCCTGACGACGGATAACAGATGACACCCAAGTTGCATTGTAATGGAATTGTACCCCTCGCCCACTACTGCTCCAAGGTGACTTGAACACAACACCGGTATCAGACGGTCCTTTCATACGCCTTGTATTTGTCACATGCCGGGAAATGGAAGCTTCTACCTCTAAACTTGATGTACAATAATCTACATCGTTCTGTAGATGGGAAGCACACCATTGACGAGAACTCAACATCCGGATTTTATCTAAACGAGAGGTTAGCTCCGGGGTATGGACATAACCTAACGAATGAGCCATTGCTCGATCAAATCCCCAAGGAGAAACAACATCAAAGAAAGAGGTTCTATCATTAGAGGATAAATCGGAAAGGCGAAACTTCTTATTATGTATTTCATTTAATGTAACGAACTTAAAGTTCTGATATTCAGCATCTAATTGGCTTACATCAAAACTATCGGAGACTAAGATAGCATCACCTTCAGATGCCCAAAGCACAGGTAGCCAACAGAGGTCTTCACGAAGCTGACGCCCCGCACGAGGCGACGTGAACTGCCACTGATGAGAAGCTAAAGCTATATCATGTTCTGGATTAAAGACATGTAATTTCCCCATTCTATCGTTATATTTAGACTGCAAAGATACGAAAATAATTTAAGTCGACAATCAGCAATTCTTAATATTTATTCGAGTGCTAAATAATGAAAAAAAATAAAGATTTTGTAAACTAGAGTTTGCAAATTAGAAAATAATCAGTATCTTTGCAAGGTATTTTTAGAACAAACGATTTCATAAGCTCACAAACAATATGGAAGAAGCATTCTTTCGCACGCATTCGTATCTGCTGGAACATACCAACGCAACGCTTCGAAGATCTCTGATGGATGAGATCGACTGGAGTGATCGGTTGATTGGTATCAAGGGTACACGAGGAGTCGGCAAGACTACCTTCCTATTGCAATATGCTAAGGAGAATTTTGGAATACATGATCGCTCGTGCCTTTATGTAAATATGAATAATTTCTATTTCCAAGGACGAGGTATTGCTGACTTCGCAGCCGACTTTGTAAAACAAGGTGGCAAGGTATTGCTCATCGATCAGGTATTCAAACAACCTGACTGGAGCAAGGAACTACGACAATGTTACGACACTCTTCCTACTCTGAAAATCGTTTTCACCGGTAGCAGCGTAATGCGACTCAAGGAGGAAAACCCTGAGCTTAACGGTATTGTGAAAAGTTACAATCTAAGAGGTTTCTCTTTTCGTGAATATATTAATCTGAAAACGGGAAACTCTTTTCACCCTTACACTCTCGAACAAATCCTCAACAACCATGAGCATATCGCACGAGAGATTCTGCCACTGGTCAGTCCTATGAAATATTTCTCTGATTATATCCATCACGGTTTTTATCCTTTCTTCCTCGAAAATAGCAATTTCTC
>CACYKX010000287.1 GCA_902775075.1 uncultured Prevotellaceae bacterium | reverse complement strand
TCGTAGTCATTATTAAATTCATAGCGATGACGATGACGCTCCTGAATATGCTCTTGCTTGTAGATGTCGAGGACACGACTTCCTTGACGAAGAACGCACTCGTAAGCTCCTAGACGCATGGTTCCACCCATGTTGCTGATGTTCTTCTGCTCTTCCATAATGTCGATAACATTATGTGGCGTCTTCTCGTCCATCTCGCGACTGTTGGCGTCTGCATATCCTAATACGTTGCGTGCAAACTCGATAACCATCATCTGCATACCTAAACAGATTCCAAATGTTGGAATGTCGTTGATACGGGTGTAGTGGGCTGCGACAATCTTTCCTTCAATACCGCGCTGACCGAATCCCGGGCAGATCATGATACCGTCCTGACCTGCTAACTTTTCTGCAACATTCTCTTCGGTAATCTCTTCTGAGTTGATGAAGGTAATCTTTACTTTATGGTCATTGTAGGTGCCGGCGTGAGAAAGACTTTCTCGAATACTCTTGTAGGCATCCTGAAGGTCGTATTTACCAACGAGACCGATGTTGACAACTTCTGTAGCCTTCTTGCGACGCTCGAGGAATTCTTTCCATGGACCAAGTGCCGGAGCTGGGCCAATAGGTTCACCGGTCTTACGAAGAATGGCTACGTCAAGACCTTGATTCTGCATGTTTACTGGTACTTCGTAGATGCTAGGAAGGTCCTCGCTCTGAACGACACAGTCGAAATCAACGTTACAGAATGCTGCGACTTTCTTGCGAATGCCATCGCCAAGGTGCTTCTCTGTGCGGAGAATCAAAATGTCCGGTTGGATACCGACACTTTGCAACTCCTTTACGGAATGCTGTGTAGGCTTGGTCTTTAACTCGCCTGCAGCCTTCAAATATGGAATATAAGTAAGGTGAACATTAACGGCTTTCTTTCCTAATTCCCATTTCATCTGACGGATAGCCTCTAGGAATGGAGCGCTCTCGATATCACCAATGGTACCACCGATTTCGGTGATAACATAATCATAATGATACTTCTGACCGAGAAGTTTGATATTACGCTTAATCTCATCTGTGATGTGAGGAACAACCTGGATGGTCTTTCCCAAATAATCACCGCGGCGCTCTTTGTCTATAACCGACTTGTAGATACGTCCGGTTGTCATAGAGTTGGCTTTAGTGGTTTGGATACCTGTGAATCGCTCGTAGTGTCCGAGGTCAAGGTCTGTTTCCATACCATCAACTGTAACATAACATTCTCCATGCTCATATGGATTCAGAGTGCCTGGATCAATGTTAATGTATGGATCAAACTTTTGGATAGTGATATTGTAGCCTCTGGCCTGCAGAAGCTTACCTATTGAAGACGATATGATACCTTTACCAAGTGAAGAAACCACACCGCCGGTGACAAAGATATATTTTGTTTCAGCCACGATAAATAAAAAATTAAATTACTTTTGTTATAACAAGTTGCAAAGATAGCATATTTTTCCTATCTTTGCAAGAAAATTTTAATTTTAATGAAACTTAGATTTACATTATTGCTAATACTAGCAACATTTACTTTACATATTAATGCACAGAAACGAACAAAATTTAATGAACCGAATCTTGTCAAAGCATATACCGACAGTTTGTCTCTTCTAAGAACGCGTATTGATACTATGACGATAGATTCTTCGGATATCCGTTTCTCGGTGTTGTTCGAACCGATGACTTTTTATTCGGAACCTATTCGTCAGATGCTGCGACTTGGTGGTGATAAGGATTCTGATTCTGCTATCGTGATGATTAATCGTACCTTGATGAATGTTTATTTGAATCGTCCTGATCTTGTAAGATATACTGAGAAAACGCTTATCGCTAGAAGTAAAACTCCTGATGCTTTAAATCCAAAGGAACAGAAATCACATCCTGACATCATCGATATGGTGGCACCTCGTACGCAGGATGCTGATGTGATGCCGATGGATTTGTTGGTTCAGAAACCTAATTTCTGGACTATCGGGGGGGATTATTATCTGCAGTTTATGCAGAACTATGTATCCGCTAACTGGTATAAGGGTGGCCAGAGTAACTATTCTATGCTGGGAAATCTTACATTAGAGGCCAACTATAATAATAAGCAGAAATTTAAATGGGATAACAAGTTGGAGATGCGTCTGGGTATGCAGACAGCTTCGGGTGATAGTATCCATAAACTTACGACAACAGAAGATCTGTTTCGCTATACGGGAAAGGTTGGTTTACAGGCAACAAAACGTTGGTATTATACTTTACAGGTGATTGCTAGCACTCAGTTTACACATACATATAAGAGTAATGATCCTTTTGTATATGCTTCGTTCATGTCACCATTTAAGATGAATGCTTCTCTTGGTATGGATCGGTCTATTTCTTTGTTTAATAAGCGACTAACGGGTACCATTCATCTTGCTCCTTTTGCCTTGGATTATGTCCATGTAAACAGAGGTGAGTTGGCAACACGAAATGGTATTGATGAGGGTAAGCATAATTCTTGGGATTATGGTTCGGAATTTACTGTTGACCTGTCTTGGAAGTTTTCCGATATGGTATCGCTAAAGACACGTGCCTATGGTTATACCACTTATAAGCGAACAGAAATGGAATGGGAAAATACCTTTACATTTCAGTTTACTAAGTATATCTCTTCGAAACTTTTCGTATATCCTCGATTTAATGATAAATCAACACGAGATGAGCATTATGGATATTTCCAGTTGAAAGAATATCTTAGTGTTGGATTCTCATATTCTTTCTGATAGAGAGGAGAATTTGTGTTGTTATATAGGGCATAAAACGAAGCGTATAAAATAATAAGTACTGAAAAATGAGCGTAAAGCCTTTGTTTATCGGGGTTTTGCGCTTTTTTGTTAAGATAGACAACGTAAAACGAAACGTATTAAATGGAGTGAAAAACGTGGGAATATCGATGTAAATCGCATGAGGTCGCTGGGGCTTTGTGTGAGGGATTATTGTGTACCATAGTATAATAGTTCCAGTAAGGATGCTAGAGGGCGTATAGGGCCTTTATATAAAGGGATTTCGGTACGTTCCTATATATTCCTAAAGAATAATATAAAGGCATTAAAACGGAATAATAAAGTGCTTAAAATATGAAGGGGAAGTATGGGGGCTTGAAAAGAGAAAAAGTGGTTTGGACGGACACTTGGACGGACAGTTTGGACGGACATTTTTGAAAGTTTGGACGGACAGAT
>CACYKX010000286.1 GCA_902775075.1 uncultured Prevotellaceae bacterium | reverse complement strand
CCGGGGTTTATTATTTTTAATTTACAGGCTCATTTACAGGCTCATTATAGCTGATAAGTTATTAATCATAAAGAGAATATGTCAAGACGTTGACATATCCTCTTTTTTATTCTTATCAGTAATACACCTTGAGGATAAATTATTGTTTGATTCTAAAAGTATACACCTTTGCAGATTTAGTATTAGTCATCATGTTTGTGATAGCAAGACAATACTCTCCAGGTTCCAAATTTGCCGTACTGATAACGACAGAGTTCTCTCCATATTTTCACCTTACCCACGCCAACGAGGAAGAGCGATGCACCAACTTTAGCTTTGATGTAAGCACTCTCACAAGGGAGAGGAGTTTCAAAGGTGGAGTCAGCACAATTAAAGACATAAGGTTCCATCTCAAATTCAGGTTCATTCTGTGCAAATCCTGTGATAGACAACAAACTCATGAAGAGCGTACAAATTATAGTTCTCATAATTCGATAAATTTAAAATGATTATTAAATACGTTGCAAAGGTAATTTGTAGCGATGCAACCAATCTGCATCGACAAAAATAAATACAAAAAAAAGAGCAAAACTTCTGGTTTTGCTCATATATTCTTTCTTACCACATGCATCTTTATATAGCTGGGCAATCATTAAGATATCACCCGGTGAATCTGCTTAACGAAATCCTTCAGTTGGATGAAGTGATCACCGAAGGCACCACGCCAATTATTCATTTTCAGCGGATATTCCATGAAACTCTTTGTTTCGATGTCACCGTTCACACTTACATAATCGAGGATATTCTTTAGGTAACGCTCCTGTTCAGACGTTAAATTACTGTCATTGATGAAGTTTTGATATATCTGTAACGCCTTCTTCCTGTCGATACCATTGATGACACGGATGAAAGCAGCCACATTATTCTTATACGGATGCCCCTCAGCCAGTTCTTCAAACTCCTTACGCGTACCGAGTTCCTCAAAGAAGATACGTTCCAACTCAGCAAAGTCAGCAGAGGTAAGTTGCTCAAAGTTTTGAATCTTATGTAGGGTAGGGTTATCAGTATTCTTGGCCAGATAATCGATGACACGCTGTTTGTACGAAGTCTGGATGACAGAATCCCCAATCGTTTCTACCATCTCGTAAGGATCGTCGATATCTATGATAAACTTCTTCGTCTTACGAGTATCCTCAAGGAGTTTGATGAGGTCTCGTAGTTCCGTTCTCACGTATTCAAGTCCATTAAGCGACTCCTCCTCCCAGAATTGCGGTTTCTGCACTTTTCTGATGGTGTTGATGCGTGCCATGACAACAGGCACAGTTCCCTTTTTCTCCAGATGAGAAGCGATGTTCACCACCACCTGTTTGAACTGTCCTGCATGAACTTCCGGATTGATAAGTGCCAGTTGCAGATGCAGCATGATGACATCAAACTTCTTCGCCGACTCATCATCGCTGTCCTTTGGAATGAGTTTACCGATTTCCTTAAGTTTTAAGACATCCTCTTCAGAAAGACATGTCCACCTGTCCTTATCACGGAAAGGTTCGATGATTCCCCAGTACGGGCGTGCATCCTTGCGCTCCTTTACGATGCTCCTAACTTGCTGATGCAGTAACACTTTCAGGTCATCATGCAATTTCTTGTCGAACTCCTTCTCCTGATGGTTCGCACTCTGCAACTCCTTTGCGATATCAAGTCTCAGCGAGAAAAGTCTCTCGGTCAACGACATACTGTTAGAAGAGCCGATACCCTCCGGATTCTCAGAGAAATAATCAAAGTTACCACACCAGTCAAAGATATAGAACAACTCTTTATCCTTTCCTTCCCCGAATATGTTAGGGCACAGACGCGTACCGCGACCGATCATCTGTTCAAACTTAATCTTCGACTTAACGACCTTGAAGAATACAAGGTTCAACACCTCAGGCACATCGATACCCGTGTCGAGCATATCCACGCTGACGGCAATCTGTGGCAACTTCTCAGGCATCTTGAAGTCACGGATGATCTTGTCATGATGCTTCACCTGGTTATCTATCAATTGGCAATAATCAGCTCCACGGTTAGGATAGAGCGTATGAAACCGCTCCACGATTCTCTCAGCATGCTTATGATTATAGGCAAAGATGATCGTCTTACCGATATCCTCGCCACTTCTTATCTTCAGTCCATTTTCCATCAACTCCGACAGTACATTGTCGATGGTATCATCATTGATGAGATAACGGAAGATCTCATTGCCCTCAATATCACGATGATACTCCTTATTAGGGTCGATACCCTTCAGCATCTTCTCATAATCCCACACCTTCTCCAGTTCATCACGCTGTTCAGAAGTAAGGTCATCATATTTGATACCATTGTTGATGATCTTCGAATGATGCAGTTTTGCCTTGTACGGCACGAGATAACCATCCTTCACCGCCTCCTCGAAATTATATTCAAAGTTAGGTTCATTCTCCAGTTCCAACAGACGGAACGTATTCTTGTCGATCTCGTCACGAGGCGTTGCCGTCAGACCGATGAGGAGCGAATCGAAATAATCGAAGATAGCCTTATATTTTCCGAATACCGAGCGATGCGCCTCATCGATGATGATAAGGTCGAAGTGTCCGATGCTGAATTTTGTATTAGCATCATTGATATAGTTGATCATCGTCTGGTAGGTAGAGAAAACGAACCGAGCCTCCAAATCAGGTTCATCGTCATCAGATAGCGACGTCATCGACTCGCTGGGTAGCAGATTCTCATAATTGCTTCGCGCCTGACCCACCAGTTCCGTGCGGTCGGCCAAGAACAACACATTCTTGACCCAATTGTTATTGGTGAGCAACTTACAGAGCGCAATGCTCACACGAGTTTTTCCCGTACCCGTTGCCAATACGAGCAGACCACGGCGATGCTTCATGTTGAGCCATTCCACGAGACTCTTGATGGCCGTCTTCTGATAAGGTCGATTGGTTATCGCATCATCGATGGTCAAGTCCGTGATGTCAGCACGTCCACGTTTCTGAATCAGATATTCCAAGTCCTCATGGCTATGGAACGAGATCACGTTGCGGTCAGGATACCCCATACCGTCGATAACTTTCGTCTCATATCCATTCGTATAGTAGATGACAGGTCGAATGCCATATTGCTTCTCCAGACAATCCGCATACATGATAGCCTGTTTACGCCCTTTGCCGGCATTCTGGATGGTACTCTTCGCCTCGATTACGGCTAACGGTTTACCGCCCTTGCTGAACAACACATAGTC
>CACYKX010000285.1 GCA_902775075.1 uncultured Prevotellaceae bacterium | reverse complement strand
CAGTCATATTCCCAATATTTCATTACTCGGTTCTGGCCAGTAATGGCAATATTAAGGTTGGGAATAATAATGTAGTTACTTGGCAACTTTAAGTCGAGGAAGTCCAACAAACGCTGTTCTCCAGCATTTACAGGACCATCATCGTGTATGGGTTTTCTTATTTGTGCCATATATTATACTTATTTGTGCCATATATTATACATGTTTAATGATTATTCGATAATACTTTCTCCAACTTGTCTATAATCCTGTCTGCTCGCTTGTCAACAAACGGCTCGCAAAAATCAAGGAACTCGTTGGCAGCTTTAATAAATGTGTCACGGGATATTCCTGGTTCCCAGCTAAAGAGACCTTGGAACACTTGCTTTGGCTTTCCTTCTTCATCGAGGAAGTCTTCAAGCATCAATTCGTGAACAATATGATTGAAGTTCTCTTCTGTGCGGAATGCAGCTACTTCTTTCTTCTTCAGATTGAGCGCATCAAACATCTTCATATTACACTTCTTTGCACCAATCATCATCTTATAAAACTCTGCAAGGAACACATCGCAATAACCTCGTCCGAGAGGCTTGGTATTACGCATTAGGGTCAAACCAGATGGAAGAACCATAATGTTACCAATCGTGTGAACTTTCTTGCCAAATCTGACAACTCTTTCACGCAATTCTTCTGGAGCATCGTATGTTTCCAGAGCTTTATAGTAGTCCTCAAAGTTAATACCAAAGATGGTGCTTGTGATGTTGATGGTGTCTGGCTTATATTTGTGCTTATCCATGCTTTCATAAGTGAAATCAGGATAAGTATCTGCAAAAGCAAGTGTGAGAATTGACTTCACAAGAATGCTTTCAAGGCCGACAACGCTTACACGCTCGTCACCAAACTCCGTATCTTCCCTCAAAGTATAAAAGTCAAAGTCTTTAAGCTTTTTGATGTCGCCATCAAGTCTCTCTGCAACAAACTTTTTAAGTTTATTGAGAGCGTAGGTATCGCAAGCCTTTTCGACTTTTTCTTTTTCAATCTTCTTATGGTACTGATCCATTTCTTCAAAGAAGGATGGTTTAGCGATGTCTGTCTTTCTGTATTCACATCTACCTTTCAGATAACGCTCACGGAAGCTCTTGATAAAGAGTCTTCCACATCCTTCTCCTTTGCCTTGTATGCCATTGGCATAGATACATCCTTCGCAGACGGTACCTTCAACACCTCTATATGGGAAATTGTCTTCTACATTGATGAAGTCTTTCAGGTCTGCATCATTTGCCAACTTATGAATCATTTTGCTAAGTTCGGCAACAGACCCTTCAGTTGGCTCCTCTTGCATGTTTGGATCAACAGGATAATACTCCTCGTCTAAGCCAATAGGGTGGTGCATTCTTTCTATGAGTTCCTTGTCAAGAGAACGAGGATGAACATCCATTCGTATTTTCTCATCAAGACTCTTACGTGCCATCTCAATGAGAGTGGTTTCCTGACCAGTTGCTTCATTCATAAAGTTAATGGCTGTCTCGTCATGTCCAAGGAAGAATGCGGCAGCTCCAGGAATATGAAGTAGAAATACCTGTGTTACACCTTCTTTCTCATAGACATCCATTACCTTGAAATAGCTATTAAAGTGAAGAGTGCAGAGATTCCATTCCTTTACTTTAGGATTTTGTTGACATAGCTCTGGTATCTCACACATCATAGCTGTGTGCGCACTGGCAATAAGGAAACGTGTCTTATGAGCTGGCTTTTGTAATTTTGTGGTAACATCGATGAAGAATCCAGCACGAAGCACGTCACCAACATGATAGGTAGTGTCCACTATCACTGGTGCATCTGTGTCTCTATAGAAAAACTGTAATCCTGGGAGTGTCCAATTGGCAAACTTCTCAAAAATATCTTTATAGTCTATGCTTACCTTCTTTGGCAGATGACCACGAGCAGGATCATAAATACTGCCATCGAGAGTAATGATATAAGGTTGAGTTCCAATTTCTGCATAGATGCCATCACCTTTCTCCAGCCAATGCGCTCTGTCAAATATCATGGGAAATATGACATCACCATTGACATGAGCTACACCATAGGTGTATCTTGTCTTGGGGTTTGTCTTTGACTTGCGAATGGTGTTGCTGAACAGGAAGAATCCTTTCTGAACCTTAAACACATCATTGTGCCATTCCTTTAGGACAATACTTCCATCAGGACGAAGAATATTCTTCTTTATCCCTTGTTCTGCCTTATAGAATCCTTCTCCCCATTCTTCAATGTAAGAGTATTTT
The DNA here is from genome assembly GCA_902775075.1 of uncultured Prevotellaceae bacterium. The sequence continues at coordinate 3,864 of CACYKX010000285.1, read as the reverse complement.
TCACCAACCTGATTGCCGTTTCTGTCTAAAAGGAACCACTGTGAGTTCTCATAGACTCTGGCAAGTCCGTTGCTGTCGTAATCGTATTCTGTTCTTGCCATGCCTATTCCTCCTTCATTTGTTTTGCCATCCACTCTGCATCCACACACATGCAGCCTTCTGCTTTCATGCGTGGATCGAGTTCACAGGCAAGTTTATGCTCATAGTAATTATCCATTGCAAAGCGAATCTGCATGGTTTGTTCCTTTTCTTCATCATCGTAGAAGAAATAGATTGTACCATACGGAAACTCTTCGTTAGGCTCTTCAGTCTTTGCAAAGAATAGCTCATAGCCTTTCTCTGCAATCTCAGGCATTATAACATGGCTGATCATATACTTCTGGTGCTCAATGGCAACATCGTTCAAACCATGTTCCAGTATAACAATCTTCTCCTTGAATCGTTGTAATCCGAAGACAGCTCGGAACAAGTATTCTTTTTGCAAGCCGATACCTTCTGGTATCTCCATAGGAGCATAATCATAATCATCAGGCTTGAAGAAGTCGAAGAATATCATGAACCCATGAGTCATGTCATGATAAAGCGTACCTGCTGGTATGTTGCCACAGTGAGGACAGTGGTACATAAACAACTCGTCAGAGAATATCTTTTCTCTGAGCTCTGGGTCTAAGTCCACATTGACCGATGTCCAAAGGTCAAACTCACCTTCCTGATGGCAGTGTGGACATTCAATGGTTTCTTTCCTTAACTGTGACATAATTACTTGTATGCTATTATATGTTATTTATTCCATTTCTCGATTTCTTCTTCAATCATTTTGATGGCTTTTAATTCACAAATATTTGCCTTGTGCCTTTTGGTATGTGCTATTTTTACTAATGAATCAATTTCCAACATGCTTTCGTTATCAATAATTGGAACAGGCTGCTTTAATAGCATCTTTTGAATAGGACGGCAAAGTTTTGTGCCAGCTTGTGTATGTCTAATCAATCGAAAACCATACTCACTATTTAACCATGTATATAAATACCCTGACGGGATTGTGCCATTGGTTTTCATACGAATAAACTCGCCAGATACTAATTGGCCAACTAAATCTTCATTTGCGAAAATGGCTCTGCAGAAAGTTTCATTCTCTCCAAGAGTACCAACTCCAGCAATCATTACCTCACCATACTCAACCATGTTGTCAGTTTTTACCCCTCTCTTACTGATATGTTTGCCTTGAATAATCATATCAAAAATATCGGACTGATTAATGAGCATGATTCCGTAATCTGGTTTTACTTCAATACGAGGAAAAGAACCTGTAGAAAAGAATTCTCCGTTTTCTATTACTTCCGAAAGACAAACTGTAGCACAATTTATTTTATTTTTCAAACTCGAAATTCTCTCAGAATAATTAAATGCATTAATTGTTAATGTGGAAATGTCCTTTTTATTCCTAACGAATGTTGATAGCTTTCTATCCTTAACAGGAAGGCCATAAAAATCATAGTCTTCAACTGTAAGTCGGGGAAGATTGGCTTTGTTATACAGAATCGTTTGTGCTTGTTTAAGCTCATCATCAGCTTCTTTTCGTAATTTAGCAGAATCCTGTATCAGTTTATCTACTTGGCATTGCAAACTGTCGGGGAATGATGGTATTGGAAGATCTTCAATATATTTTGGTTCAATTGATTGAATTACACCACCAAACATTCCTTGGGTCAGAAGAGAATAACCATAGCAAGAAGATAGGTAACTATACAAGCAACCTCCCTTCATCTTTCCATTTGGTACAACACGAATAACATGATCAGATGCTAATTTCCCAGCATGTACTTCAGATGCGTAAGCCGTCTTTCCAACGGTTCCAGATCTTGTTATGAGAGTCCATCCATACCTAATAATAAGTTCCTCAATGTTTGATGTCTTTTTTTTAGAAACCAACTTGACGTTATCAAAATCTGCTTTTAAAATCTCAGAACTACTAAGAAATGGCAATCCCGCATCTTCCTTTTTAACGTATATTCGTTTAGCCCTATTACCATAGAATATGCTTTCTGTATATTCACCAATATTTGTTATACCATAAGGTACGGAAAGGATTGCTCTACGTGTAGAGTTCCCTGTACTTAAATGATAGTTTGAGTCAAATCTATATGAAACAGAGCGTATTTCTTTAGATGATACGTGATGGGTTATCATACTCTTTTTGCTTTAAAATTTATATATGCTTCAACTACTTTAGGAAGATCATCTGCCAAATGCTTAATTCTTTCTTTTCTTTGTTTGACGATTTCACGTCCGTTATCTGCATACGAGAGCCATTTTTTTGTATGCTCAAAAAGAATTTCAGCACCGTCATCATCTTTCTCGTAAATAGGTACGCCACGACGATCTTTGCCAACCTTTTCAACAATGGCCATAAAGACATCGTAATCTTCATCCTCAATTGGGATAAGCATTTCGTCGTCTGTCTTTTTTTGAAGGAATAAAAGCGAAGCCTGAACACCTACTTGTGGAAGGAAAGTTTCTACAGGTAAGTCAACACTGGCAAGGAGTTTGAAGTGGCGGAGAATCCATAGGCGAACGCTCTCTGTGTTTGGATTACCGAGAATGCCATCTGGCAAGACGATAGCCATCTTACCACCAGGTTTCAGGAAGTTGTAGCAAGCTTCGATAAACAGGATCTCTGGAGCTTTGCTGTTAAGTTCATAACGCTCTGCTATTTCTTGGTCAACTTCAACTTTCGTACCGAATGGAGGATTCGTGAACACCATATCGAATTTGCCTTGCGCATTATTGGCAGGAGTTTCGAAATGAAAATCCTTATCTTCACTATTTTGAATACTATCGCATACTGCTTCAGCAATTAAAGGTACATCAGGTTTGCTACCAAATGGGTATTCGAGTGAGTTTATATTGTAGATGTTGGAATGGCCGTCACCAGCCATCACCATGTTCATGCGAGCAGCCTTCTTCAAGTCAGGGTCAAAATCGAATCCAAAAATCATTTTTTCTGCATATTCACGTACTGCATCATCTACCTCTGGAGAATTATATTTGGCTTCGAGACGGACATCATCGAGTTCTGGATATAGATTCTTGGCTATCTTTCGGCGAACATGGTCAAGCACCATCACAAGGAAACCACCAGAACCGCAAGCAGGGTCAAGTACGCGGCAATTCTGGTCGGGATCAAGCATTTCAACCATACATTTAATAATATTTCGTGGTGTAAAGAACTGACCAGCTTCTTGCTTCAAAGTATTACTTACGATAGTCTCGTAGGCTGTTCCTTTAACATCTACAGTAGCATCGAGGAAAGAATACTTTGCAAGTTCGGATGCAACAAAAGCAAGACCACGATTTGAAAGCATTATCTGTTCGTTGCCATCAAATACATCCTTAAATATATTGCTTTCCTTCAAATCTTCAAAAAGTCCCTTGATGCGTTCTGCTACGGCAGCTTGTCCTTTTTCTGTGTTTTGTTCCTTCACGCCAACCCAGAAGCGACGGCGGTAACTGATACCTTGTTTTGCATCAGAGAATCTACGCTTCTCATCATATAGTTTACAGAAAATAAGGTTGAGAAGTTCCCAGAAAGCGGTTTTCTTCATACCTTCATTCCCATAAATGTAATCATGACATCGTTTAAACGTCTTCACCAAAGACTCGTTGGCTGGCTTACGAGGCATGGCACGTTCACCTTGTGCTTCAAGGTCTTCAAGAGTCTGCCCTTCGGCAGGGAAGTCAGAAATAGCCTCACAAGTGACCTGACCAAAGTCATCCTCGTATGAATAAACATACTGGAGATCTTCACCATTTGTCCAGCAAGCAAAATCACAATCGGTAGAACAAAGTATGCCTTCGGTTGTT